>JBEVKV010000306.1:0-9051 GCA_040509515.1 Pyrinomonadaceae bacterium | reverse complement strand
GAACACCGTGGACAGCCCGAGGCCCGTTCCTTTACCCGCCTCCTTAGTGGTGAAGAAGGGCTCGAAGATTCGCCCCTTCGTATTCTCGTCCATGCCTACGCCCGTGTCCCTGACCGTCAACATCACGTAAGAGCCAGAGCCGATGGCGGCGACGTGTTCGTCATCATGACCGTTGTCCAACTCTACGTTGGAAGTCTCGATGGACAGCCGGCCCCCGCACGGCATGGCGTCACGGGCGTTGACGGCGAGGTTAACGATCACCTGCTCGATCTGCCCCGGGTCGGCCTTGATCTGCCCGACCTCCGGCGCCAGTTGTAGCCTGATGTCGATGTCTTCTTGGATGAGCCGCTTCAGCATTTTCTCCATGTCGGAGATGACGACGTTGAGGTTGAAGACCTTAGGCTTGAGAACCTGCTGACGGCTGAAAGCCAGAAGTTGGCGCGTTAATATCTCGGCGCGCCCGCTCGCTCGCTTGATCTCCTCGATGTTGGCCCGCAGCGGGCCGCCATGCTCGAGCTTTCTGAGCGTCAGGTCGCTGTAACCTGTGATGGCCGTGAGCAGGTTGTTGAAGTCGTGCGCCACGCCCCCCGCTAGCTGCCCCACGGCTTCCATCTTTTGCGACTGCCTGAGTTGTTCGGCACGCAGGCGCTCTTGCTCAATGAGACGCACGTTCTCGATGGCGCTCGCCGCGAGGTTGGCCGCCATCTGCATCGCGGTCGCGTGTACCTGTTGGGAAGACAACGGCTCGGTGCTCAGGACTTCGACCGCCCCCACGGTGCGGCCCATGATAGACATCGGGACGATCAGCGAAGACCGGGGGGGCGGAGGGGCTGTGCTGATCGTGCCACCGGTGACCGCGCGGAGGCGCGGCGCCGCCTGAAGATCGTCCGTGATGACCAAGACGCCGGTGACGACAGCGCGGCCGTGAGGATTGTCTGACACCGGTATCGGCGGCAGCCCCGACACTTCAACTTCCTGCCCGCCCCAGCGCGCGTAGGCGGTCGTGCATAATTCGTCTTGTGCGTCGTAGAGCGAGACGATGACACCCGCACACCCGGTTGAAGCGACGGCAAAATCGGACGTGGCCCGGTAGATCGTCGTCAGGTCGCGCGCCGTGCCAAGCGTCTGCGCCAGAAAGGCGATCCTCCCGACCAAACGCTCGTACTCCTCAATCGCCCGCATGTCCGCCTGGCGCAACGCCTCCTCGGCTCGCTTGCGCTCGGTGATGTCGGTCAGCATCGCGAGCGAGCCGGTGAACTCGCCGTCCTCGTTAAACATGGGGGTGGCGGACACGTTCACCCACAGCCATCTGCCGTCGCGGTGGCGCAACTGCAATTGGTACTGTTCGGCCATGCCCCGCCGCTGGCGCTCAAGATTCTCCGCCGCCTGCGCGCGGTCGTCCATGAAGTCACCGCAGTAGCGGCCCAGCAACTCGTCCGCGATGTACCCGAGCACCTCGGTCATGCGGGGGTTGACGTAGCTGGTGCGCCCTTCGGCGTCGAGCATCCAGATGCCTTCGTTCGTGGTCTCGACGATCCGCCGGTACCTGTTCTCGCTTTCGCGCAGCGCCTCCAGCGTCGCGTTACGCTCGATGGCGTAGCGGATCGAGCGTTCGAGCAGGGACGTGTTGAGCTCGTCCTTGATCAGGTAGTCCGAGGCCCCGGCCTTCATCGCCTTTTGGTCTACGTGGTAATCGGCCTGCCCGGTGAGCATGATCGCGGGCATCCTGCGACCCAGAGCGCGGGACGCGTGCAGCAGTTCGACCCCGTTGTACTCGCCCAGGCGGTAGTCGATGAGGCACACGTCGTGGGCGTTGCGCCCGATCGCTTCGAGCGCCTCCTGGTAGGTGGCGACCCATGTCAGGGTGAACCTGCTGCCTTCGCTCTGCGAGAGCAGGTCGCGGACTATCACGTAGTCGTCCTCGTCGTCCTCGACGAGAAGCACCTTGAGCGAGGGTAAGTCAGTCATTCGAATCTCCAGTTTTTCCTTCGGGCAGGGCGACTATCTCGAACCAGTACCTACCGATGTCTCTCATCACTTTCACCAGAGAGTCGAACATCACCGGCTTGGTGATAAATGAATTCGCGCCGAGGTCGTACGTCCGGTAGATGTCCTCCTCCACCTTCGAGGTGGTGAGCACGATGACCGGGATTTGCCGGAGGCTGGGGTGCGACTTGATCTCTTTAAGAGCCTCGCGCCCGTCCATCTTCGGCATGTTGAGGTCGAGGAGGATCAGTCCCGGGCGGGGCGAGTCCGCCAGCACCTTATACTTCCCACGCCGCAACAGGTAATCCATCAACTCCTCCCCGTCGCCCACCGTGTGCAGGTCGTTGGCCAGCCGGCTCTCGGCCAGAGCCTCTCTGGCCAACATGCGGTCGTCCTCGTCGTCGTCCGCCAGCAGGATGGTGATTGGTTTACGCTCGCTGCTCATAGTCGCGTCTCCCCGTTTGGCTGGCGCACGGGCAGCGTCACGATAAAAGTCGCCCCCTGCCCCGGTTCGCTGCGGGCCGTGATCTGCCCTTCGTGGCGCTCGACGATCTTGCGGCAGACGGCCAGCCCGACGCCCGTCCCTTCGTACTCCATGCGCCCGTGGAGGCGCTGGAAAACGACGAAGATGCGGTCGAGATATTTTTCGTCGAACCCGATGCCGTTATCTTCCACGTTGATTCGGCAAAGCTTCCCGGCTTGAGCCTGCCCCGCGGAGGGTGGGCGACGCCGGTCTGGTAGAACTTCGCCCCGGATTTTGATCACGGGGGGGACGCCCTCGCGGCGATATTTGAGTGAGTTGTTGATTAGATTTTGCATCAACTGCCGCATCTGGAGCGGGTCGGCCTCAATCACCGGCAACTCGCCGACTTCGACCACGGCCTCCTTCCGCTCGACCTGTACTTCCAGATCGGATAACACCTCGCGCGTGATGACGCCGAGATCGACCGTGGTGAAAGGCCGGGCCTGCGACTCGACGCGGGAGAACGTCAGCAGGTCGTTAATCAACGTCTGCATCCGCAGGGCCGCCGCCTGCATCCGCTCAAGGTAGTCGCGCCCCTGCTCGCCGAGCGCGTCGCCGCAGACGCCTTTCAGCCGGTCGCCGAACGCCTGTATCTTGCGCAGCGGCTCCTGCAAATCGTGTGAGGCGACGGAGGCGAAATCTTGCAGTTCGCGGTTGCTCCGTTCGAGTTTGGCGGAAAATATCTTCAGCGCTTCCTCGGCGCGCCTGCGCTCGGTCACGTCCTCGATGGCGAGCAGAATCAGCCGCGGGGTGAGGTTTTCGTCGCGGAGGCTGCGCGCGTTCAGCAGCATCGTCCGCCGTCCTATCAAGGGGAACTCGTGCTCGACTTCGTACTCTTCGATCTGCGCGTTTTGGGGAAGGATCTCCTCCAGCAGGCATCGCAGGGCGGGGATGTTCCACTGGCCGCTTCCCAGCTCGAAGAGCGACGTGTTTTCCGTCCCCGCCGCCGTCACCTTGAAGGTCTGGTAAAAAGCCCTGTTGGCGGTCTTCACGCGCAACTCCTGATCGAGGACGATGAGCGGCTGGCGCACCGTCTCGACGATGCTCTCGGCGTAGCTTCCGGCCTCGTCCGCTCGCCCGGCCACCGGCTCTTCTTCTGCTGCGTATTCAAGACTCATTAATTGTGATCTCTGCGAACGATGCCGCCCGCCGCGAGCCGCGGCGGGCACCTAATTATCAAGACCCTGTGCCAAGTCGCTAATCACCGTTAGGATTCCCTTCAGGTCATTAGCCTTATCAAAAAAGAAGTCGGCCCCGTCTCGGACGGAGGCCGCCCGGTAATGCGGTTGCGGGGAACTGGTCATCATCAGCACCGTCACGCGCGGCCTGTTGCGCTTGATGTGGCGCAACACGTCGAGCCCGCCCCCGCCGGGCATCTGTATGTCGAGGAGCACCGCGTCCGGCTTCAGCGAGTCGAAAAGCGAAATGCCCTCAAGCGTATCCTTCGCCAGACCGACGACATGGACGCGGTCGATTTCCGAGACCCTGCGCGAGATGCGCCTGAGGACAACGTTCGTATCGTCAGCTATCAGTATCCTCAGCTTGTTTCCCATGTCGGCGAAAGCGGCCCCAAGACCTCCGGCCCTTTAACTCCGCACCGAAGATAAATGCTTTGGCCGGTGAAAAATATCAGCAAAGGTGTTTAATGATTGTCGGATATCGGCACGGCCCGTTGTAGGGTTTTCCACTACAAAGCCGCAGCAGCAGCAGGCACCGACGCACCGGTGATTTCCAAGCGCGGTTTGGAGAGAGAAGGCTGTCGCGGCAGGGGTGGAGCGGCCGCGCCACAGGAAGACTTTAGTCCAGCAGGCGATTCTGGATGGCGTAGTGAATCAACTCGGCGTTGGTTTTCATGTCCATCTTTTCGAGAATGCGCGCGCGGTAGGTGCCGACGGTTTTTTCGCTAATGGATAACTCGCCAGCGATTTCGCGGGGTTTCTTGCCCGCCGCAATCATCCGCAGCACCTCGAATTCACGGTCGGATAAGCTCTCGTGGGGTGGTTTCTCGGCTTCGTTCCCGAGGCGGCCCACCAATGTTTCGGCGAAGGAGGGGCTGATGTACCTGCCGCCTTTACGCACCTTATGAATCGCTTCGATCAAACACTCTCTCGGGCTGCCCTTCGTGACGTAGCCGGCGGCCCCCGCCTTGAAGGCACGGAGAGCGTACTCTTCCTCCCGGTGGCTGCTCAGGATGAGCACCGGGAGTTTGGGGCGCAGGCCGTGAATGTCCTTCAGCACGTCGAGCCCGCTTCGCCCCTCCAGGCTGATATCGAGCACGATCACGTCCCATTTCTGTTCGCGCACCTGATCGAGTGCTTCCTGCGTAGTGCTGGCTTCGCCCACCTCAGCCTGTACCGATAGCTCGGCGAGAATCCCTCTGACGCCAGAACGCACGACTTCGTGATCGTCAACCACGAGGACTCTGAGCATATGGCCTTCCCCCTGTGCGTTTGCCGGCTGCTCGCGCTGCCGCACACCTAATCCTCGGCGGTCACCGCCTCAAGACGCACTCGCACTAACACGCTCGTACCTTTCCCCGGCTCGCTTGTGATACTTAACTCGCCCCCGACCAGTTGCGCGCGCTCACGCATGCCGAGCAGCCCGAGCGAGCCGGTGCCTCCGCTGTCCTCTGCGGAAAAACCTCTCCCGTTATCGACGATTTTCAGGCCACACTCGGCGTCCGTGCAGTGCAGAAAGAGGTCGACCCGGGTGGCCTGCGCGTGGCGGAGCACGTTGGTCAACGCCTCCTGCAAGATGCGGTAGACGGCCAGAGCCTGTGCGCGGCTGACGCCCTCGGCCTCCGGCAGCGAATGACATGTGACCGTGATCCCGGTCTGGGACTGAAACTGACGTGCCTTCCACTCGATGGCCGCCGTCAGGCCGAGATCGTCCAAGGCCGTCGGGCGCAACTCCGAGGAGATTCTCCTCACCGTGTCGAGGCTGGAATCGATCAGTTCGTTCATACTATTGACCTTGCCCTCGACGTGCGCCCTAGTCCCCGCCTCGATTTCGAGACCCGCTAGTCTTTGACTTACGCTCTGTAAATCCCACCGGAGGCTGGTCAGGGCTCCGCCGAGTTCGTCATGGAGTTCGCGCGCGATGCGGACGCCTTCTTCCTCGCGGGCCGATTCCAACCGGACGGAGAGCGCGCGCAGTTGCTCGTTCGTGCTTTCCAGCCGCTCCTGCACGCGGAAGACTTCCGTCACGTCCTGCGCGGTGCCGAACATCCTGACGGGGCGGCCCTGATTGTCGCGAACCACTTCACCGCGCGCGTGCAGGATCCGCAACTCGCCGTCCCTGCGGATGATGCGGACGTAATAGCTGAACGGCTCACCGGTGCTGAGCGCCCGTTCGATCATCTGCTGCGCCAGGCCGCGATCCTCGGGGTGAACTTGTTCGAGGAAGGAGGTGGGGGTCAGTAAAATTTCGTGGGGATTATAACCGAACATCCGAAAGTGTTCGTCAGACCAGCTGGTGACGCCAGTCTCCGGAACGACGCTCCAACTGCCGATGTGGGCCAGCCTTTGAGCCTCGGCCAGCTCCTTCTCCTGCTGCGTGTGCCTCTCCTCGGCTCGCTTGCGCTCGGTGATGTCCTGCACGGTGCCGACTACCTTGACCGCGCGCCCCTTCTCGTCTGTGTGGACTTCTGATTGCGCGTTAACGGTACGCACCGCGCCGCCGGGCAGAATAATGCGGTAGTCGATGTTTAAAGATGTGCCCTCTTTGAGCACGACTTCCAGCGTCTTGTTGACCAGCCCCACGTCGTCCGGGTGAATAAAGCGCAGGACCGCCTCGAAGGTCGGAGTGAAATCCTCACTTGAGACCCCGTGCAGGTTGTACATCTCATCCGACCAGACCACAGTGCCGGAAAGCACATCCCAATCCCAGTTGCCGATATGCGCCACCTTCTGCGCCCTGACCAACCTCTGTCGGCTCTCTCGCAGGGCCTCTTCGGCGCGCCTTCTCTCGCTAACGTCGGTGACGACGGCGACGAACCCCTCGACCTCGCCCCGCTCGCCGAACTCCGGTGCGTAGGCGACGTGCACGTAGCGCCCGCCGAGTTGTTCATACTGAACCTCCGCCTCGAATTCGACGGATTTCCCTCTCAGGGCGATCTCGATGTACGGCTCGATGCTTTGGTAAGCTTCGGCCCCCAACACGTCTGCGATCCGTTTGCCGACCACCTCCTCGGCGCTGACCCCGAACCGTTCGACATACCCCCGGTTGACGAATTTGTATCGCTTCTGCGCGTCACAGTGGGCGATATAGATGGGCGCGGTGTCGGTGATGAACTGGAGTTGCTGGCGGCTGGCTTTTAACGCCTTCTCCAGCGCGTGGCGGGCCAGCAGTCGCTCGACTTTAGCGATGAGGAACGTAGGCTCATAAGGCGCTTGCAGGTAATCGTCGGCGCCGGCGTGCAGCCCCTCCAGCACGCTCTCCGAGTCCTTACGCAGGGCGGTGAGCAACATGATGGGCACCAGCCGCAGCTTTTCGTCGGCCCTGATGCGGCGGCATAACTCGATGCCGTCCATCCACGGCATGGAGACATCGCTGATGATCAGGTCCGGCGTCCGGCGGTGGGCTAGTTCAAGACCTTCCCGCCCGTCGGCGGCGGTCTCCACGGGATAGCCGGCCCGCCGCAGCACCAGGGCCAGCAACTCTAACCTGTCGGGAGAGTCGTCAACGACAAGGATGGTAGTGAGGAGATTCATAGCGCCCCATTAAACGTGAGCCCTCCCAGCGCTGGGTGGTGAAGAGGATGCGCTGGCAAACGACTCCGCGTATGCGCCACTTCGACCGGCGTTACCACAGACATTCTTCGCACTTAAAGGGCTTCCCAACGGCGCCGCCGGAGTAATCTTAAAGGGCGTCGCCAGCGCCCCGAATGCCGGCCGGCGGATACATTCGATCTAACCACACTCCCGCCTCATCTTTCTTCTGAGGACATCGACAGAGCCGGGAGAGGTCTTGAACATAGCACATTCATGTAGTGCCGGACAATATTTGCCTTTACCGCTTTATTGCACACTGTTCATTCCTGTCGCCCCTTTTCGCCCGCGGCCCATCCGTTCCGCCCCACCCGCCGCTCGGCCCGGCCCTTAACGACATCGAGCCCGCCTCGTGTCATGCGGAAGGAAAGGCGGGAAACACGCGTCAGGCCGCGGCCGGCGTGTGTGCCGAGCGAGGCGGCACGGCAGTTGCGATTCAAGCGAGTCGCGTGCTACGCCACGACGCCTTCTCCCGGTGGGAGAAGGCTCTTGTCTGCTGCCGCGCCTCGTCAGCGCCCGAAGTGAACCCGATGACTCTGCTGACTAACATCGCTGCGCGCGCCGGTCGGCGTCTCCGTTCTCGGAAAGAACGGCTCTTCGCCGCGCCGCTCGCCCTGCTGGCACTGTGTCTGTCGAGCGCAGCCGCGTTCGGCCAGACGCCGCCCGTGAAGCAGAAGGTACTGCGGAAGGCCGACAAATTGCTCGCCAAGCTTCAGGAGTTAGACGGGCTGTCGGCGGGGGACGTTAATGACGCGGGTAAGGTGAGGGTAATAGGGGAACTCATCCTGGGTGTTCGGGCCGAGGTCGCCGGGCTGCCCGAGGGTGACATTCAGACCGATGTCGCGACGGCGACCCGCTTTTACGAAGCCGCGCTGAGAGGGAAGCGCGAGGTTGAGGACGTTCCGCGTTCTTGCCAGTCGGAAAAACCGGGGCGCTACCGCCGCCTCTGCGAGGACGCGCGCGGCGAGCCCCGCCCACTTCTCTTAGCGAAAGCACGGCTGCACGCGCTTTGGGCGAAGGCGGTCGTGGACTGGCACCGGGGCGCGACTGACGGCGCCACGCGGGAGGCGCTGAGGGAGCTACAGTCCGAGCGGGAGACAGATCGGATACTCGCCGGCCAAGCCGCCGCGCTGCTGCGCCGGCTGGCCGGCGCCGTGCGCGTCTATGACTCGCTCAACGCCTTCGAGGAGAGGGGCCAAGTCGCCGGGGTCACGCTGCCGAAGTTTGAAGCTGACTTTGAAGCCGTCAACGCCCCCGTGTGGCAGATCCTAGACCAGCTTCCGGAGAGCAGGACGAGAAGCCTTTTGCGCAACGCCCGGCAGGCATACGCGGACGGACTCTTCTGGTGGAGAAAGACATACCCCCGGGCCGCGCTTACCGTGGCCGTCAGCAGCTACGCGGCACCCGACGGCGCGTCCGTCGTCGGCATAAATCCTCAGAGCATCAACCACACCGTCGTTGCTAACTGGCGTCACGCGCTCAGATACACGCAGCGCGCCGAGGAAGCGGTGGACGCCGCACCTCGGGGGGCGGCGTACCTGCCCCCGGCGGACGCCGCCGAGGTGACGGCGCTGCCGTAGCCGATAACAAAACTCAGCCTTCATTAACCAGCCCGCAGCGCCGCGCCTTTCGCCCGGCGCTGCGGGCCGTTGACTCGCCGACCCATTTTCACGGCGACAAATTGACGCGAGTCCTTCGCGGGTTGTATTTGAAAGGCTTCCCGTGATAAATCAAACGCAGCAGCGAAACCGGCTGTTATGCCGTCACGGCGCC
>JBEVKV010000305.1:0-3338 GCA_040509515.1 Pyrinomonadaceae bacterium | reverse complement strand
GAGCGCCTCGCGCGGCGCGAAGAGGTTCGCGGAGGCGAAGCGCGCCGACAGCGCCTCGCGCTGTTCGTCGCCGCGCGCGAGCAGCAAGACCTTGACGCCCCTTTGCGCGAGCAGGCGCGAGAGCAGTTCGGCGAACAGCTCATTCTCGAAGCGGTGGTACAGCGCCTCGCTCGCGGGCGGGCGGACGACGACGAGCGCGTCCCTCTCCAAGTCGAAGCCGAAGCGCTCGCTCAGAAGTCGTGGGAAGCGCGGGTCGGGCGCGAAGTCCGCGAGGTAAACGTCCTCCTTGATGCCTTCGTAGCGCCTGACCTTCGACGGGCGCGCGCCCGAGCGCCGGAGCGCATCTTCGGGGAACGCGGCGGGGACGACCACGCGCGACGCCAGACGAAACGCGAGGTGGTTCGCGGGCTGATGCTCGTAGTCCATCAGCGTCACGGAGCGCAACCCCAACAGCCGCGCCGCCAGAACCTGCGAGTAAGAGTTGTGGCCGACGGCGAGGTCGAACCCGCGCCCGCGCGCCCAACGCGCCAGCGCCCACGCGCGCCCCAGAAGGTTGCCGGCCTTCCCCGACAGACGCCCGCCGCCGTGTCCGCCGACGACCGTCGGGCTCAGGCCCGCGGCCTCGGCCAGCTCGACCGTCTGCGCGAACTCGCGCGCCGTCACGGAGACTTCGTGCCCGCGCGCGCGAAACTCTTCGGCCAGCGCGCGAAAGAACGGCACATGCGGCGAGTTCGCCAAGTCAATCCAGAGGAGCATAAAGAAGTAGACGGTAGACGGTAGACAGTAGAAGAACTTTCCTGAGCCGGGCGGCCGGGCTGTCGTCATCAACCCACGTCAAGCGGAGCCTACTGTCTACTGTCTACCGTCTACTGTCCACTTCCAAAGTCCTCGCCAGCCCGTAGAGCATCCACGCCTGCGACCAGCGCATGTAGGGCGTGCGCACCGTGTAGAGGCGTCGCTTCTGGTAGTAGAAGAAGCCGCGCGGGTCGTAGAGTTCGCGCAGCGCCCAAGCGCCGACCCGCCCCGCGAGTTCGTCTGCGTCCGGCTCGGCGTCGCGCAGTTCGGCGAGCGCGACCAGCGCGGCGCCGGCCGAGTGCGCGTCGGCCGGGTGCGCCGAGCGATGGTAGTATTTCGGCCAACCGTCCGCAAGAAAGAACCGCCCGCGCCAGAAGTCGAAGCCGCGCCCGATTGCGTCGTCTATCGCTGCGCGCGTCGCCGAGTCCGACTCAAGCTGCGTCGCGCAGGCGCGGCGGATTCGCGCGAGCGAGGTCAGCACGAAGGCCGTGTGAAAGTTGTCCGACCAACCCTGATAAGAGTCCGCGCCGTAGGCCCACGACCCGTCCGCGCGCTGGCGGCGCACGACGTAACGCGCGGCCCGCAGCGCGTAGTCGGCCCAGCGGCGCGGGCCGGTAATCGCGCCCGCGGACGCCAGCGCCTCGCCCGCCAGCAACGACGCGTTGAAGACCCGCGTGCGGTCGAGCGGCGTGTAGCTGAAGCAGACTTCTTCGTCGGTCTCGTCCGAGCGGTGCAGGTCTTCGAGGATGAACTGGCACGCGCCCGCACAAGCCGTCACGTAGTCCCAGACGCCGCGGGAGACGGTGCCCTCTTCGCCGGGCGTGTCGAGCGCGGCGACGCCTTCGGCGAGCGCGCGGACGGCGAAGGCCGTGGGCACGACCGTGGGCGTGCCGCGCGGCGCGTAGAAGGCCCGCCCCTGCCAGTCGAAGTTGTAGCCCCACGCCGCCCCCCCCGCCGGCGTCTCGACGCGCGCGGCCAGCAGGTCGTCTAACAGCGAACGCGCCTCGCGCGCGTCTTCCGCGTCGCCCGTCGCGCGCAGGCGCGAGAGCGCGGCGAGCGCGAAGAGCGCCGTGCCCTTCGAGTTTCTTTGTGCGGGGACTAAGGCGGGCGCGCGCAGGTTGACGGGCGAGCGTTTGAAGGCTTGCGTCCACGCGAGGCGCGCGAGGCGTGAGTGCCGGAGCGGCGTCGCGCGGAAGAGCCGGCTGTTGAGCGCGTCGAAGGGGTCGTGGCCGGCGTAGCCACGCTCGCGGCACCACGCGCGCAGCTTTTCATAGACCCGCTCGAACTCTTCGCGCATCGCCGCCAAGATACAACACGGCCGCCAGAGGGAGAGCGAAATTTTTCTGACGGCGGCTCAAAAACCGCTTCGTCACTCCTCGTCGCGGAAGCCGAGGCGCTCGCGGACGGCGTAGATGGTCTTCGACTGCGACTCGTGGTAGGTGCGGACGAGCATCTCGGCCAGCAGCCCCATCAGGATGAACTGGACGCCGACGGCGAACATGACGATGGTGATGGTGAACAGCGGGTTGCGGATGAACGACTCGCCGCTCAGCTTGCGTATCAGCGCCCAGACGAAGGCCACCGCCGAGATGATGAACGACGAGAAGCCGAACATGCCGAAGACGTAGATGGGCTTCGTGTGGTACGAGGCCATGAACTTGATGGTCATCAAATCGAGCATGACCTTGAAGGTGCGCGACAGCCCGTACTTCGACTGGCCCATCGTGCGCGGGTGGTGGCGCACGGGAATCTCCGTGACGCGCGCGCCGACCCAACTGGCGTAGATGGGGATGAAGCGGTGCATCTCGCCGTAGAGCCTGACCTCTTTCAGGAACTCGCGCCGGTAAGCCTTCAGCGAGCAGCCGTAGTCGTGCAGCCGCACGCCGCCGATGAACGAGATGATGCGGTTGGCGATCATCGACGGAATCTTGCGCGAGACCATCTTGTCCTGACGCTCCTTGCGCCAGCCCGAGACCACGTCGAAGCCCTCGTCCAACTTCTCCAGCAGGCGCGCGATGTCGGCCGGGTCGTTCTGGAGGTCGGCGTCCATCGGGATGAGCACCTTGCCGCGCGCGGCGTCGATGCCGGCGGCCATCGCGGCGGTCTGGCCGTAGTTGCGGCGGAGCGCGACGACCCGCACGCGCGGGTCGCGCCGCGCGAGTTCGCGCAGGACTTCGAGGCTGCCGTCGGTCGAGCCGTCGTCCACGTAGATAATCTCGGCCGTGCGCCCGAGGAGCGCGAGCGCCTCGTCAATCTTGACGTGGAGCGGGCGCAGGTTCGGCTCCTCGTTCAGCACCGGCAGGAAGAGCGAAATCTCGGGCGCGGCGCCCGGCTCCGGCACGGTCGCCGCCACCGTCGGCTCGTCCGCCAGCGTCGGCTCCTCGCCCACGCGACTGATGACGGTCTCTTCTTCGTCGTAAATCTTCATTCCACACTCCTGACGGAGTAGTGGTGGGTTTTTATGTTTTTTTTTTTATATGTAATCATGGGCCGGGGTTGGGTGGTGAAAGAGGAAAAGAAAGCAGGACAGACGAGAATTTGCG
>JBEVKV010000304.1:0-5576 GCA_040509515.1 Pyrinomonadaceae bacterium | reverse complement strand
ACCACCTCCCCGGACGAGGCGTCTATCTTGCCGTAGCGGATGTTCTCCTCGATGCTGCCCTTGAAGATGTGATTCTTCTGAAGCACCAGACCGATTTTCCGGCGCAGCAAATCGGTCTCGTACTCGGAAAGCTCCTTGCCGTCGAGCAGAATCTTCCCGCTCGTGGGCGTGTAGAAGCGGGTCATGAGGTTCAGCAGGGTAGACTTGCCCGCGCCGGAGAGGCCGACGAAGGCGACCGTCCTGCCGCCCGGAATCTTCATGTTGACGTGGTGCAGCGCCTGCGTGCCGTTCGGGTAGGTGAAGCTTATGTCGCGCAGCTCGAAAGTGCCTTCGAGGCGCGACACGCCGAGTTGGCCGGCCGCCTCGACCTGACCGTCGGCGTCGAGGATTTGGAAGTAGCCCTCGGCGTAAGTCAGCGCGTCGTTCATCTCGTCGTAGATGCGGTGGAGCTGGCGGATGGGGGCGGAGACGTTGCCGAACAGCATGATGTGGAACATGATGGCGCCGATTGAAATCTGCCCGTTCAGGACGAGGTAGGCGGTCAGGATGATGATGAGCACGACGCCTATCTGCTCGACGAAGGTCTTGAGCCCGTCGAAGACGAAGTTGGTCTGCCGCTGCCTCAGTTGAGCGCCGACCAGATTCTGCTGTAGCCGCGCCTGCTTCTCCTTCTCGTACTCCTCGCGCACGAACGACTTGATGACGACGATGGACTCGATGATGTTGTGCAGCCCGTTGTTCTTCTCCTCGCGCAGCGCGCGCAAGGCCCGCCGCCCGCCCTTGAGCATCGTGGCCTGCCTCTGGCTCAGCAGAAAATAGACCGGCAGGATGGCCGCCGCGACCAGCCCGACGTAGACGTTGGCGTGGAACATGATGGCGAGCGCGAGAATCGAGCTGGCGAAGAGCGGTAGGATGTCTATGAACGCGCTCTGCACGAGCTTGGTCAGGCTCTCTGCGCCGCGGTCGATGCGCGTCTGGAGGATGCCGGTCTGGTTGTCCGGGTCTGTGTAGAAGGCGAGTCGGTAGGTGAGAATCCTTTCGACGGCCGCCTGCGTCAGCCGGCTCGACACGTTGACCCGAATCTTCTCGCCGAACAGATTCTGCCCGTACCTCACGCCCGTGTTGATGACCTCCTTGCCGAGCAGGACGGCGCTAATCAGCAGCAGGAGCGAAGCCCCCTGCGACGCCGTCCGCCCCTCACTCAAAAGCCGCTCGATGGTGTCCACCGTGTAACGCAGGACGAGTGGGTTGACCTGCGCGGCTAAGGCCCCGAGCAGGGTCAGCCCCAGCGAGAGGGCGACCCAGCGGCCGTAGGGCTTGATGAAGGGAACTAAGCGACGGATGATTTGCCAGATGCTCATGTGATTACTGCCGGGCGGTGTTCGCGCCCTGTTGACGAAACGATGCCGGATGCTTGAAGCTCAATCATACTCTATTAGTAAGCCGGGCCTGATACGGGTCATTCGTTCAAGGGGCGCCATGCAAGAGTTCTGGGGTCGAGTGGAGTCGGTTTATCGCGGGCGGCGCTCCTACGTTTCTCGCCCCGCGCCCATGCCCATCATCGTCGGCTCTCCGCGTTCGGGGACTACGCTGCTGCGGTTTATGCTGGACAGTCACTCGGAGTTGGCTATCCCGCCGGAGACGGGGTTTCTCACGCTCGGCGCGAAGCTCAGGGGGAGAGGGAACCGACTTCGGGAGAGGTTCTTTCGGGCGGTTGTTAACTACCCGGAGCAGTCGCCGGCCTGGCCGGATTTCGAGTTGGCGGAAGAAGCTTTCCGGTCGGCCCTGAGCGAAATCAATCCCTTCAATGTTTCGGAAGGCTATCGCGCCTTCTATCGTCTCTATGCCGCTCGACAGGGCAAAACGCGATGGGGCGACAAGACGCCGATTTATTGCCTGAGCCTCGACGACATCAGGCGCGTACTGCCCGAGGCGCATTTCATCCACATCATCCGCGACGGGCGCGACGCCGCATTGTCTCTAAGCGGGATGTGGTTCTCGCCCGGCCGGGAGATCGAGACGCGTGCGGCGTACTGGCGTGACTGTGTGCTCGCGGCGCGGCGGGCCGGTCTGGGCCGCCGGGACTACATGGAGATTCGCTACGAGGATTTGATTCTCAAAACGTCGGAGACCCTCGAACGAGTCTGCGCCTACGTCGGGTTGAGTTTTGAACCCGCCATGTTGAGCTACTACACGCGGACGCCGGAGCGGCTCAGGGAGCACAAGGGGCGTTCGCGCGCCGACGGCACGCCGCTGCTGACCCGGGAAGAGAGGTTCCGCCAACAGGAACGTACGACGGCGCCGCCCGACCCGGGACGCGTCTTCGCATGGAAGCAGGAGATGAGCGCCGAAGAGCGACAAAAGTTCCAACTCGTCGCCGGTGACCTGTTGAAAGAACTGGGCTACGAAGTGTGAACAGTCGCACCCGCGCCCCGCGTCGTTCACACGCCGCCGCCGCGGCGGGCCAGTTTCGCGAGCCCGTCCATGAGTCTCCCCGCCAAAGGGATTTCCCCGACGCGATTTCGCAGACGCAAAGTTAAAGAGTTCGCCAGCATCGACTCACACTCGGCCTGCTTCCGCCGCGTGGTCAGTGTCAGCCAGCGCATGAAGTCGGCGGCCGCTCTCGCCTCTGCCAAAGGGTCTGCGGCGGGCAGCCCCTTGTGCTCTGTGATGACATCGCGGTAGAGCGCGAGAGCGTCTTCGACGACCGAGCCGAGGTCGGAGCCGGCGCGGAAACGTCTGGAGACTTCCGCCGCGTCCGCCGCGTCATAACGCCCTATCTGGCGCAGCAGCAGGTCTGGGTCGATTCTCTCGCCGAGGGCACGGATGCCGAAGTTGAGCCGCCTGAGTTTCTCCAATTCGTCCGCCGTCACGAGCGGGCCGCTCCCGCGCGCGTCGCACAGGATGACGGCCGCGCCGACCGC
The DNA here is from genome assembly GCA_040509515.1 of Pyrinomonadaceae bacterium. GTDB lineage: Bacteria > Acidobacteriota > Blastocatellia > Pyrinomonadales > Pyrinomonadaceae > QHXN01. The sequence continues at coordinate 2,652 of JBEVKV010000304.1, read as the reverse complement.
GAGAGCTTCCTGCGCGCAACGCGCTTTTGCGAAGACCAGATCGTAGTTGCCGAGAATCGACTCGGGGCTGGAAGTCTGCGCGTCAACCCCTGCGCCGACCACGTCCAGCTCGATTCCGGCGCGCGTACACGCCTCACGCACGGCGGCGAGGTGTGTCCACTTGTTGGCGTTGTTACTGAAGATGAGTGCGCGGCGGGGCCGCTCCGGCAGCGGCCCGCGCGGCCGGAACCGTTCGAGGTCGGCGGCGTGCAGTACGACCCGCAGCCGTTCCTCCGGAATGCCGTGCTCGCACAGAAGCCGGTCACGGCATGTGTCGTCCACGGCGACGTACGCGAGGACGCGCGGGTGCGCGGGCGGCGACGACACCCAGTCAGTCCAACTGTGACAGAAGAAGACCGCCGGCACGCCGGGGAAGTGAAGCAGCGCGGTCATCATCTCGGTGTTATGGTTCCCGTGGATGATGTCGGGAGTAAATCCCAGTGCGCTAAGGTCGTCTACGACCGGCACGGTGGCGGCGCGCAACTGCCGGGCCAGCTCGCCCAGTTCCGGGGCGTAGACGACGGGCGTGTGCCCTTTGTGCAGAAGCCCGAGCGCGAGGTCGCGAACGTAGGTTTCGGTTCCCGTGAGCGAAGCCATCGTGGCGTTGGCAATGAGGACTTTCAGCCCAGCCATCAACTGCTCCTCTCGACGTGGGAATCCAGCGCGGCGGCCAGCGGCAGCATGTGTTCGCGGTAGCGCAGCACGCGCGTGTAATGCCCGGCCGCGACCTGCCGCTCGCCGTACTCTTCATAGAAGGGGAGCTTGCCCGCAAAGGGCGCGGGCGTTTCGGCGCGGGCGTCTACGGGCCGCAGCCACTCCACGCTGAAGTCGGGCGCGCACGTTTCACCGAAGTCCGGGCCGGCGCGTCGGGCGAGGTCGGGGTGTTCACGCAGGCCGACGCTTCCGGCGCCGCTCAGCGCGGCCTCCACCTCTGCTTGTAGCTCCGGGTAGTTGCGCGCCGCCGAGAGCTTGCGCGCGAATGCCGCATCGTCGAGGTCGAGTCGAATCGAGTCGGCGCGGAGCGCCTCTGGACAGTGACCGGGGGGGGCGACCAGCGTGAAATCGTAGTTGGCGATCTGCCTCCGGCTCGTGAGATTGACCAGCCTGACCGCCGCGTTGATGACGAGCCGGCATACGTCGTGCGCCGGGTTGTAGCCCTCCTCCGCGTCGCCTGCTACGCGGTCTATCTGCTCGCGGAGTAGCATGTCCGCCACGTCGTCGACGACGCGGGTGAATGGGGAGTGGTCGTGATCGAGGACGGCCGTGTAGAGTTCCACGTCGCTCATCGCGCCGTAGACGGGGCCGGGGACAGTCCCGGCCGCTTCGAGAACCCGGGTGGTAGAATCGAGCCGCGAACGCTGCGTGCGGCCGGAACCGTCCGTGAGGACACAGACAGGCGGGAGCGCCTCTTCGAGCCAGCCGTGAACTCGCAGCTCGTGCCCGGGGTGGGCGATAATCAGGGCCGCGCGCGCGGGTCGCTCCAGTGCCGAGCCGTTTCGTCGGAGAGTTGATGGCATAGTCGCCGTTTAATTTTCCATGACGCCTGCGAGGGAGGCGGTTCAACAATGAGTGCGGCCGGGCCAATCAAGTCCTTCATCAAGTCAAGGTTCCCGGGGGCAGTTGCGGCCTACCGCGAAGCCCTCGAAGCGATGCGACGCCCTTCGCTGGAGACGGTCTTCTCCGAAATTTACCACAAGAATTTATGGCAAGACCCTGAGTCGGTCTCCGGCAGGGGCTCGACCGTGGCGCGCGCCGCGACGATTATGGCGCAACTCCCGCCCCTGCTCAACGAACTCCACGCGGCGACGCTGCTCGACGCCCCGTGCGGCGACTTTAACTGGATGCGGCATACGAAACTGGGGGCGGTCGAATACATTGGCGCCGACGTGGTGCCCGATCTGGTCGCACGCAACCGCCGCCTCTACGGCGGGGAGGGAAGAACCTTCGTCGTTCTGGACGTTACGAAAGACAAGCTGCCGGCCGCCGACGCGATTTTGTGTCGCGACTGTCTGATTCATCTTTCGTTCGCGCGCATCAACGCCGCCGTAGAGAATTTCAGGAAGTCGGGCGCGAAACATCTTCTGTGCACGACGCACACGTCCGTGAGTGAGAACACGGATTGCCCGGACGGCGGTTGGCGGTCTGTGAATCTACAGTCGCCGCCTTTTAACTTCCCGCCGCCGCTGAAGCTGATTGTGGAGGACGCCGAACTGGGGAAGTGTCTGGGCGTGTGGCGGCTCGACGCGCTATAGCCGCCGGCCGAAGTTTAAGAGCCCGCCGATGCTCGCGCAGTTTCGCCGGACAGTAACCGCCCGACCAGCCGGTCGACGCTCGCGGCGAAAGCCTTCTTGCCGAACCTCTCGCTCGACACGACCGCCTGCCTGCTCAGACGCGCGCGCAGGTCGGGGTCGTTGACCAGCCCGAGCGTCTGACTCACGAGTCCCGCCGTGTAATCCCAGCAGAGTCCGTCTACACCGTTAGTCACGATCTCCTGCTGACCGCCCGAGCCGTACACGACCGGCACCGCGCCGGCGGACATGGCCTCGACCGTGGCGATGCCGAAGTGCTCGAGGCGGTCGGGGTTGCGCTCGGCGTCCTCGCCCAGGCCGGTGG
>JBEVKV010000303.1:0-7260 GCA_040509515.1 Pyrinomonadaceae bacterium | reverse complement strand
GCGCCGCCCTGCTGCGTGGCGGGGCGTCCCTCGTTGTCCACGACGTTGATGTTCTCGCCGAGGTTGTCGAGGGTGCGGAGTCCCTGCTCGATGGACTTGCGGTCGCCGACGATGACCACCGCCATCCGGTCGGGCTGGAGGTAGCGGTTGGCGACGCGGTTCACGTCTTCGAGCGTGACGGCCTGCACGCGCTCGATGTAGCTGTTGAAGTAGGTGTCGGGCAGATCGTAGGTCACGATCAGCTCAAGGCCGTTGGCGATCTGGTCGGGAGTCTCGAAGCCGCGCGGGAAGCCGCGGACGATGGCCTGCTTCGCCCCCTCAAGCTCGGCGGCGCTCACGGGCATCTCGCCGCGTATGCCGCGCAGCTCCTTCATGAACTCCATCACCGACTCCTTCGTCGAGAACCCCTGCACGGGGGCGGCGGCCGTGAACGGCCCCGCGCCGCGCCGGAAGCTGAACGACGAGCTGGCCCCGTAGGTGTAGCCCTTGTCTTCGCGCAGGTTCAGGTTGATGCGCGCCGACGAAGCGCCGCCCAGTATGCGGTTCATGACGAAGAGCGGGAAGTAGTCGGGGCTCGAACGCGGGACGCCGACCTGCCCGATCTGTATCACCGACTGGACGGAGCCGGGCCGGTCGACGAGGTAGATGGCCCCGCGCTCGCGCTGGACGGGCGCGGCCGACACGTCAACGGCCGGGACGTGCCCGTTCTTCCAGCCGGCGAAAGCCTTCTCAAGCTTGGCGACGACGGCGTCGGGCTTTACGTCGCCGACGACGATGAGCGCCGAGTTGTTCGGCCGCAGGTACGACTCGTAGAACTTGCGCGCGTCCTCGGCCGACAGCGACTGGAGCGACGCGTCGTCGCCCGCGAGCGGGTGGCCGTACGGGTGGTCGCCGCCGTAGAGCACCTTCTGGAAGACGAGCCCGGCGATGGCCTCGGGGCTGTCGCGCTGCTGGCGCAGCGCCGCGAGACGCTGCTGGCGGAGGCGCTGCAACTCGCCGTCGGGGAACGCGGGGTTCGTGATCACGTCGGCGTAGACTTCGAGCGCGCGGTCGAGGTGTCGGGTGAGCGAGCGCAGGGAAGCCGTCGTCGAATCCCACCCGGCGCTGACCGAGAGCGACGAGCCGATGCGCGCGAGCTGGTCTGAGATTTCGAGCGACGAGCGCGTCGTCGTCCCCTCGTCGAGCAGGTCGGCCGTCAAACTGGCCAGACCCGCCTTGCCCGCCGGGTCGCCCGCCGCGCCCGTCTTCACCACGAGGTTCATGCTCACGACCGGAAGCTCGTGGTGCTCGACGACGAGCACCTCAAGGCCGTTCGAGAGCTTGCGCCGCTGCACGGCCGGGAGTGTCAGACGCGGGTCTGCCTTCTCCTTCGGCAGAAGCGTGCGGTCGGTCTTCGGCTTCGCGGCCTGCTGCGCTCCCGCGCGCTGTCCGCCCACGCGCGCCGTGGCGGAGCCGCGCATCGCGCCGCCCTGTTGCCCGGCGGGGGCTGCGGGTGAGCCCGCCTGCGGCGGCGCGGAGCCGCCCGGCCGCGTGGCCTGCGCCTCGGTTCTCGTCATCGCGGGCTGGGCGCCAGAGGGCTGCGACTGCGCCGCGCCCTGCTGCGTGCCCGAGGCCGTCCCCGTCGGCGCGCTCTGCCCGGCGGTCGCGGACGCGCCCGGCTGCCCGACGCCGGCCGACTGCTGCGAGGGCGTCGGCATCCCCTCGCGCGGGCTCGCCGGCGCGGGCCCCGCCGCGCTCGTCGGCCCCGAAGCGCGCGGGACGACCGAGAGGACGTACCGCTTGTCGGTCAGGTACTGGCGCGCGACGCGCTGCACGTCGGCCGCCGTCACCGCGCGGTAGCGCGCGAGGTCTTTCTCGAAGTAGCCGGGGTCGCCGACGAAGGTGGCGTAACCGTTGAGCTGGTCGTCCTTGCCGCCGAAGCTGCCGACCGTTTGCAGGCCGTAGATGAAGCTGGCCTCGCGCGCGTTGTAGACGCGCTCCATCTCCTCGGGCGTGGGCGGCGTCGCCTTAATCTTCTCTATCTCGGCCAGCACGACCTTCTCGACCTCTTCGAGCGTGTGGCCCGGGCGCGGCTGCGCGACGAGTTGGACGAGCCCGGCGATCTCGCTCGTGTTGTTGAAAATCGCGGCCGTCTGCGCGATCTGGTTCTCGCCGTGCTGGAGCGCCTTGTAGAAGCGCCCCGACTTGCCGCCGGCGAGGACGGCGGTGAGCAGGTCGATGGCCGCCTCGTCCTTCGAGAACTGCGGCACCGAGTGCCAGCTCATGTAGAGGCGCGGGAACTGGACGCGGTCGTCTATCTGCTCGCGTATCTCGCGGTCGAGCTTCGGCGCGGCGGGCGTCGGGCGCGTAATCTCTTCGCCCTTCGGGATGTCGCCGAAATACTTCTCGACCCACGCGCGCGCCTCCTTCGGGTCGAAGTCGCCGGCGACGACGAGGCTCGCGTTGTTCGGCACGTAGTAGCGCCGGAAGAAAGCCTTCACGTCGTCGAGCGAGGCGGCCGACAAATCCTCCATCGAGCCGATGGGCGACCAGTGGTACGGGTGCCCCTCCGGGTACATCGTCTCGGTGATCTTGTAGTTGGCCTGCCCGTAGGGCTGGTTGTCGATGCGCTGGCGCTTCTCGTTCTTGACCACGTCGCGCTGGTTGTCGAGCTTGGTCTGCGTCATCGCGTCGAGCAGACCCTTCATGCGCCCGGCCTCCATGAAGAGGGCGGTTTCGAGGAAGTTCGACGGGAGCAGTTCCCAGTAGTTCGTCCTGTCCTGCGAGGTCGAGCCGTTGATGGCGCCGCCGACCTCCTGAATAACGGGCACGTAGTCGAGGTCGTAGCCCTTGAACCCCTGGAACATCATGTGCTCGAAGAGGTGCGCGAAGCCCGTGCGGCCGGGCGACTCGTTCTTCGAGCCGACATGGTACCAGAGGTTGACGCCGACGATGGGCGTCGAGTGGTCTTCGTGGAAGACGACGCGCAGCCCGTTCGGCAGGAAGAACTGCGTGAACTTGATCGGCGGCAGGGCGGGCGCGCCGGCCTTCGCCGCGGCGCCGCCGGGCTTCGCGCCGCCCTTCGCCTGACCCTTCTGCGCGAGCGCCGGGAGCCCGGGCGCGCAGAGCAGGGTGACGAGCAGCGTGACGAGCAGACGTTTCCAGAGCATGTTGACACCTCCGCGAGTGATGGCGGCGCGGCGCGCGGCGCGAGGGTATTCGGGCGCGCGCTCCGGCCGACGCTGTTGGCTGATGAATCCGGGGAACTGTTGATGAAGCTGCGAACGAGAATTTTAACGCCGCCGCACGCCCCGCGCAACGTTGTAGACCCCGCCCGCGCTTGTTAAAATCCGGCGAAATTCACACGAATGGACACCCGGAAGGGGTTTCGGATTTCATGACGCTCGAAACCGATTTCATCGTCGTCGGCAGCGGAATCGCCGGTTTGCGCGCGGCGGCCGAGCTGGCGCGCGCGGGCGCGCGCGTGACCGTGCTGACGAAGGACAGGCGCGAGGAGTCGAACACCGAGTACGCGCAGGGCGGCGTCGCCGTGGCGCTCTCCGAAGAGGACGAGGTGTCGCTCCACGAGGAGGACACGCTCGCGGCGGGCGCGGGGCTGTGTGACGAGCGCGCCGTCGAGGTGCTGGTCGGCGAGGGGCGCCGCTACATAGAGGAACTCATCGAGTGGGGCACGGAGTTCGACCGAGAGGGCGGCCGTCTGCTGTTCACGCGCGAGGCCGCGCACTCGCGAGCGCGCATACTCCACGCGCAGGGCGACGCCACGGGTCGCGAGATAGTCCGCGCGCTGCTCGCGCACGCCGGCGGCGAGCGCAACATCTCGTTCCTCGCGCACGCCGAGACCGAGTCGCTGGTCGTGCGCGAAGGGCGCGTGTGCGGCGTGCGCTACCGCGACCCGCTCGTGCGCGCGCCGCGCGCGCTGGCGGCGCGCGGCGTGGTGCTCGCCACGGGCGGCGCGGGCGCGCTCTACCTGCACACGACCAACCCTTCGGTCGCGACCGGCGACGGGATGGCGATGGCCTACCGCGCGGGCGCGGAGCTTTCGGACATGGAGTTCATACAGTTCCACCCGACGGCGCTGAACCTCGAAGCCGCGCCGCGCTTCCTGCTCTCGGAGGCTCTGCGCGGCGAGGGCGGCGTGCTGCGCAACCTCTCGGGGCGGCGCTTCATGCCGCGCTACCACGACGCGGCGGAACTCGCGCCGCGCGACGTGGTGACGCGCTCCATCGTCGCCGAGATGGAGCGCACCGCGACGCGCACCGTCTACCTCGACATGACCGCCTTCGACGCGGCGCACCTCCGCCGCCGCTTCCCCAAAATCTACCGGACGTGTCTGCAGTACGGGCTCGACCTCGCGCGCGAGCCCATCCCCGTCAGCCCCGCCGCGCACTACGTGATGGGCGGCGTCCGCACAGACCTCGAAGGGCGGACGACCCTGCCCGGGCTCTACGCCGCCGGCGAGGTGGCCTGCACGGGCGTCCACGGCGCGAACCGTCTGGCGTCGAACTCGCTGCTCGAAGGCTTGGTCTTCGGCGCGCGCGCCGGACGCGCCGCCGCCGAAGACTTGAAGGGCGCGGCCTCGCACCCGGGGCCGCCGGCGGGCGCGGAAGTCGGGGACGAGGGCGCGGCCGCCGGGGCTTCCGACGTGCGGCGCGTGAGCGCGGCGGCGGGCGCGGTGCGCAAGCGCGTCAGGCGCTTGATGTGGGAGCGCGTCGGCATCCTGCGCACGCGCGCGGGGCTTGAGCGCGCGCTCAAGGAGTTCGGCGAGATCGCGTCAGCGCCGCTTTTGGCGGGGCCGCGCAACTTTGTGACGGTCGCCGCCATCATCGCGCGCTCGGCGCTCTGGCGCGAGGAGTCGCGCGGCGGCCACTACCGCCTCGACTTCCCCGCGCGCGACGACGCGCGCTGGCGCGCGCACTCAGTCATCCAACGGGACGCCGGCCTCACGCGCGCCGAGACAATCGAGTTCGCGGCCGGGGTCGGGCGATAAAAGGGGGGCAGATGGCGAGCTACGAGCAACTGCACGAGTGGGACTTGACGCCGCGCGAGGCGGTCGAGTTGCAGAAGCGCCTGCGCGAGCGCGTGCGCATCACGCCGCTCAAGAAAAAAATAGAGACGGTGGCGGGCGCGGACATCAGCTTTAACAAGTTCGACCCGACCATCTACACCGGCATCGTCGTCCTGCGCCTGCCGACGCTCGAAGTCGTCGAGGAGGTCGGTTTGGTGAGCGAGACGAAGTTCCCTTACGTGCCGGGGCTGCTGTCGTTTCGCGAGTCGCCGTCCGTGTTGGAGGCGTGGGCGAAGTTGAAGACCGAGCCGGACGCCGTGATGTTCGACGGGCAGGGGCTCGCGCACCCGCGCCGGGTCGGCATCGCCTGTCACGTCGGGCTCATCGTCAAGCGCCCGACGCTCGGGTGCGCGAAGTCCGTGCTGACGGGGAAGTACGAGGAGCCGGGCGAGGAGCGCGGCGAGTGGTCGCCGATGACGGACAAGGGCGAGACAATCGGCGCGGCCGTGCGGACGAAGAGGCGCGTGCAGCCCATCTACGTCTCGCCGGGGCACCTGATAGATTTGGAGGGGGCGATTGACCTGACGCTCGCTTGCGACGGCGGCTACCGACAGCCCGAGCCGACGCGCCGCGCGCACCTGCTCGTCAACGCGCTCCGCCGCGGCGAGCGCGCGCCGACCTCGGACGAGCCGGCGAAGAAGTCGGACGAAGTCGAAGGGCAGGGGAGCCTGTTCTGACGCGCGCTTACTTCGCGTCGGGCCGGCGTTTGAATTCGAGTTCTTTGAAGTCGAAGTCGGGGTTGGGCACGTCGATCTTCATCTCGGAGACTTTGCCCTGCGGGTCGAGTTGGAAGGTGACCCAGCCGCGCGGGTACGGGTAGACGACCGAGTCGCGCCACTTGATGCGGAAGGTGTCGAAGTGCCAGTGTTCGAGGTCGCCGACGTAGGCCGGCGAGGGGAGCAGGCGCACGACGAGCCGCCCGTTCTCTTCCGTCACGCGCGCGTCGCCGTACATCTGCCCGCCGTAGGTGCCGGCGTAAGCCGCGAGCGGGAGCGAAGGCTTTGTGCCCGTTACGCGCGCGTCTTCGATCTTCTTCGCCTCGGCCTCTTCGCGCTCGCGCGCGGCAGTGACGCGCGTCATGTAGTCGGCGCTCCAGTCGCGCGGCGGCGCGCCCGTGAACACGTCGAAAACCTTGTACCAGAGGAACGACTGGAGCGGCGTCTCGCTGTTGGTGAGGATGACGACGCCGAGGTTCTCCTCGGGCAGCAGCGCGACGCGCGAGGTCATGCCGTCCAGCCCCCCGCTGTGCGTGACGACCTTGCGGCCGCGGTAGTCGCTCAAGGCCCAGCCGAGGCCGTAGAGGTTGAAGTGCACGGTCGGGTTGAAACGCTCGGCCGTCTCGCTGACGCCGGAGACGACCGTGTGCGGCGTCCACATCTCGCGCGAGGCGGCGGCCGAAAAGATTCGCCGGCCCTCGTAGGTGCCGCGCCCGAGTTGCAGACGCACCCACTCGGCCATCTCCGCGGCCGTCGAGTTGATGGCCGCCGCGCCGCCCGACGCGTCCACGTTCGAGTATTTGACGACGCGCACGCGCCCCCCGACCTCGTTGTGCGGCGTCGCCACGTTCTGCGAACTCGTCAACTGTTTGAGGGTCGTGTTCGAGCGCGTCATGCCGAGCGGCGCGAAGAACTTCTCGCGGACGTATTCGTCCCAACTCTTGCCCGTCACGGCCGGCACGATCTCGCCGGCGGTGAGGAACATGATGTTCTGGTAGCCGTAGCGGCTTCGGAAGCCGTAGACGGGTTTGAGGAAGCGCACGCGGCGGATGACCTCCTCGCGCGGGTAGGTCGTCTCGTACCAGAGCAGGTCGCCGCCGAAGGTCGCCAGCCCGCTGCGGTGGCTGAGCAGGTCGCGCACGGTCATCTCGCGCGAGACGTAAGGGTCGTAGAGCTGGAAGTAGGGCAGGTACTTCGTGACGGGGTCGTCCCACCTGAGCTTGCCCTCGTCCACGAGCGTCGCGAGCGCGGCCGAGGTGAAAGCCTTCGTGTTCGACGCGACGGCGAAGAGCGTGTCCTTGTCCACGGCTTCGGCCTTCCCCAACTCGCGGACGCCGTAGCCTTTGGCGAAAACGACCTTGTCATCTTTGACGACGGCGACGGAGAAGCCGGGCACCTTCCAGTCGCGGCCGGCCTTCTCCGCGTAGGCGTCAATCTCTTTGAGCCGGTCTTCGAGCGTCTGCGCGAAGACCGCGGGCC
>JBEVKV010000302.1:0-5003 GCA_040509515.1 Pyrinomonadaceae bacterium | reverse complement strand
CGCGTGCGATCATGTCGTTGCCCGACTCGGACGCGCCGAGTTCGGCGACGCCGACCGAGAGCGTGAGCCCGAAGGTGTGCGCGCCGTCGCCGAAGCGGCGCGAGGAGAACGTCTGGCGTATCTTCTCGGCGAGCGCGCGCGCCCCCTCGACGCCGGTCTCGGGCGCGAGCACGAGGAACTCCTCGCCGCCGTAACGGCAGACCACGTCCGAGCCGCGCACCGACTCGGTGAGCGCGCGCGCCGCCTGCGCGAGCGCCGCGTCGCCCGCCGCGTGCCCGTAGGTGTCGTTGACCGCCTTGAAGAAGTCGATGTCTAAGAGCAAACACGAGAGCGGGCGCGCGTAGCGCCGCGCCTCCGAGAGTTCGCGCTGGAGCGCGCGGTGCAGGCCGTAGCGGTTGAGGAGCCCGGTCAGCGCGTCGGTCATCGACATCTCGCTGGCGGCCTCGGCCGAGCGGCGCAACTCCTCGGCGCGCTGGCGCAGGCGGTCGCGCTCGCGCTTCATCCGGATGGCGACGCGCACTCTCGCCAGCAGCTCTTCGACGCGGAAGGGCTTCGAGACGTAGTCGTTCGCGCCGAGCGCGAGCCCGCTGACCTTCGTGTCGGTGTCGTCGAGCGCGGAGAGGAAGATGACGGGGATGTCGCGCGTCGCGGGGTCTTCCTTGAGCAGGCGGCACGCCTGCAGGCCGTCGAGCACGGGCATCATCACGTCGAGGATGATGAGGTCGGGCAGGACGCGGCGCGCCGTCTCGACCGCCTGCCCGCCGTCCTCGGCCGTCTCGACGCGGTACTCCTCCCACTCAAGCCTGCGCCGGATGAGCGCGAGGTTGACCGGCTCGTCGTCGGCGACGAGGATGACCGGGACGGGCGACTCCGCCGCCGCCCCGCCTGCCGCTTCGGCCTCAGACTCAGTCTCCATAAAAAATGCCACGCGAAATCTCCCGCGCGCGGTCGGGGCGGGCGCTTAACAAATAGACGGCAGAGGCTCGGGGCTGTTGTCCGGGGCGTGGGACAATAATAAATAAGGCGGGAGCAAAAAGGCAAAGCGTTCTACTGCGGCACGGTGACGCGGTAATGTTCGACGAGCGCGGCGAGGTGCGCGGCCTCGGCGCGAGAGAGACCCGTGAACTCGACGCCGACGCCCATCCGTTCGAGGTGGTAGCGCACCTCGGCGCTAATCGTCCGCTCGTCGGGCAGCCAGAACTTGATGAAGACGGGGCGGCCGGCCGGCGCGCCCTGATCGGTGCGGATGAAGCAGCCGCCGACGCCGAGGTTGATGATGCGGCCGAGTTGCCGGCAATCGTCCGTCCAGCCCCAGTAGACCTGTATGTCCACCACCACGCGCTCGTGTCTGCGCTGCTCCGCGAAGGTCAAGAAGTAACCCGCCCTGATTTGAATTGGTGAAGCCGCTCGACACCGACGAGCATAGACGCGCCGCGCGGCGCGCCGCAACCCCGCGCGGCCGATTTCTCTTCGACGCAAACCGGCGGCTTTGTGATAAGCTTTGCGCCCTCCGGCGGGGTCTCTTTTTTACGCGCCGGAGATTCCCGCGCCTGTGCCGGGCCGGGCGCGCACTCACCCAACAAGTAAGTTTCTGGTCGAGGGAGGACGGCGGACACATGCGGCGACGTGAGGGCGACGGCTGCCCCGTGTGGGGCGCCCTACAGGTCTTGGGCGACAAGTGGACGCTGCTCATCGTGCGCGACCTCGCGGCCGCGCCGAGGCGGACGACCGAGCTGCTCGCGGGCCTCCACCCCATCAGCAGCCGCACGCTGATGGATCGCCTGCGCGACATGGAGCGCGACCGCCTCATCGAGCGGCGCGACCTCGGCGGCAGCCCCCCGCACGTCGAGTACGTGCTGACGGAGCGCGGCCGTCTGCTCACGCCGCTGCTCGACGCGCTGCGCGCGGCCGGCGAGGCGCTCGACTGTAACGCCTGCGACGACCGGCTCGGCCGCCACGACTCCTACTGCGACGCCTGCCCGCGCTCGGGGCGCAACGCCTCGACGCCCCCGCCGCGCCGCGCCCCGCGCGACGACTCAATCGTGCTTCTTTAATCCGAGCGATGGACGTTAGAGATTACAACCGGCGCGCGTGGGACACGCAGGTCGAGCGCGGCAACGAGTGGACGGTGCCCGTCGCGCCGGAGGTCATCGAGGAGGCGCGCCGCGGCCGCTGGACGGTTCTGCTGACCGAGCAAAAACCGACGCCGCGCGAGTGGTTCCCGGAAGAGATCGCGGGGCTCGAAGTGCTCTGCCTCGCGTCGGGCGGGGGGCAGCAGGGGCCGACGCTGGCGGCGGCCGGCGCGCGCGTGACGGTGCTCGACAACTCGCCGGCGCAGCTCGCGCGCGACCGGCAGGTGGCCGAGCGCGACGGGCTCGAACTTGCGACCTTCGAGGGCGACATGCGCGACCTCTCGCGCTTCGCCGACGAGAGCTTCGACCTCGTCTTCCACCCGGTCTCGAACCTCTTCGTCCCCGACGTGCGCCCCGTCTGGCGCGAGGCGTTCCGCGTGCTCAGGCGCGGCGGCGCGCTGCTCGCCGGCTTCAACAACCCCGCGATCTACATCTTCGACCTGACGGACGAGCGGCAGCGGCGGCTCGAAGTCAGGTACGCGCTCCCCTACTCCGACGTGGAGAGCCCCGACGAAGGTGAGCGCGAGCGGCTGCTCGCCTCGGGCGCGCCAATCGAGTTCAGCCACACGCTCGAAGACCAGCTCGGAGGCCAGCTCGAAGCGGGCTTCCACCTCACGGGGTTCTACGAAGACCGACACCGCGGCCTGCGCGTCGCTGAGTTCATGCCGACCTACATCGCCACGCGCGCCGTCAAACCGTAACGCGGCGGCGCGGAAACCAACGAGATTGGAGTCAGAAACTTTGGGCGAGGCTTTGCCGCGCGGGGGCTGGTTGAGGGGCGCGAACGCGGCGTGGCTCGCGTTCGCGGGCGTGCTGGCGGCGACCGCCGTCGCGCTGCGGCTTGAGGGCCGTTTGTGGTTCTGCGCCTGCGGCCGGCTGCTGCCGTGGGTCGGCGACGCGTGGAGCCCGGACACCTCGCAACACCTCTTCGACCCTTACTCGTTCACGCACGTCCTGCACGGCTTCGCCTTCGCGGGGCTACTCGCGCTCATCTGGCCGCGCGCGCGCCGGCGCTGGCAGCTCCTCGCCGCGGTCGCGCTCGAAGCGGCGTGGGAGGTCGTCGAGAACACCGAGTACGTCGTCAACCGCTACCGCGAGGCGACGGCCGCGCTCGGCTACGCGGGCGACACGGTCGTCAACTCGCTCGGCGATGTCGTCGCCTGCGCGCTCGGATTCTCACTCGCGCGGCGACTCGGCACGGTCAGGACGCTGCTCGTCTTCCTGCTGACGGAGGCCGTGCTCCTTCTGTGGATAAGGGACAGCCTCCTGCTCAACATCCTCCTGCTCGTCTACCCCTCGGAGACGCTGAGGGCGTGGCAGGCCGGCCACTAGCGCCGAAGCGCGCGCGGAGGGAAGAGATGCGAGCCTTCAGGAACTTTGACCCGGCGGGCGCGCTCGCCCTCGCGCTTTACTTCTCGGTCTTCAAGCTGCTCCTGCACTTCCTGACCAGCGGCCGTTACGGCTACTTTCGCGACGAGCTGTACTACCTCGCCTGCGCCGAACACCTCGACTGGGGCTACGTGGATCAGGCCCCGCTCATCGCCGTCGTCGCGTGGGCGCAGCGCGCCGTCCTCGGCGACTCGCTCTTCGCCACGCGCTTCCTTCCGGCGGTCGCGGGCGCGGCCACGGTCTGCCTCACCGGCCTCGTCGCGCGCGAGTTGGGCGGCGGCCGCTTCGGCGTCGCGCTCTCGTGCCTCGCGCTCGTCGTCGCGCCGACCTACCTCGCGGGCAACCACATCCTGACGATGAACGCCTTCGAGCCGCTCTTCTGGGTCGCGTGCGCCTACCTGTTCGTCCGCGTCGTCAAGACCGGCGACGAACGTCTGTGGCTCTGGTTCGGCGTCGTCGCGGGGCTCGGGCTGATGAACAAGCACTCGACGCTCGCCTTCGGCTTCGCCTTCGTCGCGGGGCTGCTCCTGACGCCGGCGCGCAGGTACTTCCTGAGCCGCTGGCTCTGGCTCGGGGGCGCGGCCGCGCTGCTCATCTTCCTGCCGAACGTCCTGTGGCAAATCGCGCACGGTTGGCCGACCGTCGAGGTGCTGCGCAACGCGGACAAGAACCAGAACGTCGCCTTCTCGCTCGCGGAATTCCTCAAGGGGCAGGTGCTCTTTATGCACCCGCTGACGCTGCCGGTCTGGGCGGCGGGGCTCTACTTCTACCTCGCGGCGAAGGCGGGCCGACCCTTCCGCGCGCTCGGCTGGGCCTACGTCGCGCTGTTCGCTCTGATGGTCGTCTTCCGCGCGAAAATCTACTACCTCATTCCCTTCTATCCCGTCCTGCTCGCGGCGGGCGGCGTGCAGGCCGAGTCGTGGCTGACGGCGCGCCCCGGCCGGCGCGTGTGGCTCAAGCCCGCGACGCTCGCGCTGCTCGCCATCGGAGGGGCGGTCATGGCCCCGCTGGCGCTGCCCGTGCTGCCGGTCGAGACGTTCATACGCTACCAGCGCGCACTCGGCGTCGAGCCGCCGCGGATGGAGAAGCTGAGCCTGCGTGAGCTGCCGCAGCACTACGCGGATATGTTCGGCTGGGAGGAGATGACCGAGCAGGTGGCGCGCGTCTACAACTCTCTGCCCGCGGAGGAGCGCGCGCGCTGCGCACTCTTCGCGCGCAACTACGGGCAGGCCGGCGCGATAGACCTCTTCGGCGCGCGCCACGGGCTCCCGAAGGCCATCGGCAGGCACCAGAACTATTTCCTCTGGGGGCCGCGCGACTACACGGGCGAGTGCGTCATCACCGTCGGCGAGCGCGAGCGGGACGTGCGCAAGTCTTTCGACGAGGTCGAGTTGGCCGCGACCTTCACGCACCCTTACGTCCTGCCGCACGAGAACGACTTGCCCATCTTCGTCTGCCGCCGCCCGAAGATGCCGCTCAAAG
>JBEVKV010000301.1:0-7709 GCA_040509515.1 Pyrinomonadaceae bacterium | reverse complement strand
CCGCGCGCCCACACGCATTTTGGGTCAAGTCGCGTCGTAAGTTTTTAATGTTGATTTGATTTTCCCGGGTGATATAACTTTCGGCGTCGTGGCGGCAAGGATGAGGACGCTTATGAAAAGAATGACGCGCAGGGGGCTCGGGCCGGCGCTCGCGTGTGTGTTGGTTGTGTTGGCGTGCGCGTCGGCGGCGACGGTCGCGGGGCGGCAGGCGGACGTGCGGCTGCCCTCGACGCCTCTGAAGTTCGGCGTCTTCAACGCGCGGTTCGACCCGGCCGGCACGTTCACGCTTGAGGGCGACGGCTGGCCCGCGTTGAGCGGCACTTGGAAGGCTCAGGGCGTCGAGGTCGAGCTGACGACGCAGGCCGGCCCGAAGGGCTGCGACGGCGTCGGGCGTTACAAGGTCGCGTTAGAAGGCGCGCGCGTACGCTTCGACCTCGTCTCCGACGGCTGCACGGCGCGCCGGATGATACTCGACCGCAGCACATGGTCTCCGGCCGGAGAAGCTAAGCCGAAGCCCGTGCGCCGCATCGTGAGGACGGCCGTCGCGCGCGCGCCCTCGCGCCCCGAGCCCGAGTCGCGTGGCGGTAGCTGGCCCTCCTTCCGCGGGGCGCAGGCGTCCGGCGTGGCCGACGGTCAACTCCTCCCTGACCGATGGGACGGAAAGACCGGCGAGAACATCCTCTGGCGCACGCCCATCCCGGGGCTCGCGCATTCGAGCCCGGTCGTCTGGGGCGAGCGCGTCTTCGTGACGAGCGCCGTGAGCGGCGACCCGAAGGCCAGTTTCCGCCCCGGCCTCTACGGCGACGGCGACGCCTCGGAAGACCGCACAGCGCAGCGGTGGGTGCTCTACGCGCTCGACAAGCGGACGGGCAAAGTCCTCTGGGAGCGCACCGCGCACGAGGGCGTGCCGGCGGAGAAGCGTCACGTCAAATCCACCTACGCCAACTCGACGCCCGCGACCGACGGCCGCGTCGTCGTCGCGTGGTTCGGCTCGCAGGGCGTCCACGCCTACGACACTGCGGGTCGCTTTCTCTGGAAGGTGAACTTGGGCCGGCTCGACCTCGGCGCGTACGACATCCCGAGTTACGAGTGGGGGCCGGCCAGCTCGCCCGTCATCTGGAACGGCCTCGTCATCCTACAGTGCGACACGCAGGCCGACTCGTTCCTCCTCGCGCTCGACGCCTCGACGGGCAAGACCGTGTGGAAGACCGAGCGCGAAGAGATACCTTCGTGGGGCACGCCGACCGTGGCGCAGACTTCGGCCGGGCCGGTGCTGGTCACGAACGCCTCGAACTACGTCAGGGGCTACGACCCGCGCGACGGCCGCGAGCTTTGGCGGCTCGGGCGCAGCTCGAAGATAACCGCGCCGACGCCCGTCTTCGCCGAAGACCTCTTCGTCGTCGCGAGCGGGCGCGCGCCCGAGCGCCCCATCTTCGTCGTCCGCGCCGGGGCGCGCGGCGACCTGACGCTGCCCGAGGGCGAGTCGAAGAGCCCGTCGGTCGCGTGGAGCCGCACCGGGCGCGGGTCTTACATGCCGACGCCTCTGGTCTACAGGGGCGTCCTCTACGTGCTCGCGAACAACGGGCTGCTCGACGCGTACGACCTGCGCACGGGCGAGGAGTTGTACCGCCAGCGGCTCCCGCTCGTCGGCAGCGGCTTCAGCGCCTCGCCCGTCGCCGCCGACGGCAAGCTCTACCTCTCGAACGAGGACGGCGAGATGCTCGTCGTCGCCGCGGGCAAGACCTTCCAACACCTCTCGACCAACTCGATGGGCGAGCTGCTGATGGCCACGCCCGCGCTCTCCGACGGCGTGATGTACGTGCGCTCGAACGCCGGCCTCTTCGCCGTCGGCCGCAAGCGCTGAAAACACCTGCGCCGCGAGACAAACGCCTGACGCGCGCTTTATAATCCGCACGCTCTCCGGCCGACACACTGTTTCAAAAAGTAGGGAACGACGATGAAAAGGAATCTGTCCGCCTTCGTGCTGGTCTGCGCGGCCGCGCTCGCGCCCGCGACGCCGACCTTGTCTGTTCGGGAGGCCGAGGCCGCGGGTCGGGGGAAGTCCGGCGCGGCGCAGGCGGCGGCGAGCGCGACGCCGCAGGCGGGGACGACGACGCCCGTGCGGGATGAGAAATTGTGGAAGCGCGCGCTGGCGCTCCACAAGAAGGCCGTCATCGTGGACGGGCATAACGACATCCCGACCATCATGGCCGACGAGGATTACGACATCGGCGTCTCTTCGACGGGGAAGTACCACACGGACATTCCGCGCCTGAAGCAGTCGGGGATGACGGGGACGTTCTTCTCGATCTACGTCGACCGGCAGTACGCGACCCCCGACTGGGTTGCGAAGAATTACGTGACGCGGGGCGGCTCCGCGCGGCGCGCGCTCGACTTGATAGATGTCAGCTACCGCATGCTTGAGAAGTACCCGGGCGACCTCGTGTTCGCGGGCTCGGCGGCCGACATCCGGAGCGCGAAGAAGCAGGGGAAGGTCGGCGTGCTGTTCGGCATCGAAGGCGGCCACGCCATCGAGAACTCGCTCGCGGCGCTCAGAGAGTTCTACCGCCTCGGCGTGCGCTACATGACGCTCACGCACAACAACACCAACGAGTGGGCCGACGCCTGCTGCGACGCGCCGCGCCACGGCGGGCTCTCGGACTTCGGGCGCGAGGTCGTGGGCGAGATGAATCGTCTGGGGATGTTCGTAGACGTGTCGCACGTCTCGGACGAGACGATGTCGGACGTGCTCGACGTGACGAAGGCTCCGGTCATCGCCTCGCACTCCTCTGCGCGCGTCTTCTCGAACCACAAGCGCAACGTCCCCGACGAGCTGCTCAAGCGCATCGCGCGCAACGGCGGCGTCGTCATGATCAACTTCTACCCGGTCTTCCTCGACGAGAAGGTGAGGGTCGCGGGGCTTGAGCGCGACGAGAAGCTGAAGGGGCAGCGCGCCGAGCTGCGCGAGCGCTACAAGGACGACCCGAAGCGGCTGGAAGAGGAGTTGCAGAAGCTCAACGAGGTCAACCCCATCCCGAACACGACGCTCTCGATGCTCGTCGATCACATCGACCACGTCGCGAAGGTCGCGGGCGTCGACCACGTCGGGCTAGGCTCCGACTTCGACGGCGTGCCCAACCTGCCCGAAGGCATCAGGGACGTGTCCGACCTGCCGGCCATCACGTACGAGCTTCTGCGGCGCGGCTACTCGGACGGCGACGTGCTCAAGATACTCGGCGGCAACCTCCTGCGCGCCTTCGAGGAGGTCGAGCGCGTGGCCGGCCGGCGCAAGGTCAGCGGCGAGGGCAGCCTCCGCCGCCTCGGCGCGGCCGCGAAGTAGAGTTCAAGGCGGCGTAAAAAACTGAGGCGCACGAGCGAATGTTCGTGCGCCTCATCTTTTATCCCTTGTGATGTCGCTCGCGCGTCCCGGCGCGTTAAGGGCCGGGCGCTGCGAACGCTCTGGTCTGGCTACTGGCCGCCGCCGCTCGAAGAGCCGCCGCCGCCACCCGAACTGCCGCCCGAGCCGCTACCGCCACCCGAGCCGCTGCCCGACCCGCCCCCCGAAGAGCTGCCGCCGCCGCCACCCGAGCCGCCGGAGGAGCTGCCGCCGCCGCCGGAACCGCTCGAAGAGCCACCGCCGCCCGAGCCACTCCCACCGCCGCGCGAAGAGCCGCCGCCACCACCGCTCGACGAACCACCGCCGCCGCCGCCACTGCCGCTCGACGAACCGCCACCTCCGGAGCCACCCGAGCCGCCACCCGACGAACTGCCGCCGCCGCCACCGGAGGTGCTTCCGCCGCCACCAGCGCCGCCGCCGCCACCCGAGCTGCTGCCACCGCCACCGGTTGAGCCGCCACCGCCGCCCGAGCCGCTGCCCGAGCCACCGCCCGAAGAGCTGCCGCCGCCGCCGCCGCTCGAAGAGCCGCCGCCGCCGCCGGTGCTACCGCCGCCAGTTCCTTCCGTGTTGTCAACCATAAGTTGCCTCCTCCAGATGTCGGTGTTCTTGGCTTAAAACTTCGGACGAAGCGCGCGGACTATTCAAGGGTAAGAAACGATGAGACGGCCACGCGCAATCATCCACCCTCTTGTGCCTTTGTTCCTTCACACAACAAAACTTATGCCATGTGGTGCGACGCCAATCGCGACGAGTTTTAGAAAATAAACTCTTCCGCTTTACGCGGCCTCGCGACGCGCGCCGGGAATCGAGCGCGAGAGTCGGTACTATTGTGGACAAAGAAAAGTCGTACACGCGCTTTACAAAAGCGTACATTGCCGCGCGCCCGACGGTCGCCCGACGCACGCGGCCGACGACGGCTCGGGGCGCGTGTTATAATCGCGCAAACGTCGAACATGGATCGCGCCGGAGTCTACATACACGTCCCGTTCTGCCGCTCGCGTTGCTCCTACTGCGACTTCGCCACGGGGGCATACGACGGGGCGCTCGCGGAGAGGTACGTCAGCGCGCTCGCGCGCGAGGTGGAGTCGTTCGCCCGCGCCGAGGCGCGCGCCGAAGTGGACACGGTCTACTTCGGCGGCGGCACGCCCTCTTTGCTCAGCGCCGGGCAGGTCTCCTTCGTGCTCGAAGCCGTGCGACGCCGTTTCGACGTTGACGCGCGCGCCGAGGTGACTCTGGAGATGAACCCCGGCACGGTCACGCCCGAGTCCCTGCGGCATTTGCGCGACGCGGGGGTCAACCGCGCGAGCTTCGGCGCGCAGACCTTCGACGACGGCGAGTTGAAGCGGCTCGGCCGCACGCACTCGGCCGACGACACGCGCCGGACGTTCGAGGCGCTGCGCAGCGCCGGCTTCGACAACGTCAGCTTCGACCTCATCGCCGGACTCCCGCGGCAGACGCTCGCGGCCTGGTCACGCAACCTCGAAGAAGCCCTGCGCCTGCGACCCGAGCACCTCTCGCTCTACCTGCTCGAAGTCCACGAGGGCACGCCGCTCGCCGAGCAGATTCGCGCCGGGCGCTACGCCGACCCCGACCCCGACCTCGCCGCCGAGATGTACCGCGTGATGGTCGAGCGCACGCGCGCCGAAGGCTACGAGCAGTACGAGATTTCCAACTTCTGTCTGCCGGGGCGCGACGCGCGTCACAACGTGAAGTACTGGACGGGCGCGCCCTACTTCGGCTTCGGCTGCTCGGCGCACTCGTTCGACGGGGCGCGGACGCGCTGGTCGAACGAGCGCGACGCGCTCGCCTACGTCAGGTTAATCGAGGGTGAGGGGAGCGCCGTCGTCACGCTCGAAGAGTTGGACGAACGCGGCGCGAGCGCCGAGGCGCTCTTCCTCGGCCTGCGCCTGCTCGGGCGCGGCGTAGACCTCTCGGAGCACCGCGCGCGTTACCGCCGCGACGTGCGCGCCGACTTCGCCGAAGACCTCGCGCGCTTCGGCGAGGCCGGCCTCCTGCGCTTCGACGGCGACGTGCTCCGGCTCACGCCGGAGGGTGCGCTGCTCTCGAACGAAGTCTTTTCCGCATTCGTCTGACATTCAGGAACTCTATGATCGACTTTCGCAGCGACACCGTGACCAAGCCGACGCCCTCGATGCGGCGCGCGATGGCCGAAGCCGAGGTGGGCGACGACGTGTACGGCGAAGACCCGACGGTCAACCGCCTGCAGGAGCGCGCCGCCGAACTCTTCGAGAAGGAGGCGGCGCTCTTCGTCCCGACCGGCTCGATGGGCAACCAGATCGCCGTCAAGCTCCACACGCGCCCCGGCGAGGAGGTCGTCATCGAGGAGCGCGGCCACATCTACAACTACGAGATGGCCGCGATGTCGGTCATCTCGGGCGCGCTGGCGCGACCCGTCAGGAGCGGCGACGGGACGGGCTTGCTGACGTGGGGCGAGGTGCGCGCGGCCGTCCGCGCCAACGACGCGCCCTACTACGTCGCGCGCACGGGGCTCGTCGCGCTTGAGAACTCGCACAACCTCGCGGGCGGCTCGGTGCTCGCGCGCGAGCGGACGGAAGAGATTTGCGACGGCGCGCACGCGCTCGGGCTGCGCGTCCACCTCGACGGCGCGCGCATCTTCAACGCGGCCGAGGCGCTCGGCGAAACGGTCGCCGCGCTCGCGCGCCCGGCGGACTCGGTGATGTTCTGTTTGTCGAAGGGGTTGGGCGCGCCCGCCGGCTCGATGCTTCTGGGCGGGCGCGGCTTCATCGACGAGGCGCGCCGCTGGCGCAAGCTCCTCGGCGGCGGGATGCGGCAGGCGGGCGTGCTCGCCGCCGCCGGCCTCGTCGCGCTCGAAGAGACGCCGCCGCGCCTCTCGGAAGACCACGCCAACGCGCGCCGGCTCGCCGAAGGCTTGGCCGAGCTGCCCGGCGTCCGCATCGACCCCGAGAGCGTCCGCACCAACATCGTCATCTTCGACGTGTCGGGCGCGCGGCTCTCGGCCGACGAAATCTGCGCGCGCGTGCGCGAGACGCGCGGCGTGCTCTGCTCCGGCTTCGGCGCTTCCATACGCATGGTCACACACTACGACGTGTCGCGCGCCGACGTGGAGACGGCGCTCGGCGCGCTCGGCGAGGTCTTGAAGAAATCCTGATGACGAAACCATTCATCGTCGCCATCGACGGGCCTTCGGGCGCGGGCAAGTCCACGCTCGGGCGCAGGCTCGCGCGCGAGTTGGGGCTGCTCTACATCGACACGGGCGCGATGTACCGCGCCGTGGCGCTGGCCGCTTCGGCCGCGGGCGTTAACGAGTCGGACGCCGCGGCGCTGACCGAAGTCGCGCACCGCGCGCGGGTCAGGCTCGAAGGCGACCCCGACTCTCTGCGCGTCCACCTCGACGGGCGCGACGTGTCGGAGGAGATACGCGGCGAGGGCGTGGGGCGCGTCGCGTCAATCGTCTCGGCCGTGCCGGGCGTGCGGCGCGAGCTGGTGCGCCGGCAGCGCGAGCTGGGCGAAGCGGGCGAGGGCTGCGTGCTCGACGGGCGTGACGTGGGCACGGTCGTCTTCCCCGAGGCCGACGTGAAGTTCTTCCTGACGGCGGTGCCCGAGGCGCGCGCACGCCGCCGGCTCGACGAGGAGCGGGTGCGCGACGGCGCGGCGCAGAGCTTCGAGGCGACGCTCGCCGACATCAACGAGCGCGACCTGCGCGACGCCACGCGCGACGACTCGCCGCTCCGCATCGCCGACGACGCCGTCGTCATCGACACCACCGAACTCTCCGCCGAGGAGGTCTTCCAACGCATGCTCCAGACCGTCCGCGACCGACACCCCGGCGGCGCCGTCCTGGGGGAAATTTAGGCTTGAGCGCTTCCACCGAAGGGCTCATAATCCCGCCAGAGGAACACGCCATGAGCGACAACCCTACGAGAGAAACACCTGACTCCCGCTCCTTCGAGGAAAGAGTCTTCGCACGCTTCGACTCACTTGATGAACGCATAGGCAGGTTCGAGACACGCATCGAAAGCAAGGTGGACGCGCTCGACGTACGTTTAACGACGCTCGAAGAGAAGGTTGACGCGCGTCTGCGCGAGACGCGCCCGATATGGGAGGCCGTGCTGACGCGGCTGGACGGAGTAGAGAACCGCTTGGGCGTAATAGAGAAAGAGGTCAAGGATATAGGCCGCGGCGTCGAGCTTCTACATAAGGACGTTTTCCAAGTCCGCATTAGGCAGGAAGAGTTGCGAGAGCGGGTCGAGAAGCTGGAATCGCAGTCCACGCGTTAGCCGCCGCCGAGCTTGAAGGCCGAGTCCGCCCG
>JBEVKV010000300.1:0-3356 GCA_040509515.1 Pyrinomonadaceae bacterium | reverse complement strand
AGGGTTCGCCCGCGCGGGCGAACCCTTTTTTGTCTTGACAGTCCGCCCGGCCGGCGGGTTTAATGGGCATCCGAAATTGGAACTCAAAGACTATTCGGAGTCTCTTCCCATTGCGGTAAACCGGAAGAGGTTTCGCCGCAAGTATTTTAAATCAAGGGCAGTTAAAGGCTTTGGCGGGTCGGGGCCGGACGAAGCGAGCGCCGCCGCCGGCCTCGGCGTCGCCTCCGGGCAAGATTTCCGGCCGACGCCGGCCTGAACCGCCAGCCCGACCGCTAAAGTTTCAGACGCAAGGCTTTTACTGG
Source organism: Pyrinomonadaceae bacterium (assembly GCA_040509515.1). Classification (GTDB taxonomy): domain Bacteria; phylum Acidobacteriota; class Blastocatellia; order Pyrinomonadales; family Pyrinomonadaceae; genus QHXN01. The sequence goes on along the minus strand of JBEVKV010000300.1, from coordinate 3,054 downwards.
GAATGGATGCAAGGAAGGATGACCCCTCGATGAGGCATCAAGCAATCCGCACAACGGCTCTGATGCTCGGCGTTATATTCGCTGTCGCCGCGCCGGCGAAGGCCGGCACCATCACCTTCGGTGATGTGGTGCGCACGGTCGGCGCCAGCGGCCAGTTGCGCCCGGCCAGCGACGTTCGCCTGCGCCTCGGCGCGCGGACGGGCGCGGCGCAAAGCGGCTCGACGCAGAGCGGCACGACCTCCTCTTCCGACAGCCCCGACCAGCAGCAGCCCTCCGGCGCGCAGCCGGCGGCGCAGTCAACGGCCGACCAGACGCCCTCGCAGAGCGGCGGCAAGGTCGAGACGGTCGACCTCGGCGACGTGACCGGCACGGTCTGCGACTGCGGAGAGATTCCGTTCACGGTGCCCAAGGCCGGCGGGTTCCCGTGGTGGCCGCTGCTCGGCGGCGCGGTCATCCCGTTCATCATCCCGCGCGGCGACGACGAGCCCGAGCCGTTCCCGCCCAGCCAGCCGCCGCCGCCCGATACGCCCGTGCCCGAGCCGCTCTCGCTCATGCTCTTCGGAACCGGCCTGCTCGCGGTCGGCGCGCGCGCTCGCCGCCGCCACGGCCGCCGCCGCCTCGAAGCCGAGGCCCTGAGCGCCGTCCCGGCGGAGGAGGTCTAAACCGATGCACCGCCCCAAAGCCTTCCGCGCGCCGCGCCTGCTCGCCGCCGCCCTCGTCATGGTCGCGCTCGCCGCGTCCGCCACGCTGCTGACGGCGGGCGTCGAGGCCAAGAAGCAGAAGAACAAGAAGAACCAGCCGACCACGGGGCGCATCGAGGTCTCGACGCAGCCGGGCGGCTACCCCATCACCATCGACGGCCAGCCCGCCGGCGAGACGACCGACTACGTCCGCGCCATCGAGCTTGAGCCGGGCACGCACACCGTCGAGATTCTCTTCCCGAACAACACGCGCTGGTCGCAGGCTTTCAACATCATCGCCGGGCGCAAGAACTGCATCGCGCTCAACTACCGGCCGCGCACCATCGACATCCCGACCATCCCCGTCTCGCCCTGCCCGTACCCGGTCAACGTCACCGCGCCCGCGCAGGTCAACGACGGCGACATCGTGACGTTCACGGCCGACGTGGGCTACCAGGGACCGTCGGCGCTCAACTACACTTGGACGGTCAGCCCGCCCGCGGCGCGCATCCTCTCGGGCGTGGGCACGCCGACCATCACGGTCGATTCGTCAGGCTTAGGCAACCGGCGCGTCACGGCCATCCTCGTCGTCGACGACGGCTCGGGCGACCGCTCGTGCCGGCAGACGGCGCAGGCCGCCACGGGCGTCACGCCGCTGCCGAACATCACGCCGTCCAAGCGCTTCGACGAGTTCCCGTCCATCGCCTTCGACGACGACAAGGCGCGGCTCGACAACCTCGCCATCGAACTCCAGAACAGCCCGGGCTCGACCGGCTACGTCATCGCCTACGCCGGGCGCGGCCGTCCCGCGGGCGAGGCCGCCCGGATGGGCAGGCGCGCGCTCGACTACCTGACGACCGCGCGCGGCATCAGCCGCGAACGCCTCGTCTTCATCGACGGCGGACACCGCGAGGCCAACGCCTTCGAGCTGTGGGTCGTCCCGCAGGGGGCGGAGTCGCCGCGCCCGACGCCGACGCTGACGCCCGAACAGGCCGCGCCCTCGCGCCGCACGCGCCGCGACTAAAGCGCGCCGGGAAGTAGTTAAAGACGGCGAAGCGCCGTGCTCCTCGGACGAAGGGCACGGCGCTTCGACTTTCGCCGACGGCTTTTGCGCTCTGGCACGGCCTTTTCTATAAGCCCCGTGCGGGTGTCCGCCGTCGTACTGTTACGGAACGTGTGCGCGGCGCTCGATTCCTTTCGTTGTTTAGTTTCAGAACTTTTGACCTCGCTTTTAGCGCCCGCGCGGGCGCCATACGAGAACGGATTCCCAGGAGGACTTAAAGACAATGGCTGAAGGTGAAGGCTCAAGTAACACCGGCGTGGTCGCCATCGTGGTGATCTTTCTGATCGTCGTCATCGCGGCGTTCTTCGCGTGGCGCGGCGGCATGTTCGGCGGCGGGAGCAAGAAGACCGAGGTCGACATCAACGTCAGCGCGCCCGCGACCAAGTAGCGCCGCGGAAATCGAAACTCGAAGAGGGAGGGGAGTCGCCGCGCGTGCGGCGGCGCCCCTCCCTTCTTTTCAACTCCGCCGCGCGGCTGCTAACATGGGCGAAAACCGTCAACCGTGAACCGCAGACCGTGACGAGGTAAAAGCCGGTTCTTGCCCGTCCCGGCTTACGGTTCACGGCCTTTAGCAGAAGCGGAGAAGCACATTGGCAGCACCGAACATCGAGACAATCGTGTCGCTCTCAAAGCGGCGCGGGTTCGTTTTCCCCTCGTCTGAGATTTACGGCGGCTTGGGCAGCGCGTGGGACTACGGCCCGCTCGGCGTCGAGCTCTCGAACAACGTCAAGCAGGCGTGGTGGCGCTGGATGGTTCACGAGCGCGACGACATGGAGGGCATCGACTCCAGCATCATCCTCAACCGCCAGGTCTGGAAGTACTCGGGGCACGAGGACACATTCAGCGACCCGCTCGTCGACTGCCGCGAGTGCAAAAGCCGCTTGCGCGCCGACAAGTTAGAGGTGCATCACATTAAACCTCTCTCGGAGGGTGGAACGAACACACCCGATAACTTGGTCTTGCTGTGTTCTAACTGCAACTCGAAAAACTTGACCGAGCCCCGCGCCTTCAACCTGATGTTCCGCACGACCATCGGCGCGGTCGCCGAGGACGACGACCCGACGGCGCTCGCGTATCTGCGGCCCGAGACGGCGCAGGGCATCTTCATCAACTTCCTCAACGTGCAGACGACGATGCGGCGGAAGATTCCCTTCGGCATCGCGCAGATCGGCAAGTCGTTCCGCAACGAGGTCACGCCCGGCAACTTCATCTTCCGCACGCGCGAGTTCGAGCAGATGGAGATGGAGTACTTCGTCCGCCCCGGCGAGGACGAGCGCGTCCAAGACGAGTGGATTACTTACTGCGAGAACT
>JBEVKV010000299.1:0-3377 GCA_040509515.1 Pyrinomonadaceae bacterium | reverse complement strand
ATGAACCTCGTCTTCATCTACGGCCCGCCGGGCGCAGGCAAGCTGACGGTGGCGCGCGAGGTGGCGCGCCTGACGGGCTACAGGCTCTTCGACAACCACGTCAGCATCGACTGCGCGCGGTCGGTCTTCGACTTCGGCACAAAGCCCTTCTGGGAGGTGGTCGGGCGCATTCGCGCGGCCGTCTTCGAGGAGGCCGCCGCCGCGGGCGTCTCGCTAATCTTCACCTACGTCTACTCGCACCCGAACGACGCGCCCCACGTCGAACGCTTCTGCAAATACTTCGAGGAGCAAGGCGGCCGCGCCCTGCTCGTCCGGCTCGTCTGCGCGCGCGAGGAGCTTGAGCGCAGGCTCCCGCGCGCCGAACGCGCCTCCGCGGGCAAGCTGGCCTCGCTCGACACGCTGCGCGAGCTGGCCGAGCGCCTCGACCTCTTCTCGCCCGTCGCGGGGCGCGAGAGCCTTGAGATAGACAACACGAGCCTCGCGCCCGAAGAGGTTGCGCGGCTCATCGTCGGACACTATTATTTGCCGGCGGCCGAAGGGCACCTGCCCGCGATATGAAGCGCCGCCACGCGCGTTCCCTGTTTCTTCCCACATGCCCGAGAAGACCCTGAACATCAGAGGCGTCGAGTGGAGCTACGTCACCGGCGGCCGGGGCGAGAAGACTCTGCTGCTGTTCCACGGCGCGGTCGGCGGGGCCGAGACGATGCGCTGGCTCGCCGCCGCTTTCGAGGACGAGTTCCGCACCGTCACGCCGACCATCGCCGACGTGGCGACGCTCGACGAGACGTGCGACGCCGTGAGCGCCATCCTCGACCGCGAGCACGTTGGCCGCGCCGCGGTCTTCGGCGGCTCGTTCGGCGGGCTCGTCGCGCAGGCTTTCTTCCAACGGCGGCGCGCGCAGGTGGAAGACCTCATCCTGCTCTCGACCGGCGCGCCGAGCCGGCGCTACGCCTCGCGCTCGGGGCTGATGATGGGGCTGCTGCGCCTGCTCCCCTTCAAGTTGACGCGCGGGCTAATGAGGATGGAGTTGTCGAAACACCTCGACGCGCCCGCCCCGCAAGAGCACGCCGCGCGCGTCGCGGAGTTCAGGCAGCGGCTCGACCAATACTTCGACCACACGCTCACCAAGCGGACGCTCGTCTCGCGCGTGACGCTCGCCGCCGAGTTCAACCGCGCCGAAAGTTACGCGGCGGCAGACCACGCCGGCTGGCCCGGGCGCGTGCTCATCGTCGAGTCGGACGACGACCCGATGGTGCCCGAAGAGGAGCGGCGGCGACTGCGCGAGACCTACCCGCGCGCGCTCGTCTGCACCTTCGCGGGCGCGGGGCACATGATTCCGCTCCTGCGGCTCGAAGAGCTGGTCGGCGTCGTCAAGGCTTTTCTCAAGGACGAGTACAACACGCCCGCCGAAGTCTTCGACGAATGTTCAGTCCACCCGGACGGAAAAGCGAGCGAGACTATCACATGAAAAAAGAGAAGACCGGAAGCACGGAGGGGCGCGCGTCGCGCCGCCGCTTTACGAAGACGCTCGCGGCCGCCGCCCTCGCCGCGCCCGCCGCGCTGGCCGCGCGCGCGCAGACGCCGCCCGCGACCAAAGAGCCCGCCGCGCCGCCCAACCCGCAGCCGACGCCGACGCCCGCGCCGCAGCAGCAAGGCCCGCCGCAACCCTCGCCGCTCGCAGAAGCCTACGGCGAGGTCGCGCGGCTGCGCTTCGGCGCTTCGCTGACGCCCGAGCAGATGCAGGCCGTCAAGCGCGACCTCGAAGGCAACGTCCGCACGGCCGAGCGCCTGCGCGCCTTCAAGCTCAGGAACGCGGACGAGCCGGACTTCGCCTTTGAAGCCTGACGCCGAAAGAGACACGAACCGAGATGGTCACAGTCGAAACACTCTACGCACCCGTCTCCGAGCTGGCCGCGCAGATACGCGCGCGCCAACTCTCGCCCGTCGAACTCGCGGAGGCTTACCTGCAAAGGCTTGAGACCGTGGGCAAGCGCCTCAACGCGGTCGCCTACGTCATGCGCGAGACGGCTTTGAAGGAGGCGCACGAGGCCGAGGACGAGATAAAGCGCGGGCGCTACCGCGGGCCGCTCCACGGCATCCCTTACGGAGTCAAAGACCTCTGCGCCACGCGCGAGGCCCCGACGACGTGGGGCGCGACGCCCTACAAAGATCAGCGGTTCGACTACGACGCGACCATCGTCAGGCGTCTGCGCGAGGCGGGCGCGGTGCTCGTCGCCAAGCTCGCGATGATCGAGCTGGCCGGCGGCATGGGCTACAACCAGGCCGACGCCTCTTGGACGGGCGCGTGCCGCACGCCGTGGAACACCGGCTTCTGGTCGGGCGGCTCTTCGTCGGGGCCGGGCGCGGCGGCCGCCTCGGGCTGCGTCGCCTTCTCCATCGGCTCCGAGACTTCGGGCTCGATCATCACGCCGGCCGCCTTCTGCGGCGTCGCGGGACTCCGCCCGACTTACGGCGCGGTCTCGCGTCACGGCGCGATGGCGCTCTCGTGGACGCTCGACAAGCTCGGCCCCATGTGCCGCTCGGCCTTAGACGCCGGGCTCGTGCTCGCCGCCGTGTCCGGGCGCGACCCGCTCGACCCGACCTCGCGCGACTCCGACCGGCTCCCGCGCTACTCGAAGGAGGGACGCCTGCTCAACCCGCGCCGCGAGCGCCGGCTGCTGCGCGTCGGCGTGATGAAGGACTCGTACGAGAAGGCGCAGCCCGAGGTCAACAAGAACTTCCTCGCCTCGCTCGAAGTGCTCCGGCGCTTCGCCGCCGTCGAGATGGACGTGAAGCTGCCCGACTTCCCCTACGGCCCGGCGGTCGGCACCATCGTGGACGCGGAGGGCGCGAGCGCCTTCCGCGACCTCATCGAGTCGGGGCGCGTCGGTGAGCTGGCCTCGCCCGAGGGGCGCGTGGGCGGCTACGCCGCGTCGCTCGTCACGGCCGTCGACTACCTGCACGCGATGCGCATGCGCGCCCCGATGCGACGCGCGTGGGCTGAGATGTTCAAGCAGGTGGACGTGATCGCCGCGCCCTCGCGCTCGACCGTCTCTTACCCCGTCGATAAGACTTTCGACAAGGCTTACCCCGGCATCGGCGTGGCCTCGCCCATCGGCGCGAGCAACCTCGTCGGCGTGCCCGCGGTCTCCGTCCCGAACGGTTTCGGACAGAACGGACTACCGACCGGCATCCAGCTCATCGGCCCCGCGTGGGCCGAAAGGGAGCTGCTTGAGCTGGCCGTCGCATACCAGTCGCAGACGGACTGGCACATGCGCAAACCGCCCGAGACTTAAACGAGACAGAAACTTCACACGACGAAATTTTTCATCGGGCAAATCAAAATTGCTCATCCGAAATCGCCGACGGCCTATCCG
>JBEVKV010000298.1:0-14585 GCA_040509515.1 Pyrinomonadaceae bacterium | reverse complement strand
ACCATCTGCATCCTCGTCCTACACCTCATGGGCGCGCTCGACGCGCCGGCGCTCAAGCCCGTCTGGCTCTCCTCCTCCAACTGCGGCGTCACGCGCTTCCACATCGAGCACGGCGGCCTCCTCCGACTCAGCGCCGCCAACGACACGCGCCACCTCGCCGGACTCGCCTCTTAGGGCCGCGTTCACGGGCAGGTCAGAACTATGCAACTCGCCTGACGGTTCTTGATGCGCATGCCCTGCGACACGTCGCGCAGCCCGAGGATGTCGCCGAAGCCCTGCCACGTAAAGCCGACCATGCCGACCAGCAGCGGCTCGTTGTGCACGATGTTCGCGTAGCGGATGGCGATGTCGCCGACCATCTCCTGCGTGTACCCCGCGTTGACGTGCCAGGGGCCGTAGTGCGCGTCGAACACGATGAGGAGGCGCTGGCGCGACACGTCGATGTGCGTCTTGAAGTAGCTGAGCCAGAACTGGAATTGGCTGCCCGGCGCTTCCGGGTGCAGCTCGCCGTAACGCCAGAAGGCAAACCCGTCCGGCTGCGTGGGCAGCGCCCCCGAGATGCTGACCGAGCCGTCGCCGAACCCGTAGCCGACGACCGTCGGGATGGCGGGCACCTTCGACTTGACGTAGGCCGTCGCCGTGTCGAGCGCCGCGTTGCCGAGCCCACGGTTGTTCGCCTCGCTGTTGATGATGAACAGCGCCACGCGCGACGGGGTGAGGTAGAGCTTGTTGCGGTTGTACCAGGAGTCGAAGATGTACCTGTAGTCCGGGCGCAGGTACCAGGCGGGAGAGTCCGACTGAAAGAGGACGGTGTCGAGGAAGATGGCAACTTTGTTCCCCGCGCTGTTGTGGTGCGTGATGGACGGGCCGAGGTTCGTCGTCCACTCCGTCGAGAGCGTCGTCACGTTCGTCTTGATGCCTTGACTCTTGACCTCGTTCTCGTACTCGTAGGCGCTCTCAACCCCTGTGTAGCCGAAGAGGTACTGGCCGTTCTGGTCGTGAAACTCCCAGTGCGCGCTCACGGGCGGGGTCAGCATGAGAGACGTAAGCAGGACGAGAGAGAGGAAAGCCGCATAGAGATGCTTTTTCATGTCCACTCCTTGACGCGCGGGGACGGACTTCCGTCGCGCACGTCAGATGGGGCAGGAAGGGGGGAGACAACTCGGTCGGCTTGAAGGAGGGGAGACGGACTCGGCCAGCCGCGGCGACCGTTGTGCGAGGCGGTCACCACACCTTGCACGCAGGTTACAGGCAAAGCCCCGCGCGGCACACCGTTTTGGTACGAGACGGTCGGCCCGCGTGTTGAGGTGGCCGCCGCGCGTTTGGGTGGTGAAAAGAATCCGAAAAAGCTCAGGCAGTTTCCATTCGGGTGAACGGAAGCGGGCGGCGAAGAGGCCGTCTTGGATGTCAGGAGCTACAGGCCGCGCCTAACCCTTGACCTCGGCGGCGACCTCGGCGGCCTCCGCGTCGAGGGGCGCGAGTTCGGCGAGGCTTTCGTGTTCCTCGTCGTCTTCGGGCAGGTAGCGGCGGCGGTGGACGCTGCCGTCGGACTCGAAGATGTAGGCGGCGGGGGCCTCGCGCGCGATGATCTCTTGCAGGCACATCAGGCCGTAGAGCAGCGCCTCGGGGCGCGGCGGGCAGCCCGGGATGTAAACGTCCACGGGGATGACGCGGTCGACGCCCTGCATCGTCGAGTAGGAGTCGAACGGGCCGCCGGTCGAGGCGCACGCGCCCATCGCGATGGCCCACTTGGGCTCGGGCATCTGGTCGTAGACGCGCCTGACCACCGGCCCCATCTTGAGCGTCACCGTCCCGGCGACGATGATGAGGTCGCTCTGGCGCGGGCTGGGGCGGAAGACGCCCGCCCCGAAGCGGTCGATGTCGAAGCGCGACGAGCCGGCGGCGATCATCTCGATGGCGCAGCACGCGAGCCCGAACGTCATCGGCCACAGCGCCGACTTGCGCCCCCAGTTGACCAGATTACGCACGGGCTTCGCCCCCATCACCGGCGCGGCCACGTTCCGCCGCAGCGAGTTGAAGATCGAGTCGACCGTCGTCAGTACGATGCCTTCGGGATGTTCGGCCATAAAGTCAGTGATGAGTGATAAGTGATAAGTGATGAGCCGATGAGCGGAGTGATGAGTTTTCTCTCATCACTCATCACTTAAGTCATGCCCACTCAAGGGCTCCTTTCCGCCAGGCGTAGTAGTAGCCGACGACGAGGATGCCGATGAAGACGAACATTTCGAGCAGCGCGAACTTGGTGAACGAGAACTCGTCGCCCATGAAGATGATGGCCCACGGGAGCAGGAAGATCGTCTCCACGTCGAAGATGAGGAACAGCATCGCCACGATGTAGTAGCGCACCGTGAAGCGGTCGTGCGCCTCCGTGACGGGGTCGATGCCGCACTCGTAGGGGCGCATCTTCGCCTTGCCGTACAGGTTCGGCCGCACGAAGCGGCCGAGCACGACGGGCAGCACTGGGAAGACCGCCGCCACCGCGAAGAAGATCATCACAGGCCAGTAGGCCGTCAGCGGGCTGCCCGGCCCGGCCGTCGCGGCGGGGACGTTCGCTTGCAGGAGTAACGCGCTCAGCATCCTTTGTCTCGCCTTCGGTTGGTGCGCTCGTGCGTGCGGCGAAGTGAAGAACTGTGCGGATTCTAGGCCGCGCGTCTTTCGATGTCAACAAACTTCCCCGCGCGCCCCTCAACGACGCGCGCCGCCCGCTCCGCGCAACAACTCCCGAGCCGCTTCGAGCGCCGCGTCGCGCCCGGCGCGCAGAGCATGAGTGAAAGAATTGAGATTGAGGGGAGTCGTCTCACTTGTGAAGGTCGTCGCCGCCGCCGGCGAGCGTGGCGACGGCGTGCGCGAGCACGGGGCGTATGATGGCGAAGCACTCGCGCACGGCCTTCGGCGAGCCGGGCAGGTTGACGACGAGCGCGCCCGAGCGCACGCCGCACACCCCGCGCGAAAGCATCGCCGTCGGCGTCTGCTTCAAGGTCTCCGCGCGCATCGCCTCGGCAAGCCCCGGCACTTCCCTCTCGACGACGGCGCGCGTCGCCTCGGGCGTGTTGTCGCGCGGGCTTAGTCCCGTCCCGCCGGTCGTCACCAAAAGGTTCACGTCCTCCCGGTCGGCCAACGCGCGCAGGCGTTCGGCGAGCGGCGCCAACTCGTCCGACACCACCTCGCGCGCGACGACAGACGCCCCCGCCTCGCGCAACAACTCCGCCAGCACCGGCCCCGACTCGTCCGCGCGCTCGCCCCGCGCGCCCCTGTCGCTCACCGTCAGCACCGCCGCACGTATCTCCAAAGCCTTCGCCCTCCTCAGCCGGCGGCCTGCGCGACCTCGTGGAGTTCCTGAAGCGAGTAGACCTGGAAGTCGGCCGAGTCCTTGCGCGAGGCGATGGCCTCGACGACCGCCTGCGCGCCGGTCATGGTCGTGACGCAGGGGACGTTGAACTGGAGCGAGGCGCGGCGGATGGCGCGCTCGTCGTAGTGCGAGGCGCGCCCCAGCGCCGTGTTGATGACGAGGGAGATTTCACCGAGGCGTATCTTGTCGGCGATGTTGGGGCGGCCTTCGTTGACCTTGAAGACCGCCTCGGCGTCGAGACCGACTTCGCGCAGGCGCGCGGCCGTGCCGACGGTCGCCGTCAGTTTAAACCCGAGCCGCGCGAGGCGGCGCGCGAGCACGACGGCCTGCCCCTTGTCCGAGTCGTTGACGCTGATGAAGGCCGTGCCTTCGAGCGGGAGTTCTATCCCCGAGCTGGTCATCGCCTTCGCGTAAGCCTCGCCGAAGGTGCGGCCGACGCCCATCACCTCGCCCGTCGAGTGCATCTCGGGGCTCAGAACCGGGTCGACGCCCGGGAACTTCTTGAACGGGAAGACGGGCGACTTGATGTAGAAGCGGTCGAGGCGGCCCGTCAAATCTTCGGGCAGGTCGAACTCCGCGAGCGGCCGGCCCGCCATGACGAGCGAGGCGACGCGGGCGAGGGGCACCCCCGTCGCCTTCGAGACGAACGGCACCGTGCGCGACGCGCGCGGGTTCACTTCGAGGACGTAGACGCGGTCGTCCTTGATGGCGAACTGGATGTTGATGAGGCCGCGCACCTTCAGCGCCGACGCGAGCGTGCGCGTGTAATGGCGCATCGTGTCGAGGTGCTCTTCGGCGATCTTGAAGGGCGGGAGCACGGACGAAGAGTCGCCCGAATGAATCCCCGCCTCCTCGATGTGCTCCTGTATGCCGGCGATGACGCAGGCCGTCTCGTCGGCGAGCGCGTCCACGTCGAACTCGGCGGCGCGCTCAAGAAATTTATCAATCAGCACGGGCTTCTCGGGCGAGGCGTCGACGGCCGTGCGCATGTACTCGTCGAGGCTCCGCTCGTCGTAGACGATGGCCATCGCGCGGCCGCCGAGGACGAACGAGGGGCGCACCATGACGGGGTAGCCGATGCGCTCGGCGCATTCCTTCGCCTCCTCGAACGAGGTGGCCGTGCCGTGCTCGGGCTGCGGGATGCCGAGCTTTTGCAGGAGCGCGCCGAAGCGCCTGCGGTCTTCGGCGAGGTCGATGGAGTCGGGCGAGGTGCCGATGATGGGCGCGCCCGCCTCCGAAAGACGCACGGCGAGGTTCAAAGGCGTCTGCCCGCCGAACTGGACGATGATGCCTTCGGGCTTCTCAATGTCCACGATGTTCATCACGTCCTCGAACGTCAGAGGCTCGAAGTAGAGACGGTCGGAGGTGTCGTAGTCGGTCGAGACCGTCTCGGGGTTGCAGTTGACCATGATGGTCTCGAACCCGGCCTCGCGCAGCGCGAAGGAGGCGTGGCAGCAGCAGTAGTCGAACTCGATGCCCTGCCCGATGCGGTTCGGCCCCGACCCGAGAATCATAATCTTGCGGCGGTCGGTCGGCGCGGACTCGTCCTCCTCCTCGTAGGTCGAATAAAGGTAGGGCGTGAACGACTCGAACTCCGCGCCGCAGGTGTCGACGCGCTTGTAGACGGGCGCGAGCCCCGTCGCCTTGCGGTGCGCGCGCACCTCAAGCTCGGTGCGCCCCGTGAGGTACGCGAGCCGTCGGTCGGACAAGCCCACCTCCTTGAACTCGCGCAGCAGCTCGGCCGGAATCTCTTCGAGCTTCTGGCCCTCGACCTCCTTCTGAATCAGCATCACCTGCCGGAGCTGTTCGAGGAACCACGGGTCGATGCGCGAGAGGCGGTAAATCTCTTCGAGCGGCCAGCCCTGCTGTAGCGCGTAGGTGACGTAGGAGAAGCGCTGCGAGTTCGGGCGCGCGAGCTTGCGCTGCAATTCGTCGTGCGGCACGTCGTGCAGGCGCAGCGGCTTGACGGCTTCGAGCGAGCGCAGACCCTTGAAGAGCGCCTCCTTGAAAGTGCGGCCGATGGCCATCACCTCGCCGACCGACTTCATCTGCGTCCCCAAAACGTCCTCTGTGTCGCGGAACTTCTCGAAGTTCCACTTCGGGATTTTGGCGACGACGTAATCAATCGTCGGCTCGAAACTCGCGGGCGTCTTCTTCGTGATGTCGTTCGCGATCTCGTCGAGCGTATAGCCGACGGCGAGCTTGGCCGCGATCTTCGCGATGGGGAAGCCCGTCGCCTTCGACGCCAGCGCGGACGAGCGCGAGACGCGCGGGTTCATCTCGATGACGCGCACCTCGCCGTCCTCGGGGTTGACGGCGAACTGTATGTTCGAGCCGCCGGTCTCGACGCCGACCTTGCGTATGACGCGGATGGACATGTCGCGCAAGCGTTGGTACTCGACGTCGGTGAGGGTCTGCGCGGGCGCGACCGTGATGGAGTCGCCGGTGTGGACGCCCATCGGGTCGAAGTTCTCGATGGAGCAGATGATGACGACGTTGTCGGCAAGGTCGCGCATCACCTCCAGCTCGAACTCCTTCCAGCCGAGGATCGACTCTTCGATGAGCACCTGGCTGACGGGCGAGGCGGCGAGTCCGCCGCGCACGATCTCCTCGAACTCTTCGGGATTGTAGGCGGTGCCGCCGCCGGTGCCGCCGAGCGTGAACGACGGGCGGATGATGGCGGGGTAGCCCGTCTCCTCGACGATGCTCTCGGCCTCGGCCCACGAGTGCGCGAAGCCGCCGCGCGGCATCGGCATTCCTTCCTCTTCCATCGCGCGCTTGAACAGCTCGCGGTCTTCGGCGACGCTGATGGCCTCGCGCTTGGCGCCGATCATCTCGACGCCGAACTCGGCGAGCACGCCCGCGTCATCGAGCGCCATCGCGAGGTTGAGCGCGGTCTGCCCGCCGACGGTGGGGAGCAGCGCGTCGGGTCGCTCGCGCCGGATGATGGCCGAGACCGACTCGACCGTGAGCGGCTCGACGTAGGTGCGGTCGGCCGTCTCGGGGTCGGTCATGATGGTCGCCGGGTTCGAGTTGACGAGCACCACCTCGAAGCCCTCGGCGCGCAGAGCCTTGCAAGCCTGTGTGCCCGAGTAGTCGAACTCGCACCCCTGCCCGATGACGATGGGGCCCGAGCCGATGATTAAAATCTTGCTGATGTCTGTGCGTCTGGGCATCTGACTGTGGGCTGCCGGACTCCGGCGAAAATTCCTTCCTGCGCGTGTGGATTCGTGGCATTATACACGCCCGCCAACCCGCCACGAACCCGCCGGACGAGCGCCGCCACGCACGCCGAAACGTTTGAAAACCGCGAGCAGTCGGCGTACCTTAAGAGCGCCGTGGAAAGGAACCCCAACATGGCCGCGAACCCCGAGCGACGCTACACGCTGGAAGAGTATCTGGAGCTGGACAGGACTTCGGAGGAGCGCCTCGAATTTTGGAACGGCGAAGTCTTCTGCATGAGCGGCGGGAGCCAGGCTCACGACCGCATCCTGGTCAACTGCATCGTGCGCCTCAGCGCGAAGCTCGACTCATCAAAGTGCCGCGTCTTCTCTTCCGATATGAAAATCAAAGTGCCGGCCGCGCCGCCCTACCGCTACGGAGACGTTTCGGCACTGTGTGGCGAGGCGCAGTTTGAAAAGGTCGGCGGGATGGACGCGCTGACCAACCCGCAGTTGATTGTGGAAGTCCTCTCGCCCTCGACGGAAGCCTACGACCGCGGCGAGAAGTTCACGCACTACAAGTCAATCCCGACGCTGCGCGAGTACCTGCTCGTAGCGCAGCACCGGCCGCACGTCACGCGCCTCTTCAAACAGGACGACGTGACGTGGATTCACACCGAGGCGAACGAGTTGACCGCGGCCCTCACGCTCGACTCGCTCGGCTGCGAACTGCCCCTGTGTGAGATTTACAGGGATGTTAACTTCGACCTGCCGGCAACCCCTTGAGGGGCGCGCTCATCTATCATCCGGCATTTCACACCCCGACCCGACTCACGACCCGGAGGAGATGATTTTGAAACGGCCCCGTCTTATTGTCCTCGCCGCCCTTCTGCTCTTCACGCAGGCGGCCTTCGCGCAGACGCCCCGCTCGGCCGACGACTTCTACAACCGGGGCCTACAGCGACAGGCCGCCGGCGACCTCGACGGCGCGCTGGCTGACTACGCCGAGGCCATCAAGCGCGACCCGCGCATGCACGACGCCTACAACAACCGCGCCAACGTCCTGCTCCAGAAGGGCGACGCGGTCGCCGCCTTCGCCGACTACGCGCGGGTTATCGAGATCAACCCGGGCGACTTCATGGGCTACTACAACCGCGGCGTCGCGCACCTCAACGCGGGCAACTACGACCCGGCCGTCGCGGACTTCGACGCCGCCGTCCGCCTCAACCCGAAGCTCTCGATGCTCTACAACAATCGCGGCAACGCGAGGCAGGCGAAGGGCGACCTCGAAGCGGCTCTGGCCGACTACGACAAGGCGGTCGAGATGGCGCCGCAGTCGTCGATGGCCTTCTACAACCGCGGGACGCTGCGCCAGCAGCGGGGCGAGATGGACGCGGCGCTCGCGGACTTCGACCGCGCGCTCGAACTCTCGCCGCGGTTCGCGCAAGGCTACAACAACCGTGGCGTCGTGCGCCGACGCAAGGGCGACAACCGTGCGGCGCTCGCCGACTTTAACAAGGCGGTCGAGCTTGCGCCCGAAGACGCGGAGGCGCGCTTCAACCGTGGCATCACGCACCAGGCGCTCGGCGACGCGGAGAGCGCGCTCGCCGACTTCGAGCGCGCCATCACGCTGAACCCGCAGGCGTCGGAAGCCTACACGCAGCGCGGCGTCCTGCGCGCCGCGAAAAAGGACGCGGCGGGCGCTCTTGCCGACTTCGACCTTGCCGTCCGGCTCAACTCCGCGGACGCCATCGCGCTCTCCAACCGCGGCCTGCTGCGCCTGCAACAGGGCGACCTCAAGGCGGCCGAGCAGGACATCAACACCGCCATCCGCATCGACCCGACCCTCAAAGAGTCCTTCGAGAAGTACCTGCAAGAGATGAAGCGCCGTAAGTGAGCCCCGCCGCCTGCCGCGCGCCACAGTCACAGTCTCAAAGAGAAAGGCCGCGCACGCCCGCGCGGCCTTTCTCTTTCATCCGAGTTATGGTGAGCGGCCTTCATAATTCCGCTTGACTCAACACCGCGTCCCGCCAGCGGCGCACGCTCATCACGTCGAAGCGCTCGCCCTTGAAGACTATCTGCCTGACCGCTCCCCTCCCGTTCTCGCTGGCCTGTTTCAGCCAGTCGCGCACCTCCATCCAGCGCACCTCTCCCTCGGAGTTTCTGACGACGAGCAGCACGGGGAAAGCCTGCTCCATCCAGTAGCGCGCGTGGCGCTCGTTGCTGATGTCGAAGATTTCCGCGCCGTCGCGCTTGCGCTTCCTGAGGTATGAGTCGCCAGACTTCAGTTGTAAATAGAGCTTGCGCCCGGTGGCCTCGCCCGCGTCCGTTTTGAACTCGATCTCCATGTCGATGCCGTTGTCGCTCACGGTCAGCTCGCGGGAGATTTGTCCGGCGAGCGAGACGGTGGAGATGACCTCGCCGACCAGCGTGCGCTCCTTGTCCGCGTTGTCGAGCACGATCTGCGACTGCTCGTCCAGCTCAAGCACGCGCTGGTGAACTTCCGGCGCGGCGAAGCGTTCTTCGAGGTCGTCCCACAGAGGCACGCGCTTCTCGCAGTTCACGCAGAGAATGTTCGACTGCTTCCCCTTCTCCGCCAGCCGCTTCATCGCCGTCTCGCGGTCGCGCACCGGAGTCCCGCAGTGCGGGCAGACGTAGTGTCGCAGCCGCACCACCTCGTTCCCCTTCTTCAAAAGGTGCTCGTGGACGTAGCGACTAAAAATCATCTTCTCGGCCACGGGCATCTCCGGGTCGAAGTAGACTTCCAACTCGCCCGCGCCTTCGCCACGCCGCTCCAGCTTGACGCCGAGCCGCCGCCCCTGCGAGAGCGACTTGAAGTCGGCCGCGTAGCGCCACAGCTCGTCGGCCTCGAACGATTTGGTGTGGTGCAGGCGCACGACGAGCGTGGCGTAGATGTCGTCGAGGAAGCCGTTAAAGCGGTAGCTGACGAGCACCGCCGGGTGCCCCGTCAGTTCAGGCCGCTCGCGGCGGTAGTAGCTGGGGAAGATAAGCAGCGGCCCTTCGTCCGCGTCTTCGCGCAGGCAAAGGCCGCGCTTCACCAGCGTCTGGTGCATGGCGAGCAGGACGAAACGCTCCTCGTCGGCTTCGAGGCGCGCGATGGAGGATTGGTACGTCAGCTCGCCGTTCAGCACGCGCTCTTCGGGCAGACAGCCGCGCTCGTACTTGTCCTCGCGTATGGTCTGAATCACCGCCTGCGCGTACGCGTTGATACGCTCGGGCTGGAGCAAGACCCAACTGCCGAACTTCAACTCCCACACCACGCCGGGGCCGGCCAGCAGGCCGACGACGGCCTTCAACTCCTCGTCCGTGAAGCGCATAGACTCGCCCGACAGGCGCAGTTGCAGCGTCTCGCGCAGCTCGTTGAAGCGCATCAGCACGCGCCCCTCGTCCTTGAGCCGGACGATCTCCTCCTTCAGCCGCTTGAACACGAGCGGCGACGTGCGCCACGGAATGTTCTCCCACCGGATGCCTTTGAGGATGGCATCTTTCAGTTCCTCGCAACTGATGTTGGCCTTCGCGCTGGTTTCAAGGAACTGCGAATAACCTCGCTCCTTCGCGAAGGCTTCGACATTACTCCGACTGACGCGCAAGCCCCCCGCGTCCACCCGCCCGGCCACCAGCAGCTTCGCGAACTCCTTACTCGACGCCCGCGTCAAGTCCCTGTCCCACTGCCCCAACGTCTCGAACAAATCTTCCTTCTGTCCGTCGAACACCAGCACCGCCAGCGCCGTCTCGTCCATGTACAACTGATGAATCAACCTCTGGTCGGCCTGCCCCCCAAAATCCCACAACCAAATCTCCCGCTCCACTCCATCCGCCGCATCAACCTCCAACTTCCAATGCGTCGCCCACGCCCCCACCGTCGAATCACTCGGCTCCCAATCATTCAGCGCCAACCTCTTCGACAACCCCGTCTTCCCCACCCCGCTCTCCCCAACAAGCAGAACTTTCGCGTTCGTGTATTCAACCTGCTCGGGCACATCCAACAAGTTTGGCACTGTATCTTTCGGTACGTTAGCCTCGCCGACGAATTCAGATATATCCCATGCCGTAATGCCGCCATCCGCGTCTACCGAGACGGCATGGCGATGATCGGCACCCCATATAACGCTACGAATGTGGGTGTGACCTTTGAAAACGCGCAGGCAGCGCTTTGTCTCTACGTCCCACAGCCTTACTGTGTTATCTGCCGAACCTGAGAGGATATGACGCTGGTTAACACTCCAAATTATGCTCTGAACATTATGCTCATGCCCCTCAAACACATGAAGGCAGCGTCCGGTCGCCACCTCCCACAGCCGCATGGTATTGTCCACGGCGCCGGTGAGGAGATAACGTTGGTCTGGGCTCCAAGCCAAGCTCAGAACCCATTCCGTATGCCCCTCGAACACCTGAAGGCAATCACCTGTCTCTACATCCCATAATCTTGCGGTGTTATCACTTGAGCCGGAGAAGGCATGACGTTGGTCGGCGCGCCATGCCACGACATAAACGCGACTCGTGTGCCCCTGGAAGACTCGGAGACAGGAACCCGTCTCTGTGTCCCACAGCCGCATAGTGCCATCGAATGCGCCCGAAAGCGCGCGGCGACTGTCAGCACCCCATGCAACACTCATCACATGACCGAAGTGTCCCTTGAGTGTGCGGAGGCAGCGGCCTTTCTTCACATCCCACAGTTTCAATGTTTCATCAGAGGAGCCAGATAGAGCGAGTTCTTGATTTGGGCTCCATGCGACGCTGTCGATGCGTTCCGTGTGGCCCTTAAATGTGCGGAGACAACGCCCTGTCGCCACCTCCCACAACCGCATAACGTGGTCTTGTCCGCCGGTGAGAATGTACCTTTTATCGCCACTAAATGCGCAGGTATAAAATCCCCACATGTTCTTAATTTTGAGTGCCCTTTCTACTACGGGCGCTTGCACGTCTTGCGGTTCCGCTTCCTGCGGATTTTCTAGCGGGCGGCAGGCTTCGAGGAGTTTGGCGTATGCCTGCTCGCGGTAGGCGGGGAGCCAGTTGATGGAGAGTAATTGCGCGAGGGAGTCTTTGGGTTCGGTGGCGTCGAGGCGGAGGGGGATGAAGCGGCGTTGTTGGTTGAGGGGGTCGCGGAAGCGGAGGGTTTGGCTTTCGAGTTGCGCCCAGTCGGAGCCGAAGGCGTTGGCGGACATGCAGAGGAGGAGGACGCGGGAATGTTCGAGCCCTTCTTCTATCTTGGCGGTGGTGTCGTCGCCGGGTTTGAGTTCCCAGTCGTCGAGCCAGACGCGGAGGCCGTCGGCGCGGAGTCGTTGGGCGAGGGAGCGGACGGTGGGCTTGTCTTTGGGGCTGTGGCTGAGGAAGACATCGTATTGGAAATCGTCGGGCATGCTTTACCTCCGGCGGCGTTCGGCGTGTGAAGGATAGCGAAAGCGCGGAGGGCTTGGGAAGACTTTTGAGGCGTCGGCCGGGTTCTTTAGACCTTGCCGCCGTCGAGTTGTTTGCGGTAGTCGTCGCCGTCGAGTTCGACGGTGCGGCACATCTCGTAGAGGCGGGAGCGGAGGCGGACGCCGACGCGGTCTTCGAGCGTCTCTTCGGCCTGATTGCGGCGGGCGTCCATGTAGTTGGTGGTGAAGATGGTCAGGCGCTTGTCGTTGTAGCGCTTGCCGATGATGTTCATCATCGTGTCGCGCACCCAGTCGGTCGGCTTCGACGCGCCCAACTCGTCGAGCACGAGCACCTCGGCCTGGTAGACGGGCGCGAGCACGCTCATCTCCGAAGTGTTCGAGACCTTGTTGTAAGAATCCTGAATCTCTTTGAGCAGCGCTCCGAACTCGTAGAAGAGGCACGGCACGCCCTTCTCCATCAGCCCCTGCAGGATGGCGACCGCGAGGTGCGTCTTGCCCACGCCGACGGGGCCCATCAGGAGCAGCCCGCGCTCCACCGCCGGGTACTCGCGCACCAGCCGGAAGGCGTAGTTGAACGCCTTGAGCTGCGAGCCGTTGTTGGGCGCGGGGTAGAAGTTCTGGAGCGTGCAGGCTTCGCGGCGCGGCGGCGCGGGCTCGCGGTAGCGGCGCGGGATGCGCGCCTGTTCGAGCAGCTTCGAGCGCGTGTCCTGCGTGCGGCACTCGCAGCGGCGCGCGCCCTTGCCGGGGACGACTTCGTGACCCGTGCCGAAGCAGCGCTGACAGACCGCCGGCGTCTCGACCTTCCTCCCGCGCGCCGCGGGACTCTCTTCCGCCTGAGCGAAAGAGTCGCCCTCTTCCGCCTCCCTGCTGGGGACGGGGAAGAGTGGGAAGTTCTTTTTGCGGTTGTCCGAGGGCATTCGGGGAGCCGGAATTTTCTCTTAACTTGTAAGACCGCGCGGGGGGCGTCGTCTTCTCGCTCGCGTGCTCGCTCTTCCGGGCAAAAAAAATTTGCTCTCCCGTCTGAGGGCGAGCGGATTATAGCATCGCACGGAGGGATTGCAAGATGCTCTTTCGCGTTTGAGAATTTCCACAGTGTGGAAATTCGTTCGCGCGTCCCGCCTCGGAATCACGCGCTTCAACAGCCCCCGCCGCCGCCCTTGTAGACGGGCCGCCAGCGCCCCTGCTCCCTCTTGTAGACGGCGTAGTCGTTGCTCTCGTAGTAAGTGCCTTCGACGACGACTTCGCCCACGCCGTCGCCGTCGAGGTCTACCTGATCGACGAAGTGCCGGTCGGCGTACTCGCCCTCGAAGCCGTGGTGAAACCATTCCCAGGCCGTCTTGAACGAGTCGCCCTGCGGCTCGATGATGAGGAAGAGCGTGTAGGCGTCGAGCGTCGCTTCGCCCTGCTTCTTCTCGACGATGAAGCTGCCGACGAGTTCCGCCTTGCCGTCCCGGTCGAGGTCGGTGGCGGTGAGGTTGACGACCTGCATGCCGCCCGTGAGCGACGCGGGCGCGCCGTTCTTCGCGTAGGCGGCGCGCGCCAGTTCCAGCGCGACGGCGCGCTCGGCCTCGGTCGGCGCGCGGCGCGACGGCTGCGCGCGGCCGAGCGTCGCCGAGTCGGTCGCGAGCGCCTGTACGCGACCGCCGAGCCGCGCAGGCGTCTCTGCGGCGGCCTCCGCGACTAAGCCGACGCAGCCCGGCTCAAGATACTTGCGCACGGTCACGCTCCCGGCCTCGCCGCCGCCCGAGAGCAGACGGTACTGGCGCCCCGGGCGGAAGTAATCGCGCGTGAAAGAGTTTGAGGGGGAGTCGGTGGGCGGCGCGACGAAGGTGCCGCCCCTGTAGATGAAGGCCGGCTCGATCATCACCTTCGCCTCGTACTTCTCGACGGCGAAGACGACCGCGGTGCCTCCCTGCGCTGGCTTCCGGCGCGCGGCCGGCGCGGCGTAGGCCGGAAGCAGCAGCGAGAGGGCGAACGCCGTCCTCAGAGTTTTCTTCTTCATCTTCCCTCTAAGCCGGCGCGACCCGCCGGCGGCGGCGGCGTCAGTAAGTTTTTATGGGCGGCGGCGTCAGATACGACACCAGTTCGAGCAACCCGAGGACAATAGCGACGGCGACGAGGACGAGGAAAATGACGTGAGAGCGCCGCAGCACGAAGCGGCGACAGGCGTGACACTTGAGGCCGCGCATCCGCAGCGGCCTAGCGCAGTAGGGACATTTTGACATCGTCAGCAAGGAAGGCCCGAGACGGAACCCAACATGCCACGTCTCCGCCCGCCTTTCAAGTCCGGCGGCGCACGGCGCGCGAGAATCGTCGGGCGGGAGGGGCGTCCGACGGGGCGCGCGGCTGGCAGCGCGGCGCGCCCGCTGTTATATTTACGCCACACGACAATGAGTATTCTGCAAGGTCTTCTGAACAAGTTCGGGATGGGTGAGGCGCGCGGACGCCGCCCCGTGCGGGTCTTCCTTCTGGACGACGACACGCTACGCCACGAGTGGTTCGCAAAGCAGTTCAAGGGCGACCGGCTCGACGTGGCCGTCGAGCCGGCGCGCGCCGGCGAGCTGCTCTCGTCTAACTACTACGACCAGATCTTCCTCGACCACGACCTGCTGCCCCAGCCCGACTACGCCGAGAAGTTCGACGACGAGCGCACCG
>JBEVKV010000297.1:0-16854 GCA_040509515.1 Pyrinomonadaceae bacterium | reverse complement strand
TGCCTGCTTCATCACGTCACTATTACCCGCTTCGCCTACCAAAAGAGATTTTCAGGTAGCGTTGAATCCGGACGAATCGTAGCGCAAGTCCGCTCGACCACGCATCTGGTGTTGGGAACGGCACTGCGAGTTTATCTTAACGACAGAGGCCACAAAAAGAGTCTTAATAGATGTGGCAATAGGCACACACCCTCGTTAGCTTCTTTGAGTGCGCGGGGAAAATTTTTGCACGTGTAACAAACATTTTTCTCGTGTTGCTGATAACCATCTCCGAGAGTGAGGCGTGTAGACTTTTAGTGCCTTCAGCACAGTCGTAGGCTTTCAGGCAGGGGTGAACACGTTCTTCAGAGCATATGACAGGAGGATAAGGTATGGCAGACCCGGTTTCAGGCATTGCGGGCGGCGCAGCCTCGGAGCCTCGGCGGCGAGCGGTTGCGTCAACAGCAGCCGGCGGACGGACGCTCCTTCGAGAGCGTTATGCAGCGGCAGGCTGGCGACGCACAGCAGCAACAGCAGACGGTCGCGCCCGAGCGCTCCGTCAGCGGCGCGCAACTCGAGCGCATGAGGCTTGACCTGATGGAGCGGGTCAACAAATTGCCGCCGGCCTCGCCGAACGTCAGCGCGCTGCTGCCGGAGTTTCTCACCTCGCGCACGCGGCTCGGGATGATACGCGAGGTCTTCGCGAAGGCGGACGCGTCGGGCGCTTCGCAGACGGTCTGGCGTGATCGCTTCGGGCAGATTGAGACTGAGTGGAATCAGGTCGAGGCCATCATGCGCTCCGACGGAGACCTCTCGACGCCCGAGTTGCTCGGCCTCCAGGCGCGGCTCTACCAGGTGACACAGCACGTCGAGGTCCTGAGTAAGGTCGTTGATCAAGTGATGGGTGGCATTAAGACCGTCTTGAACACAGCCGTGTAAGCAAAGCCGTTGGCGTTTGCTGTCGAGCGTTCACTGAGCATTGACGCGCTGTCCGTTTTAGTTCGGAAGTTTAGGACAATGGCCGGAGCAGAGAGAGTCAACGGTCAAATTATTCTGCCGGTCGAACCTGCGCGCGGCAAGCAGCCGGAGAGAGTGCGCTGCAGCGAGGGAACAGGTTTTGGCGAGCGGGTCGGCGAGACGCGCGCACTGGCGAGTCCACTCCCGCGCGAGTTTGAGCGGCGCGTGGAAGAGCGCTGGGACGGTCTCTTCAGAGGGGCTTGGCTGCGAAAGCGGACGGTAGAGGAGTTGAAAACGCTCGTCGCGGCGATTCAGAGCGGCGTTACTGATCCGTGGGACTTGACCGACCTCATCTTTTACGCGCGTCACCCCGAGTTAAAGGACGTTCCGCTGACCGAGCAGGCGTGGCTCGACGAATGGAATCAGATCAGCGCGCTGCTGGTTCATCCGGCAATCAACGAAGTCGAGTATTTTCTCAGTAATAACGTGCTCGGCGGCGAAGTGAGCGGACCACAAGAGTGCATCATCTCCTTCGAGCGCGCTAGGCGGGTACCCATCAACGCTGCGAGCTTTCAAGGCGGCCCACATCGCTTCGATGACGTAATCGCACGTGCCGTCGAATGGTGCCCGGGCCTCTCCCCTGCAACCCTCAAGAGTCTTTTGGCACAAGAGTCGAACTTTAACCCGAAGGTCATCAATCAATTCGGTTATGCGGGAATCGCGCAGTTCAGGCCTGTGGCGGCGCGCGAAGTAGGCCTGCGCGTCGGCATCGCGGGCAGCGCGACGGACGAACGCTTGAACCCGTATAAAGCCATCCCGGCGGCGGCGCGTCTACTAAACATAAAAGCGCAGCGTTTGGGTCGGGCGGCGTTTTCGCGGTACGGCTAACCGAAAAGCGGCGAGTTCTGGAAGTTCGTACTGGCTGCGTACAACGGCGGCGAAGGGTTGGTGACACTGGCGATGGGCCACGCCTATCGAACAGGGATGGTGCAGGCGCGCGTAATAGGTCTGGTCGGACCGGAGGCGGTCAGTTATGCACGTAGCTACGCCTCGAAGTGGGAGAACCTGAAAGTGGGCGGTATGAGTTCTCCGCTTGGACTGGCGGCGACGCGCTACTTCCCTCGCTGGCGGAGATGAAGTATCGGGAAATCAGCAACTATCCCACGGCTGTTGTCACGCGCACCATAAGTTTCGAAAAGCTGAAGCGCGCGTCGTAGCTCGCCAGCTCAAGCGTTCGCCGCCCAGCCAATACGGATGACTTCAAGGTCGCTTTAGCTGCTGGCAGTAGGTAACATTAGATCTAACCCCGGCGTCCCCTCCTATTTTCGTTAGTGGACGAAGTAGAGGGGAAATTTTCTTTGCCCCAAAGTCAAGCCAGCAACTTTGATCCATTTGTCAGGAGGGAGATCTCAGTACCCTCGCTCGCGAACGAGGCGAAGCGCGCGGGTGTTTGTTCGCGGGACATGGTGATGCGGCCGACGGGCTGCACGTTCAGCTCGGGCGCGAGTTCCTGATAGGAGAGGACGGAGAGCGTCGGGAACTCCAGCTCGACCATGCGGCGGACGAAGCGGCGCAGCTCCATGTCGGTGATGACGACCGGCTTCTGCGCGGTCGCGGGCAGGTTGGCGATCTCGCGCCGGATGGCGTCGAGGATGTCGTGCGAGATGTGCGGGTCGAGCGAGAGGAACGAGCCCGTCGAGGTGCGACGGATGGCCCCGCGTATCACGTCTTCGATTTCCGGGTCGAGCAGGTAGACGAAGAGCGTGTCGCGCCCGCCCGTGTAGCGGAACGAGATGTAGCGCTTCATCGAAGAGCGCACGTACTCGGTCAGCGTCACCGGGTCTTTCTCGATGCGCCCCCACTCTGAGAGCGCGTCGAGCACGCTCTTCACGTCGCGGATGGAGATGCCCTCCTGCACGAGGCGTTGCAGCACGTCGGTCATCTGGTGGATGGTCACCACCTTCGGCACGACCTCTTCGACCAGCTTCGGCGCGCCGCGCGCGGAGAAGTCGAGAAGCGCCTGCGACTCCTGGATGCCGATGAACTCGTGCGCGTACTTCCGCATGATCATCGAGAGGTGGAGCGTGATGACCTCGGCCGGCTCCCAGACCTTGAGGCCCGCCATCTCGGCGATGGGGCGCTGCGCGGCCGGTATCCACGAACCGGGCTTGAGGTCGGCCGGGTTGCGCACGTCCTCGCCCTCGATGCCGAAGACGCGGATGTTGTCGGCCGAGTCGTTGACGTAGACGCAGTCGGGCTTGATTGACCCGTAGACGACCGGCACCTCCTTGATGGCGATGAAATATTTGAAGGGTTCGAGCGGGGCGTTGCCGCTCACGTAGCAGCTCGGCAGCAGGACGCCCAGGTCGTAGTAGAGCGCCGAGCGCAGCTTGGGCAGCTCCGCGCGGAAGCGCGCGCCGGCCGGCGTGTTCTTGTCGACGAGCCTCGACAGTTCCTTGCTGACGACGACGGCCAGCGGGACCGCGAACGTCGGCTGCAACTCGTCCTGCCCGCCGACCGAGCCGGCCTTCGCCTGTCGCTCGGCCTCCTCCTTCGCCGCCGCGGCCTGCGAGCGGTACAGGGCGTAGGCGACCCCGCCGAGCGCCGCCCCGACCAGCAGCAGGGGGACGTGCGGCATGTTCGGCAAAATCCCCATCACGACCAGCATCCCCGCCCCGATCATGATGGGGCGCGGGGTGCGCAAAAGCTGCCGGCTGATGTCGGAGCCGACGTTCGAGGTCTCCTCGTCGGTCGAAACTCTCGTGACGACGATACCGGCCGAGACCGTGATGAGCATCGACGAGATGATGGCCGCCAAGCCATCGCCGATGGTCATGATGGTGTACTTGTGCCCGGCCTGCGCGAACGTCATCCCGCGCACGAGCCCGCCCGTCGCGAGCCCGCCCGCGACGTTCACCATCGCGATGACGATGGTGGCGATGGCGTCCCCCTTGACGAACTTCATCGCACCGTCCATCGCGCCGTAGAGCTGCGACTCCTTCTGCAAGGCCGTGCGCGCCACGCGCGCCTGCTGCTGCGTGATGAGCCCCGAGCGCATGTCGGCGTCAATCGACATCTGCTTGCCCGGCATGGCGTCGAGCGTGAAGCGCGCCGCCACCTCGGCCACGCGCTCCGACCCCTTGGCGACGACGATGAACTGCACGACGAGGATGGTGACGAACATCACCGCGCCGACGATGATGCTGCCCTGCGCCGTGATCTGACCCAGAGCCTCGATGACACCGCCCGCCGTCCCCTGCGTCAGGATGGAGCGCGTCGCCGAGACGCTTAAGGTCAAACGGAAGACGGTCGTCAAAAGCAGGATGGTCGGGTAGGAGGTGAGCTGCGTCGGCGTCGTGATGTAGAGCGAGGTCGAGAGCACGACGACCGACACGGCGAGGTTGACGACGATGAGCAGAGAGATGATGGCGGGCGGCAGCGGGACGAAGAGCGTCCCGATGGCGAGCATCAGGCAAACGGGCAGCAGCAGGTCGCTGTAGCGCGCCAGCACGCCCGAAACGTTCCCGCACCTGAGTTCGAGCCAGACTGATTTGAGCGGAGCGAGCATCTCGTCCATGTCGCTCTCATGCCTCTTGGGTCAGACAATCTCGCAAAAATCGAAAGTTGACTGCGGAGGCATCGGTGACTCTGCCTTACATGGATGCCATTAGCAGGAAGATAGTCACGGCGGCCACGAACGTACCGATAAACATGATGACGACTTCGCCGAGAGTGAAGTAGCCGAAGTAACTCTGCTGCGTCGAGACGGATACGGGGCCTGCTGCCGGCACTGGTTCAAGTGTATGCAGGACAGGAGACTCTTGAGTCGGCACGGCTGCGGCGCCATCCTGCACTGGAGCGACGGGCCGAGGGAATTGCTGCGACAGCAACGGGCCCAGCGCGACCAGCGTGGCCGGTTCGTGGAAGATGAGGAGGCTTTCGCGCGAGTCGATGGTGACAGCGGTTGGGAGCAGCGTGAGGCGATCGCCGTTGCGCAGGCGGCGCGCTGCCTCGACCGACTCGCCGTTGACCTCGACTGTGCCGGGGCTGTGGGGTTGCACGACCACACCGCTCCACTCCTTACGCACGCAGGCACGGGGGGTACTCACCGAGGCAGCATGACAACTGACTTGGTGACCCGTCTCGTCCCAGCCGATAAGCATTTCGGTATTATCAATGCCGACGTACTGGCGCCCCCCCGTAGCGTTTACGATCTCAAAACGGAAAGAGTCCTCTTCGGTGCGTAAGCTGTCGAGGAGGCCCGCGAAACTTCTCCCCTGCGCACTGAATTCACACTCGCTGTCCACACCACCTGAGGATGTGTGGAAAGATGCCCTCTCGCCGCACAATCTCTGCTGCGACGCTTCTGTTTCGGGCTGCCATCGCGCGGCGGCGAGAACTGGCTGCGTGTTAGCCTCTAGGTAAATGCTTATGTGGTACGGGCCGATGTCGAGCCTATCGCCCTGAGACAACTGACGGCGGACTTCGCACTCTAGGGGTTCACCGTTGAGGCCAGTGCCAGAAGCATGGTTGATTAAGAATGCGTAGCTGTCTTTGTTATGGATGGTGGCCTGTTTGGGAGCGACGGACGGGGCATCGAGGTAGAGGATAGCGGCCCAATTATTACCGATGGTAATAATTGGTTCATCGAACTCGTGTTCGGCGAAGGGCGTCGTGCCCGGGGCCGCGTCTTCACTTCTGATGATGAGTTTGATCGCCATGTGATACGCGAAGATGATTTGACGCGCTTATGTATGACCGTAGACCGTCCGTCTCGACCATGAAGTTCGTCTGCTGCTTTCAGTCAGACATAACCGACGCAATAGAAATAGGCTATATGCCGCAATGCTCCCATATAGTTAGACTCGCTTTGGGCCGGAAATAACAAACTGCGCTTGGGACGCCACGCGAAAAACAGTTTTCGCCGCAACATCGGCCGGATGCTCGCCCCTGAATTTGGTTTGGGTAGATACAGCAGGGCAGCTAGAAACAAGCCGGGTAGGCGCGCAAAATTCACCGAAAAATCCGGGATTCAAAAAAACTATTCCTAAAGCGTCGCTGATCTTTCGAAAAGCGGAATTTTGGAGTCTTTATAGTTGTAAAGCCTTTTTTTCCTGTCAAGCGCGGGAGATACCGGGCAGACGATTTCCCCTGAACTTGAACTAGCGGAGGAGGTTTTAAAATGCCAAACGATCCGATGATAACTCTCGTTGGCCAAACGCCCGACGCTTCGCCTTCGGCCTTACCGCCGGAGCAGCCTAAAAAGCCGGGCAGGTTTTCGAGAATCTTCGGCAGTATAGCCGCGGGTGCGCTCAACATCATCGCCCCCGGCATGGGCAGTGTCGTCGGCGGCTTCATCAACCGCGGCGGCGTGGACACCACCAACATGCAGGAGATGCTGCGGCAGCAGCAGATGATGTCGATGCAGATGCTCGCCATCCAGAACCGCGTCCAGACGCAGACGCAGGAGTTCACCACGGTCTCGAATCTCCTCAAGGCGCGCCACGACGGCGAGATGTCGGCCGTCCACAACTTCAAGTCATGAGTGAGCGTGCGCAGCGTCAGCACTCTCACATGTCTATGAGGATGAGCCAGAACCCTGTGCGCGCGAGGCTGGAAGAGGTTGCCAACAGCGCGACCCTGACGGGTGTCGAGGGGGCGGCGGCCGTGCGCGAGTCGGCGCGCTTGATGGTGCGCACGCGCCTCCAGCAGAAGTTCCGCGAGACCGAACAGGGTACGATCTTAGTCGAGCGGCTCAGCGAGTTCGTCGCCGCCGGCCCGCTGCTCCACTCCAAGCTGCTCGGCATCCTCCACAAGGTGAAGACCGTTTAGAGACGCGGGAGGCGTGGCCATCCATGTCTCAAGCCGGCGAGAAGACCGAACAACCGACCGCCAAACGCCTGCGCGACGCGCGGCGCAAGGGCCAGGTCGTGCGCAGCCACGACCTCTCTTCGGCCGTCCTGCTCGTCGTCTCGGTCGCGGTGCTCTACCTCGCGGGCGGCCACGTCGCCGGCTGGGCGGGCGGCGCGATGCGCGAGCAGTTGGAGCACGCCGCCACCTACCAGGGGCCGCTCGACCAGGCCGCGGCGCTCGGCGCGCTCTTCACGGGCGTCAAGGCGATGGCCTTCGTGCTCGCCCCGCTCTTCGCCACGCTCCTGGTCGTCGCGCTCCTCGCCAACTACTTCCAGGTCGGCTCCGTCTTCAGCTTCGAGCCGGTCAAGCCCAGCCCCAACAAGCTCAACCCGGCCGAGGGCTTCAAGCAGAAGTTCCTGAAGGCCCGCTCCTACGTCGAGCTGGGCAAGACCGTGCTCAAGCTCCTCATCGCGTCGGTCGTCGTCGGCGCAGCGTTGTGGAGCGCACGCCGCGACATCGTCGAGCTGACGCGCCAGCCCTCGCAGCTCGCGGCCTCGTACGCCGTCTCGCTCATCTTCACCATCGGCGTCCGCGTGGGGCTAGCCTTCCTCGTCCTCGGCGCGGCCGACTACTTCCTCCAACGCTACTTCCACCGCCGCGAGCTGATGATGACCAAGCACGAGGTCAAGGAGGAGTACAAGGAGACCGAGGGCAACCCGCTGCACAAGAGCCTCCGGCGCGCGCGCCACCGCGAGATTCTGA
The DNA here is from genome assembly GCA_040509515.1 of Pyrinomonadaceae bacterium. Classification (GTDB taxonomy): domain Bacteria; phylum Acidobacteriota; class Blastocatellia; order Pyrinomonadales; family Pyrinomonadaceae; genus QHXN01. The sequence goes on along the minus strand of JBEVKV010000297.1, from coordinate 9,303 downwards.
TGCAGGCGATGATGGACGCCGTCCGTCGCGCCAACGTCGTCGTCGTCAACCCGACGCACGTCGCCGTCGCCTTGAGCTACGAGCGCGACCAGATGGCCGCGCCGACCATCGTGGCGAAGGGTGCGGAGCTGATGGCCGCGCAGATCCGCAAGATCGCAGAGGAGTCGGAAGTCCCCATCATGCGCGACGTGCCGCTCGCGCGCGCCCTCTACGAACTCGAAATTGACCAGGAGGTGCCCGAGGAGCTTTACGAGTCGGTAGCGGTGGTGCTGCGCTGGGTCTACAAGCTGGCCGAAGAGAGAGGAGAAGTGGGTGTTCATCATGCCTGAAGTCGGATGGCACGGAGGCGACCACATCGCGCCGTAAAATCAGAAACACTTCGGCGAACAGGGGCAATGTTCGCACGCAGGCGTATGACAATTTCGAACAACTCCCATTAGCTTTATCTTCTTCAGTGAGATGATTTTGGGGTCTATTATTTTAGGTACAACGTCGCTGCCGAGTGACAGGGGCAGGCGGGAATGAGATGGATGATTGCGTGGCTGCGATTTGATGCTGTAAGGCCGAGGCGTTTTGGGCGGGATCTGCTCGTCGTTGGCGAAGCGGAGCAGGCGTTTGGGGAGAAGTTCTTTGTGTTTGAGAAATATCAGCCACTCAGATGTCACACCGGCGCGGCAGCAGAGGGGCCGCGACACCGCGAGCGCGGCCTAATTCGGCCTGCGGCGGGACGCAAGATCGCGTTCTGGCTCTTTATGCTGCTTCTGCTCTCAATGACAGCGTGCGGCGAGAAGGCAGTGGCGACTGTCTCAACCGAGGCCGAGGCCATCGAAATTATTGGCGTGCTTCGGGAGAACGGCTTCGAGGTTGAGAAGCGCGAGGTCGGCGAGGGAGAAACAAAGAGGTGGGCGACTGTGCTTGACGAAGGCTACTTCAGCAACGGAGACCTCGCCCTCGCCCTTCAGGTCTTGCACGACTATGGCCTGCCACGTCCCGAAGAACTGCCGGTCGAGAGCAGCAGCCTCATCCCTTCCGAGACTGAGCAGAGGATTCAGGAGCAGAGGCGCTTGCGCGCTGACATCGAGCGGCAGCTGCGTGCGCTGCCCGGTGTGACAACAGCTATCGTGATCGTTGTGATGCCACCCGACGATCAGGTCTTCCAGTTACAGCCGCAGCCTGCCTCCGCCTCCGCCTTTATCATCTACAAGGACGCGACGCCGCTCTTTAACCTTGAACAGGTGCGCGACATGATGGCGCACAGCGTGCCCGACCTGAAGCCCGAGAGCGTGAGCATCATCCTGTCTCAGCAAACACCGCGTCCGGGCCCCGTGCGTGAACTCAGCGCGCGCCGCCGCGGCAACATCCTGGTTGCGGCCGGAGGCGGCCTTATAGTCGTCCTCTTTTTCATGTTCGTCTTGCTCCAGATGCAAATCAGACGACAGCGCCACGCATTCGCTGAGTTGCAGGATAGGAATGGCTCGCACGGCTCGGACGAAGAGGAAAGCGACACGGCGGGCGAGTTACCGGAGCCGGCGCGGCCGATGCTGTCATCGGCGATTGCACAAACGACGTTCTACTCTTAACCGTCTCTTCGTGAGGCGGGACGCTCGGCCGAGAGCCACTTGAACTCTCGTACGATGAACAACCGAATTGACGCCGCACCAGCTTGAGGCGGCGCGTTGAAGGGAGATACTTTCTACGTATAACACTCAAAGCGCAGAGATTCTTTTCGCCCCTGCGCTGATGCCCGGCGAAGGGGTTACGTGTCCCGCGACCGCACGAGGCGATGTCCCTTTTACTGACGGCACGCGCCAGAGACCATCGTGCATGTCGGGCTCACTTGAGCCTCCGTCTGTGCAGAGCACCTCCGAGCGGCTGGGGTTGGAGCGTCGCGCCGACTGGTTCTCGCGCCTGACGCCGGAGAAGCAGCGCGCCTGGCTGGACGGCATGTCCGACCGCGTCCGTTCGCAGGCATTACCCACGATTGACGAACACGTTCACCCCTCGCATGTCGTTGAAGCCATCAGAGAAGAGCCGCGATACATCCAGCTTCTCGTAATCAAACACTTGCGCCCGATTTTGACTGTGTTCGTGGCGGAGGCCCTGGGGCTCGGTGCTGCCGCGAACCCGCCTGCGCTAAACGCGCGACAGCCCGTGCCGGAGATTATCTCCGTCGTGCGCCGTACATTCATGTCGCACTTCGTCTCGGCGGCGGAACTCGCAACCCCGACGGCACTCGACCTTCTCTCGTCCGCCGAACTGGCGCGGCTCGTGCGTCTGCTCGGTGTCTGCGAAATAGCGTTGGCCTGTCGTAGCATCCCAGCGAAAGAGACGGTGGCCGCGTTCCTGCGCCGCTTCTCGGCAGAAGACGCACGCGCCATCGCCGCGTACATCTCGACTTTGACTAACATCGAACCGCAGCGCGTCCGCTTAGCCGAAGAGAGCGTGCGCGAGGCTTTGCAGACGGAGGACGAACCGGCCGCGATGCTCGACCGAACTGGCCTGCACCTGCTGGCCCTCAGATTCGCCGGGCACGACGAGACGCGACTTCGCTACACCGCACAAAAGTTCCCACTCGAAATCGCCCTCTGGCTCCGCATGCGCGCCGCGGAGGCCACTTCAAACCTGAACGCATTCTCCCGCGACATCTGCCCGCAGCAGGCGCGGGAGATAGTGCTTCGCATTGGACACGAAACCGAAGCACTCGCCGAAGGCGTCAAGCGCGGCACATTGCAGGCCGGAGACTAAGCCGGAGGGCAGAGGTAGCCGATGTATGCGGACTGCGACCGACTAACTGACGCAGAAGGCTTCCGGGTGAAATATGAGCGCAAACGAAGGCTACAGCCGCAACATCATCAAGCTGGCAAGCCGCGCGGACATTGGGGCCGCGCCGCCGCGCCCAAGCGTCGTCAAGCGCCCTTTGGTCGAGGCCAGCGCCGAGGCCCGACGCCTGCTCGCCGAGGCCGAGCGCGAGGCCGCACACCTGTGCGAGAGTGCGCAACAGGCGGCGCGCGAGTTGCGAGAGACGGCCTATCAGGAGGGGCACGAGGCTGCGCTCACGGAGCTGAACTGCTTGCTGCTCGAAACGCATGAACGGCGCGAGGCGGCGCTGATCGAAGTCGAGCGCGACGTGCTGCGCCTGGCGATTAAAGTTGCAGAGAAGATCATCGGCCGCGAGATCAAGGCCGATCCCGGGGCGGTCGCCGATATCGTCTCGACCGCGCTGATGAACGCGCGTCAGCAGGAGTTGCTGACTGTGCGTGTCCACCCGGCCGACCTGCCAGAGGTACAGTCTCGCCGCGACCAGATTGACCCCGCGGCGCGCGCCCGCTTCATCGACTTTGTCGCCGACCCGCGCGTCGGGCGCGGCGGCTGCATCATTGAGAGCGAGTCAGGCACGGTGGACGCGCGTCTCGACACCCAGCTGCGCGTGCTCGAACGCGCCTTGCTCGCCCGCGCCGCGGGCGACGACCATTAAGTCTGTCACTTTCGTTTTATGCTCAACCTCATAGAGTACATTGAAGCGGTGGACTTGCTCTCGACGGTCGAGGCGCGCGGGCGCGTGACGGAACTCGTCGGGTTGCTCATACGCGCGTCTGTTCCCGGCGCGCGCGTCGGCGAATTGTGCCTCATCTGCTCGCCGCATCGCGCACACGAACTGCGCGCGGAGGTGGTCGGGTTCCGCGGCAGCGAAGTGATTCTCATGCCGCTCGGCGACGTTCACGACGTTACGACGGGCGCGGAGGTGATTACAACCGGGACTTCTCTGGAAGTGCGCGTCGGCGATGGCCTGTTGGGGCGTGTCCTCGACGGTCTGGGAGAACCGGCTGACGGGGGCGGGCCGATCGAGGAGGTGCAGGAACGCGCAGTTATGGCCTCCCCTCCCGACCCGATGCGACGCCGTCGCGTGACGCGCCCGTTGGCGACGGGCGTGCGCGTGATTGACGGCTGTTTGACGGTGGGGGAGGGGCAGCGCCTCGGCATCTACGCGGCGGCGGGCGTCGGCAAATCGACGCTTCTCGGAATGATTGCACGTAACACTGAGGCCGACGTGAACGTCATCGCGCTCATCGGCGAACGAGGGCGCGAGGTGCGCGACTTTGTCGAACACGACCTCGGCGAAGAAGGTTTGAAACGTTCGGTCGTAGTCGTTGCCACCTCGGACGAGCCGGCGCTCGTCCGCATGAAGGCGGCTTACGTAGCGACGGCGATTGCCGAAAACTTCCGCGAACAGGGTCGTCGGGTCGTCCTGTTGATGGATTCCGTCACACGCTTTGCTCGTGCCCTGCGCGAAGTCGGACTTGCGGCGGGCGAGCCGCCGGCTCGCGCCGGATTCCCGCCCTCCGTCTTCAGCGAGCTGCCGCGCCTGCTCGAACGCGCCGGCAATTCCGACCGCGGCTCGATCACGGCCTTCTACACCGTGCTTGTCGAAGGCGACGACATGACGGAGCCGGTCGCCGACGAAACGCGCTCCATCCTCGACGGCCACATCGTGCTTTCGCGTGCGCTGGCCGCCGCCGGACATTACCCGGCTGTCGATGTCGGTAATTCCGTCTCTCGCGTGATGCCTGCGGTCGTGACGCCTCAGCATCTTGAGGCCGCGCGCAGCCTGCGCGCGGTGCTCGCCACCTACGAGCGACAGAAAGACCTCGTCATGATCGGCGCCTACAAGAAAGGGAGCGACCCGCACACCGATTACGCCATCGCCAAACTCGATGTCGTCAACTCCTTCCTACGCCAGGACGTCAGCGAAGCCTCGCCCGCCGAAGCCACCCTCGACCACCTGCAAAGACTCTTCTGAAGACCGAAAATCTCTGGCCACTGAAAAAGCGCCTCACCGCAGCATCCCCGCAGCAAAGCGCTCGCACCTGTACCGGATTGTCTGTACCGCCCCGAGTGGCCGATGGTCCGGGTAGCTAACCGCCGCATCTAACAGTTGGATGAGGAATGCTCATCCACGCAAGTCTCTGGATTTGCTTTCGACGAATTTCTTATCGGCTATCCCGTTGACGTGTTTCTCCCATTCCCAGTCGCTCATCGCCTTTAACCTGCAACGCGGGCACTCCAGCGAGTGACTCTTGATTACTTTAGCGAGTTCTGTACGCTGCGCTGCAGTTGCCTGCCGTTCGTTGGGGTACTCGGAGGCAAACTCTTCATCACTTAATTCTTCCAGCGCGGTCAACAGGAGCGGCACATAGGAACTTTCAATCAGCCTGCCGATCTCCTCCGGCTGCGTGCATTTGGCTGCGGCCGTTTCTGCGTCCATTGCTTCCAGCCGTTCGACTATCTGCGTGCCGCCGGCCTTCAGAATCGCCTGCTGCATCCCTTCAATATCCGGCCGCGTGCCGTCTGCGGGCGCCAACTTGTTTTGCTTCACTCGTGCGACTGCCTGCTCGTTGCCAGTGGCAAGTGGCTTCTCGCTCTGACCGCGGATACCCTGTTGTTCAGGCGTGACTGGCGCGCGGCTACCGGAGGTACCCTCTCCAACGGCTGAGTGGCGTTGCCGTGTCACCTCACCGCCAAGGTTGCGGCGGAGCGAGTTTACGTCTCTGACAACACTACTTTTGCCAGCCATTTTTAGAACGGCACCAGGATTGCGGCTCATTATAATCTCCTGAATATCTTCATTATGGTGACACTGCTTGGGCGATTTGCTAATGTATGATCTCATGCGGGCCGAGAATTGCTCACCCATATCCTGTGGGCTCTACCAGAAGCAGTCTCATAAATACCCGAGATGGGGTGGCAGGTTGAATGTTACCACTGTAAATTCGCTGCTCGGAAAGGGCAAGGGGTATTTTTGAGATGGCTTCTAACATATGTTATCACTCCTTCACCTAGGTTGGGGTGAACAGAGTCTGGTGAATTCCACGGGCCTCAAAGCACTCGGCATGTCCGAGTACGGGGCGGCTGCTTTCAGCGCAGGCTTTAGTTCAGATGTCACGACGAAGGGGAAACCTTTGGCCGAAGCAGCGAGTTCAGTTGCTTTATTCTGTATCTAACCATCCCTTCAGAGATGCCTAAATCCTTAGAGATCTCATGCGTCGTCTTCCCCAGAACATAATACAGGTCGTATATCACTTTCAGCACCGGCTTGGCGTCTTTGAGCGCATTCTCGACCGCCTCTTTAATTTCGAGGCGCCTCACGATGCTTTCTGCTTCGACCAAGTTATCGCTTAGATTCAACGTAGAGTCATCATAAGAGACTGAATCGTATCCTTTGAATTTGCGTCCGCTGTTGACGTCAGACACTAAGTTGTCGGCCGCTCTATTGAGGTACGCCACAATATTTTTGATCTCCGGTTTGCCCGGATTTCTCAGGATACTGTCCATTATGCGAGTAATCGCTTCAAAGGCAATATCATTGGTCAGCGCACGTTTCTGAACATCTAACTTTGAATAAATCCTCGATTTAAGTTTGGGCCTATGCTCCCAGCACGCCTGCCATAACTGATCCCGGTAATCGTTATTCGAGGACTCCTGCGCAATCCGAGTGAGTTGACCATCATCTGCGGGCAGTATGTCTGATTGCGCTCTCGTAATTTCCTGAGGAGTGAGAGCAGATTGAGGATTAGCCTCGCCCGTTTTGACGAGTTCTTCTGAAGTAGGCTCCGGAATAGCGCCATCGGGTTGAGGGCCGGTCTTGCCTATCTCTGAGGACGACATTTCCACCTCCAAAAAAGCTAAGTTCAGGACAATGTTTAGCCGGGGGAATTGCCTCTGGTACCTGTCGTGAGCTTTCGTTCAGAAATTAGTGAGCGACCTGTACCTTTACACAATATTTTGTGCCATGGCTCTCATCTCTGAAGGCCGAGAGCCAGGGACACAGGGGCAAGAGGTGAAAAATGGGGGAACACTCTACGGAAGCACCCTGAAATTCAAATGTCCACCTAAAAGATAGAGACTCTTTTGTGCCTCCGATTGATAAATGTTTCCCAAAAAATTTTGTGCGAGCCTGAAAACATGAATCCCATCGGATCAGTCTGGTTCTGGAGCCCTCAAGAGTGACGGGTGAAAACGCAGGATGCTTCTCCGCTCATCTTCAATGCCATTCGTCTTTGCATTCGGGTAATAACCGCGTTACTCGACGTTGAGATAAAGAGGCCGCAATGCATCCAGGCGAGATAACATCACATCTATTAGGCCCCTCCTCTGCCAGTTACCTCAACTGACTGACATTTCAAAACTCCTGGCCAGTATGTCTGCCAACGTTGTGGGGCGCTGTCTTGATTCGGTTTTGCTCTGAGAGCTACGTCCATACGCACTGTCATCAGCCAGCACTTTCGCATCGAACGTGCTACTACAGTTGCCCGCACGCCCCAATACGTTGCCCGACCGGTGCGACGCAAATAACGAAGCTGGTACACAGAACGTCATGAAAACGAAGAAAGCTGACACCCTTCCGGTTGAGTACAATGTGCACGTCGGGGGACGGTTAAAAAGATTACAAAATACTTTCGGCAAAACTCCTCTTCGCGGCCCGAGACATTAACCTAATGTTTCTGACCAAAGTCATCTATGAAGGGCGCTTGCCTTATAGTTCTTTACTGAATATGACTTCATAAGTGAGAAAATAAACAAAACTGAGCGCCGGGCGCTGTCGAGTTGCGCCGCAGATAAACTGTATCATCCGTGCTTAATATTTACCCGTGATCTGCCCGGAGCTCAGTCTCGGCAGTACTGGGTTCATTTCCAGACTGAAATATCAGTAGAGTCCGGCGAGCGCGCGAATCATGAACTCGAAAGACTTGTAGGCTTCCTTGAAGTAGAAGATGTAGCGCTCTTTGAAGAGCGGGAGCGAGACGAGGACGACGGCGAGGCCGACGACCATCTTGACGGGGAGACTCAGGAAGAAGACGTTAATCTGCGGCGCGACGCGGTTGACGAGGCCGAAGAAGATGTCCGTCAAAAGCAGTGCCACCATCGCGGGCGCGGCCAGTTGCACGCCGACGCCGATGACGCCGCCCGTCAGTTTCGTGATGAACTCGGCGGCCGGCGTCCACCCGGCTTCGAGGTGCGGGAAACTCGTGGCCGGGATCAGCTCGAAGCTTCTGAGCAGCGCGCCGATGAAGAAGTGATGCGCGCCGATGCCGAGGAAGAGGACGATGGCGAGCTGGAGCTTGAACTGGCCCAGCTCGGAGACGCGCGTCTGGAGCTGCGGCGCGAACAGCTCGGCGAGCGTCGAGCCGCGCTGGAAGTCGATGACGCGGCCCGCGACCTGCACGGCCTCGAAGACGAGCGAGGCGACGAAGCCGAGCGTGAAGCCGACGAACGCCTCCTTCGCCAGAAGCCCGATGAAGCCGACGGGGCCGAACCCCAAAGCCTCGCCCTTCACCCCCGCGGCCAGCGAAGGGTAGACGATGACGACGAAGGCCGTCGCCGTCGCCACCTTCACGCGCGCCGGCACGGCCGCCCCGCCGAAGAAGGGCACGACGATGAGGAACGCCAGCAGCCGCGCGAACGCCAGCCCGACGAGCACGAGGAAAGCCTGTGGGCTCTGCCCGAACTCGAACGTCTCGAAGACGGTCTCCAGCAGTCGGAGGAACTCGTCCATCGCAAAAAAGAAGTCAGGAGTCAGGAGTCAGGAGTCAGAATAAAGACCTTCAGTTGAACCGTCCGACTGTCAGCGTCATCGCTCATCAGGCGGAGCATTCTGACTCCTGACTCCTGACTCCTGGCTCCTCATACCTTCAGCATCGTGTCGAAGACGCGGCCGGCGAATTCGCGGAGCGTGTCGAGCATCCAGCCCGCCGTGATGATGAGGACGAGGATGGTGGCGATGATCTTCGGGACGAAGGTCAGCGTCTGCTCCTGCACCTGCGTGAGCGCCTGAAGAAGGCTGATGACGAGTCCGACGACGAGGCTCGCCAGCAGCGGCGGCATCGACAGCAGAAGTATTAACCAGAGGGCCTCGCCCGCCAGTGAGACGTACGTGTTCATTACTTCCTCCTTATCAGGTGTAGCCGAGCACGAGGTTGCGGATGAGGATCACCCAGCCGTCCACGAGCACGAAGAGCAGCAGCTTGAAGGGGAGCGAGATCATCGCCGGCGAGAGCATGAACATGCCCATCGCCTGCAGGATGTTCGAGACGACCATGTCGATGATGAGGAACGGGATGAAGAGGAGGAAGCCGATCTGGAACGCCTCGGTCAACTGGCTGGTGACGAACGAGGGGATGACGACGCGGAACTCGGTCGGGAGGATTTCGTTCGGGTTGTTGCCGTTGCGCACGGCCATCCGCTGCGCGAGGTTGTAGAACATCTTCCGGTCGGCCTCGTGCGCGTGCCGTTCGAGGAACTGCCGCA
>JBEVKV010000296.1:0-5859 GCA_040509515.1 Pyrinomonadaceae bacterium | reverse complement strand
GCCGTCTCGGGTACCTTGCTGTTGACGCACGCCTCGTACTTCTGGATGAACTCGTCACACTCGGCCACGCCGATCTTGTCGCCCGACGCGGTCGTGCCGCCCGCCGTGTTAGATGTGTTCGCGGCGTTGTCGGTCGCGCCGCCGCCGCACGCGAGCATCAGCGCGCCCAGCAGGAGGCAGGCGGAGAAGAGGGAAAAGGTCTTGGTCGTCATCGGTCAGTTTTTCTCCTTCCGAGAAATCGGGTCGCCGCGGCGGCCCGGCAAGAGACAACTGCTGCGAGGTGTTTTTTTGAAGAAGCGCCCGCTGGTAAAAAGCGAGCTAAGCTAATGCGGGGCGGACTCCGGCGTCAAGGCCGGCTGCGGCTTTCAGCGCGCGGTCTGATTCGGCTCGGGCTCGGGGTTGGGGCGCGGCTCGCGGCTCGCGGCGCTCTTCAGGCGCTCGAAATCTATCCCGGTCGAGGGGGAGATGTCTGCGTCCATCAACTCAGCCATCTTGCGCAGCGTGTAGTCGTTCTCGGAGGGGTCGCTCGAAGCGACGCAGTCGGCGGGGATGACGAGGTTGAAGTCGCGCATGTACGCGTCGTGCGCGGTGAAGAGCACGCAGATGTCGCCGGTCAGCCCCGTCAGCACGAGCGTCCGGGCCTGCAGGTAGTCGAGCAGGATGTCGAGCGTCGTGGAGAAGAAGCCCGAGTGCTTCGGCTTGAGGACGAAGTAGTCGTCCTCGTCTTCGGGGCGCAGAAGCTCGGCGACGGGGCGGCCGCGCACGTCATCCTTGAGACAGTGCTCAAGAATCTTTTTGAAGTCGGACTGCCACTTGCCGAAGTTGTCGTTGACGTAGATGACGGGGACGCCCGCCTCCTTCGCGCGCCGCTTGAGCGCGGCGAGGCGCTCGGCCATCGGCAGCGCGTGGCGCAGGAGTTCTTCGCCGCTCTCGAACTCAAGGTCGTTGATCACGTCGATGAGCAGCAGCGCCACGTTCGACTTGTCCGGCACGTTCCCGTGCAGGTCTTCGTTCTTCGCAGGCATGTCGGCAATTATGCCGCGTGAACCGTAAACCGTAAACCGTGACGAGAAGAAGGCGACTTGCCTTTCTCTCGTCACGGTTTACGGTTCACGGTTCGCGCCTTAGCTCAGCTCTGGTAGGCGGGGACGCGCGCGTCGCGGCGTCGCCAGACGGCGAGCAGCGCGCCCATGCCGAGGAAGCCTACGAGGTGGTAGCCGTTGTTGATGAGGTAGAGCCCGAGCGGGCGCCCCTCGAAGATGACCGTCTCAAGGTTGGTCGTCAGCACGAAGCCGAGCCAGAGCCAGAAGCCGGTGAGCATGCCGGAGCCGGCCGTCTCGGCCCCCGTGAACTTGACGAAGTGCGCGAGCACGTAGGCGAGCACGAGCGAGCTGAGGAAGGCCAGCCCGATCTCGCCGGCGTGGCTCTGCGCCTGGATGGCCGCGACCTGCTCGGGCGTCCAGCCCTTGAGCGCGATGAACGGGCGCGAGAACAGAAGCGGCGAGTACCAGAGCGCGCCGAGCACCCAGTAGCCGACGGCCGACGCGGCGACGGCCGGGTAGTTGATTTTCATCTTCGACCCTTCTCCTTTCAGGGGAAAAAGTTATCGGGCAAAGGGGGGCGGGGAATCGCTTCAGGACTGCGCGCCCTTGAGCGTGATGAGCGAGATGGTCGCGCCGGTCGGGTCGTCGATGATGCAGAAGCGCCCGACGTTGGGGATGTCGGTCGGCGGGACGCGGACCGAACCGCCCAATTCCGTCACTTTCGCGGCGCGCGCGTCAACGTCGTCCACCGAGACGTAGGACAGCCAGCGCGAGGGCGCGCCGCCGTACTCCGGCCCCATCTTGTAAATGCCGCCGATGTGTTGGCCTTCGGCGACGATCTCGTTGTAGACCATCTGCTGCGCCTCCGCGTCGTCGCACGAGGCCGTCGCCTCGGACTTCTTCACCTGCCAGCCGAGCAGCTCGGTGTAGAATTTGACCGCGGCGTCGTCGTCGGTGGTCGAAAGCTCGTTCCAGCAGAAGGTGCCGTGCGCCGGCATCTTGTGTTCGGACATCTCTTGTCTCCTCTCGAATCGAAGCGTCGTCTTCGGAAAACTTCCCGCGAGGTGGTGTGACTGAAAGGCAAGCCGGAACGACGGGCGCTCGAACCCCGACGCGGCGGCTTACACGAAGCGAAGTGGAAAGTGCGTTAGAAAAAAAGAAGGGCGGGCCCTCAAACATTTGAAAACCCGCCTTCAACCCACCCTTGTTCGTTCGGAAAGGAAAACCCTGCGAGGGGAAAAATTAAGTTCCTTCTTAAAGCTGCTCGGCCCTTAAAGAGTCGGGCCACTCACTCGATAAATATTCCGGCCCCGAAGTGCCGGCCGCGTCAGTGCGCGGCCAGCCACTCGCTGAAGACCTGCGACTCTTCCGTCTTGCCGCTCCAGCGCGCGCGGTTCTTGCCCGTCAGCGCCAAAATCATCGCCTGATGCTGGCCGGCGCGGTCGCCGAGGCGCTCGAAGTAGTTGTAGAGCCGGTCGATGCGCGCCACGCTCTCGCGCGCGGCCTCGACGTTGCGGAAGTGCAGGACGTTGCGGAAGTACCGCGTGTAGACGTTCTGCTCCCTCCCCGTCGTCGTGTAGAGGTCGAAGTAGCCGTCGAGGTGTCCGGCCTGCTGCAAGACCTGCGCGACGTAGGAAGGCCGCGCCTTCACCTTGCGCACGATCTCCGCGATGTCCCTCGTGCCGGACTCGAAGAGGGAGACGATCTGCTCCTTCTTCGTCTTCTGCTCGGACGGCTCGACCTCGGTCGTTTCCGCCTGCTCGCCCTCGCGAACCTCCGCCTCGTCGGCGTAGTCGAGTTCGAGCGTGAGCGGCTTCATCTCTTCAATCAACTCTTCTGTCGTCATCTCTCTTAAACCCCCTTGCCGTTGAGCAGTTGTTTAGATGTCCGGGGCGGCGGGCGGTTCGCTTCGACTCACGCCCGCCCGCCGCCCGACCGTCCAACTAGCTCGCGCGGCGCACCTCGAAGGTCTGCTGGTTCTGCAAGCCCTTGAGGTGGTCGATGAAGCTCGAAGCGGCGCGCTTCGACAGCTCCTCGGTGCGGACGCGCATCGTCGACTGGCACTCCTCGTCCATGTCGACGCCGGCCTCGCGCGCGAGCGCGCGGATCATGCCGAGCTGCTTCGGCGTGACGAGGTCGGCCATCGACTTGGCGAGCGGGTCGCGCGGGAATTCGCCGGGCTGCGGGCCGGAGCCTTCGCGCTCGATGACCTCCGACTCGCGCTGGTAGAGCTCGCGCGCGATGCCGAACTTGATGGCGGCGCGCTTCAGGGCGTCGTGCTCGGCCTTCTTGATGCCCGTCTCGTTGTCGGCGTTACCCGTGCCGACGCCCTCGCGCGTGACGCCGTCGATGGAGATGGCGCAGGTGACGGCGACCATGTCGCCGATCTGGACGATGCCGCGCACGGCGTGCGACCAGGTCGGGGCGACGCGGTCGAGGATGTCTGCGACGGCGTGCCACTCGACGTACTCGACCATGTGCTGGTTGCCGTTGCGGTCGCGCCAGCCCTCGCGCGTCTTGATGAGGCGCGGGTCGACCGGCTGCTTGAGCGTGCTCAAAGTCTTGGCGAACGAGAGCGGCACGACCGGCGCCGACGCCTGCTGCTCGTACTCCTCGGCGGTGATGAAGTCCTGCTCCTCTTCCGCCTTCTGAACGTGTGCGGTTGCTTTCTTCGTCATCTCTGGCTCCTCTGTCTCTTCGTGTTCCGCGAGCGAACGCTGAGGAGTCTCGGCGGCGGCGAGGATTTCGACCTCCGGCCGAGCTTCCGGCTGCTCGTTCTGCTCCCGTACGAAGCGCGGCGCTTTGCGCGGGGCCGTCAACTGGGCCTCCGCGGCAGCCTCGCCGAGCTTCTCGGATGCGGGTTGCGTCAATGTGTTGGGCGTCTCCGCCGCAACAACGTTCTCGGGAGTCACGCCCTGCGCCTGCGGGGCGGAAACCTTCTGCGCCGCCTGCTGGATGGCGGCGGCCTCCGTGTTCTTGGCGAGGACGGCGTGCTTGACCGCGAGGATGTGCTCGCAGCGGTAGCGCGGGTCTTCCGCCGACTGCTCCTCGAACTCAAGACAGGTGCAGCGCACCCGCCCCGCCTCGTCGCGCCAGACCTCGTAGGAGGCGCGCCGCCCCCGCAGGGTCGGCGTGGTGACGCGGAAGCGGTCGCCCTCGCGGCTCACCAGACCCATCGCGGCGATGCCCTGCGCGCGCTTGTCGCGCATCAAAGCTTTCTTGTCGAGTACGGCAGTCATGGCTTAAATCCTCCGTCCGAACCTCTCGGAAACTGACTTCAGGCGGCCTTCTCCGTGGGCATCTGCGCGATGCGCTCGGCCGCCTCGGGCTGAGGGACGAAGCCGGCGCGCTCCTGCAAGCGGCGCTCAAGCTCGACGACCCTGCGCTCCAACTCCTCGACCCGACGCCCCTGCCGGTGCAGGGTCTTGAACAGGCCGTCGAACGTCTCCCAAACCGTGTCGCTCACCTTCTGTTTCACTCCTTGCATCTCAGACCGCCGCTTGTTTACTGCAACGCTCTGTTTCATACGTGAAACAGTGTACCAGCGTTCCCGGTTTGTTGCAAGCATAAAACAAGGTCTTGCGCAGGAAATTTTCTTGTGCTATGTTTGGGGTCGCAAGGGTGGCGGCGGAGTCCGTGTGGACGCCCCGCGCGCCGCCGAAGGAGGCCGAAAATGGCAGATCAGTCGAAGAGTTTAGTCAACACGGTCGAGCTCGGGCGCGCAATCCGCCGCAAGCGCGAGGAGCTGGGTCTTTCACTGCGCGACGTGGCCGACGAGACGAAAGTCTCGGCCTCGACGCTCTCGCGCATCGAGAACGGCACGGGCAAGCCCGACGCGGACAACATCGCGCGGCTCACGGGCTGGCTCGACATGCCGATGGAGCGCGTCATGGGCACGCGCCAGACCGAAGAAGGGACGGACAACTCGGCCGTCGTCTACTTCCCGCACGAGGCCACGCCCGACATCGTCGAGGCGCACCTGAGGGCCGACCGGAACCTGACGCCCGAGACGGCCAAAGCCCTCTCCGAACTCTTCCGCGTCGCCTACCAGCAGTTCTCCGCGCCCGGCTCAGACGCACGCGGCCGCAAGGGCCGAAAGTAGACGGGCAAGCTGAAGAACGACGGTTCTCAAAAAGGCGCTCTACTCAGTCGGGTTGAGCGCCTTTTAATCAGTTCGGCGTTTACCCGGGTACAGTTTTAACCGCATCGCCTACCTCGCCCTCGGCCGGAATGGTCGTCGATACATCAGACAACAATCTGAACTCCCGATCAGATTCTTAACTGCAAAGGAGAGAATCATGGCAGACAAGGCAGTAAAACCCATCCCCGAAGGATTCCGCAGCGTGAACGCCTACCTGTGCGTAGACGACGCGGCGCGGGCCATCGATTTTTACAAGGAGGCGTTCGGCGCGACCGAGCGTTTCCGCATGGAGGCCCCGGGCGGGAAGATCGGGCACGCCGAGATTCAGGTCGGCGACACTATCGTCATGCTCGCCGACGAGATGCCCGAGATGAACTTCCGCAGCCCGCGGACGCTCGGCGGCCCCACGTCCCATTTCATGCTTTACGTCGAAGACGTTGACGCGCGCGTCGAGCAGGCGGTCAAGGCGGGCGCGACGCTCAAGAAGCCGGTCAAGGATGAGTTCTACGGCGACCGTTCGGGCAGCGTCGAAGACCCGTTCGGCCACCTCTGGTACATCTCCACGCACATCGAAGACCCGACGCCGGAAGAGCTTAAACAGCGCCTCGACGCCGAGATGGCGCAGCAGGCCGGGGTGTAAGTTTATCCGGGGCGCGGGGAGGGGGCGTCCCTCCC
>JBEVKV010000295.1:0-6732 GCA_040509515.1 Pyrinomonadaceae bacterium | reverse complement strand
GCGGCGCTGCGCCGCCCGTCTAAGCCGACCGTCTTTCTAATCCAGCTTTTCGTCCACCGGCTCCTCGTCGCCTTCGGCTTTGCCGGGCGTGCGGCCGGGGTCGCCGGTCTGGCGCTCCTTGTTGCCGCCGGGCGCGGTCGTCGAGTCGTGGCCGATCAACTGGTCGTCGTTCTCCGTCTCTTCCGCCATCCGAGTCTCCTTTTGAATCAGTCGGACTTCACTTCCCGGCCGTGGCGCCGCGGCCGGCGTCCGCCGTCCCCATCGACTCCATGAGCTGCTTGAAGCGGCCGAGGTCTTCCTCGATCTGTTGCTCGGGGTTCTCGCCGAAGAGGCCGGCGACGTAGGAGCCGATCTTGCCGCCCGGCGGGTCGTACTTGAGCGAGACGCGCACGAGCGTCGAGCCGCCCGCCTCCTCGAAGCGCACGCTGCCGGCGTGCGCGACCGTGGAGCCTTCGAGCGTGCGCCACGCGATCATCTCGCCCGGCTTCTCGTTGTAGACTTCGGCGTCCCACGAGACGCTCGTCCCGGCGGGCCCCTTCGCCACCCAGTGCGTGCGGTTCGGGCCGGCGGCCGTGACCGACTCAAGGTGGTTCATGAACTGCGGCAGGTTCTCGAAGTTGCGCCAGAAGGCGTAAAGCTCCGAGGCCGGCCGGTTGATTTGGACGCTCTTCTCGACCTTCGTCCCGCGCTCGCCCGAGACCGAGACGTTCTCGCTGTTGCGCAGGCCCCCGTCGGCCGTGCTGAAGTTCATCGCCTCGTAAAGGTTGCAGTGGCCCGTCGCGCCGCGGTGGACGAGCGCCGCGCCGACGAGCGCCAGCGCGATGCCGCCCAGACTCCCGCGCGTCGCGCCGTAGATTGCCAGCGCGCCGCCGCCGATGGCCGACGCCCAGCGCTCGACCTCCCCGATGTTGACCGACATGCCGCGGCCGGTGCTCTCGTCGTCCGCCGCCAACGGGGTCTGCCCGGCGGCAGTCAGTCTCTCTTCGATTGTTGCCATCTCGACTTCTCCTCTTGAACTCGAAAACGTTTTCAGGACACCCGACCGCCGGACAGACGCCGGCCTGTCCGAAAACGGCCCGTCAAAATTTGTCTTCGAGCTATGTCAACAAAAACCGTGCCGGAGGCGCGCTCCCCTCCCCGACGATTCAGCGCGCCGCCGAGCGCCCGCGCCCGCGCGACGGGGCCGCGACCGCGCGCTCGCGGAGGTAGCTGTCAAGCGCCTCGCCGAGCGGTCTGAGCAGCACGCCGCGCTCGCTCCCGAGCGCGCTGTAGGCGGGGCGCGGCGCGGCGAGCCCCGCCTCACGCGCGGGGCATCCGACGACGAGTCCGGCGTCGAGCCCCGCGTGCCGTGCGGCGAGCCGCGCGAACTCGGCCCAAGTGACCGCGCCCGCGTTGGTGAGGTGCCAGAGGCCGCGCGCGCCGTCGATGAGCAAATCGAGGCTGGCGTTCGCGAGTTCGGGGACGTAGGTCGGCGTGATGACGGCGTCGTCGGCCGCGTGGAACTCCTCGCCGCGCGCGAGCGCGCCGAGCGCCGCGTGCACGAAGTTGAACTCGTCCCACGGCCCGAAGAAGGCGCTCGTCCGCACGACCAGCGCCGACGGCCACGCTCCGAGCACGCGCCGCTCGGCCTCGGCCTTGCTCCGGCCGTAGACGCAGAGCGGCGCGGCCTCGTCGCTCTCGACGTACGGACGGCCGCGCCCGCGCCCGTCGAAGACGAGGTCGGACGAGAAAGTCAGAAGCGGCACGCCCCGCCGCGCGCACGCCTCCGCGAGCAGGCCCGCGCCCACCGCGTTCTCGCGGAAGCACGTCTCCGGCTCGCGCTCCGCGTCGTCAACGCGCACGTAGCCGGCTGCGTTGACGACGGCCCACGCGCGCGTCTCGTCCAGAGCCGCCGCGACCGACGCGGCGTCGGCGATGTCCATCTCGCGCCGCGAGAGCAGGCGGAACTTCAGCGCGCGACACTCCGCGACGCGCGCGAAGGCCGCGCCGAGCGTCCCCGTCGCGCCGGTGATGAGGAGCGGCCTCGCAGTCGTCGAAGCCCCGCACGACTTGCGCGACGCGCCCGCGGACTTCGACGCCGCGTCGTCGACCCGATTCGCGTGGCCGCGCGCGCTCGGGTAGAGCAGACGGTCTAAGCGCCGCCACCAGCCCGGCGCGTCGAGCGCGGGGTGTTCGTGCTCGCCCCTGCCGGCGAGGTCGCGCAGCATGTGCGCGAGCGCGGTCGGGCGCGGGCTCCCCGAGCGCACGTCGAACGCGCCGGGCTCGTAGTGCCCCGCGTCGCGCGTGACGAGGCTGTCCCAGTCGAACGCGCCGAAGATGGCCCACGCCGTCACGGCGCGCACGTCCGCGCCCTCCGCGAGCGCCTCGCAGGCGGCCGTCCAAAGCTCCTGAAGCCAGCGCATCTGCTCTTCGCGCGTGCAGGCGAGGTGCGCCTCCGTCAGCGCGAGCGGCAGACGGTAGCGCTCCCAGGCGTCGCGCAGAATGCCGCGCGCGCCCGCCAGCCCGCCGGCGCGGACGCGCACCGCCTCAACGTCCGCGTACTCGTCGCGCAGGTTGCCGCCGCGGTTGTGCGGCGGGTAGCGCATGATGCGCTCGTCGAGAAAGCGCTCGCTCGTCACGTAGTAGTTGATGCCGAAGAGGTCGGGCGCGCACGCGTTCTCGGCGAACCACTCGATCTCACGCGCGCCGACGCCTTGCGTCAGAAAGTATTCCCACATCGGGTGTTCGCGCGTGACGCGACCCAGCAGCAGGTCGAAGGTGAGCCAGCGCCGCTCGTTCTCGAACTCGGCCTGATAGCCGAGCCGCTCGGTCGAGAAGCAGAAGCCCACGTCCTCGGTCTGGACGAGCCGCGCCGCCGGGTTCACCTCGCGCACGGCGCGCATCGAGAGGACGACGCCGCGCAACTGGTTGAAGAGGGCGCGCGTGAACGTCAGGGCGTCGTCGCGCCCGTGCGGGTACCAGAGCCCGTAGAGCCCGCTGAAGCGCGCCGTCGTCAAAGGCTCGTTGACCGGCGTGAAGTCCTCGACCCACGGGTAACGTTCGGCGACCGTGCGCGCGTAGGCGGCGAGCTTTTCGGGGAAGGCTTCGTCCGCGAGAGAGGTGTGGGGCGGGCCGCTGCCGTGGTGGACGAGCCCGACTATCGGGCGAATGCCGAGCTCTCTTAATCTCCCGAGCCGCTCGTCGGGCCAAGACCAGTCGGCGTCCGCCGGCTCGCCGGGCGCGGTGCGCTCCCAGAGCACGGGGTAGCGCGCCGTCTTGACGCCGAGCCACGCGAAGAGGTCGAGGTCTGCGAGGCGGCGCGCGTGACCCGTGCGTTCGAGTTGGTCGAAGTAGCGATTGCCGACGCGGTTGACCGTGCACTCGGCCCCCGCCCAAAGCTCAGGCGTCGTCGCGTCGTGAGGCCGCTGGCTCATGCCGTCAAGGTTCCTCACGTCTTCAGCCCCTCGCCCCCGTAATCTTCTTGAAGGCCGTCAGGGCCTGCGCCACCACCTGATCCATGTTGTAGTACTTGTAGGTCGCCAGACGCCCGACGAAGTGGACGCCGGTCGTCGCGTCGGCCAGCGACTTGTACTTCTGGTACAGCTCGGCGTTCTCGGGGCGCGGCACTGGGTAGTACGGGTCGCCCTCCGCGCGCGGGTACTCGTAGACGACCGCCGTCTTCGAGTGCTCCTGACCCGTCAGGTACTTGAACTCGGTGACCCGCGTGTAAAGGAAGTCGTTCGGGTAGTTGACGACCGGGGCCGTCTGGTGGACTTCCCTGTCGAGCGTCTCGTGCTTGAATTCGAGCGAGCGGTAGGGGAGCTTGCCGAAGCGGCAGTCGAAATACTCGTCCACCGGCCCCGTAAAGACCAGCTCGCGGTGCGGAACGATGCGCTCGATCTCGCGGTAGTCAACGTTGAGCATGACCTTGATGTTCGGGTGGTCGAGCATGTTCTCGAACATCCGCGTGTACCCGTGCTTCGGCATCGCCTGATAGGTGTCCGTGAAGTACCGGTCGTCGCGGTTCGTCCGCGTCGGCACGCGCGCCGTCACGGACGCGTCCAGCTCCGAAGGGTCTAAGCCCCACTGCTTGCGCGTGTAGTTGCGGAAGAATTTTTCGTAGAGGTCGCGCCCGACCTTCGAGACCACCACGTCCTCCGAGGTGAGCAGCCGCTCGCGCTTCTCCGCCTTCGACTCGAAGAACTTCTCGACCTCGAAGCTGTTGAGGCGGAGCCCGTAGAGTTGGTTGATGGTGTCGAGGTTGATGGGGATGGGGAGCAGCATCCCGTCCACGCAGGCGAGCACGCGGTGCTGGTACTGACGCCACTCGGTGAACTGCGACAGGTGCTCGAAGACCTCGCGCGAGTTGGTGTGGAAGATGTGCGGGCCGTAGCGGTGTACGAGCAGCCCGTCGTCGTTGTAGTGGTCGTAGGCGTTGCCGCCTACGTGATTGCGCCGGTCGATGACGAGCACCGTCTTGCCGGCGACGCGCGCCAGACGCTCGGCGATGACGCTCCCGGCGAACCCCGCCCCCACTATCAGAAAGTCGAACATCTCAACACCCGGCCTTTCCCCAAAGCCTTGTCGTTACTTCCCCCTCGAACCCCGGCGGCGGACGGGCGTCAGTCGCCGGCGGCCGCGAACGCGCCGGCCGCGCCGGTCGCGCGCGCCGTCTTCTTCGCGCCCGCGCGCGCCGCGAGGCGGCGGCCCGCCACGCCCTCGATCAGCTCTGACATGCGCGCCCACGTTCTGTCCCAAGTGTTCTGCGCCAGCAGCGCGTCCACGCGCGCGAGCCAGTCCGCGTCGGAGCCGCGCGCGATAAGCTCCGAGGCCGCGCGCGCGAACTCCGTCGCGTCGTCGGCGATGCGGACGAGGCCCAGCTCGCCGTAGGGGCGCACCACGTCTTGAATCGAGGTCGAGACGACGGGCTTGCCGGCCGCGAGATACTCGGGCGTCTTCGTCGGGCTGATGAAGCGCGTGTGCTCGTTGCGCGCGAACAGAAGCGTCGCCACGTCCCACCCGGCGAGGTAGTCGGGCAGCTCCTTGTAGGACTTGCCGCCGAGGTAGTGAATGTTGGCGGCGCGCGGCAGCAGCTCGGGGTCGATCTTGACGACGGGGCCGATGATGACGAAGTGCCAGTCCGGCTTCTCGACCGAGAGCGCGCGCAGCAACTCAAGGTCGAAGCGCTCGTCCACGACGCCGAAGAAGCCGAGGCGCGGGTGCGGAATCGACGCCTGGTCTTCCGGGTCGGCCGTCGCCCCGCGCGCGCGCCCGAAGTGCTCGCGGTCGATGCCGGACGGGAAGGCGTAGACGTGCGGCGCGCGGCCGCGCTTGGCCTCGTACAAGCTCTGCCCGCCGGTGAAGACGAGGTCGGCGCGGCGGAACAACTCCTCCTCGCGCTCGCGCAACTCCTGCGGCGCGAACTTGAAGGCGGACAACTCGTCCATGCAGTCGTAGACGGTCACGAGCGGCCGCAGGCGGGGCGTCCAGCCGACGGCCATCGGCGTGTAGTACCAGAGCGCGTGCTCGCGTATGCGTTGCTCGGCGAAGAGTCGCGTGAGGAGCGACTGCACGAGCGCCTCCTCCTCTTCCCTCTTCCCGCGCGCGCTCTCGGGCAGGTGCGGCACGGCGATGTGGACGCCCTGCTCGCTCGTGCGCAGGTCAAGGCGGAGCGTCTCGGAGTAAACCGGCTCCTCCACGTAGAAGACGCGGCGGTCGCGCGCGCATCGGCTCAGCAGGTGCTGCGGCCTCTGGTAGACGAAGTCCCAACGCAGGTGCGAAAGGCACACGAGGTCGAAGCCGCCGCCGTCTCTGAAGTTGTTCGCGTCTTGCATGTAGCCCCCTAAAAAATTTTATCCGCCGGTCAGGTGAAAGAGACACGGCTCTGGCGCGCGCGACTTCGCACAAGTCGTGTCCGACCCCACCGCCCACGCTGTTTTCGGTGGAAAGGTAAGTCTGGTTTTAACGGGCGCGCTGTACAACGTCGGCCCGCGCCGCCTGCCGACACAACGTCGGCGTTAAGGAGACCGGCCCGGGCACTTCGCGCTAAGGGCGGCCGGCTCGATTCAGCGGCGGTTGAGGGTGATAAACGCCCGCCTCAAGCAGTATTAGTTAGCAGGGGGAATATAGGGCCAAACCGTCCCGAAATGTTGTCGGCCGTGTGAAAGAAGGAGAGACCGAAGTCTCCGGCGGCAAACATTTGTCAGCGGGCGTTCGGCTTGGCCGACATCATCGCATCGGGACGCACGTCACGTCTGTCTTTCTACGTACAAGATTTGGGCGAGTTACGCCGCCGCGCGTCGAAGCTGCTAAAGTTTCCGCCGCCAAAGTTTTTCCCGCCCGCGCGCGTGGGTTCCTCAACGCGACGCGCGTCTTAGGTTTTGAGAGCGATGTTCGAGCCTTCCGAGATTAAGCGAGCCGAGCCGTCACACGAGGACATCTTCCTCGCGCACTACGCGCCTCTGCGCGCGTGGGCGATGCGTTTGACGGGGGGCGACGCGGCGCGCGCCGAAGACCTCGTCCACGACGCCTTCGTCAGCTTCACGCTCGCACGCCCCGACCTCGCGCGCATGCAGAACCTCGACGGCTATCTCTACCAGATGTTGCGCAACCTCAACACGTCGCAGGTGAGGCGCGCCGCGCGCAGGCGGGAGGACGCGCCCGCGGTCGTCGAGTACGACTCCATCGAGTTCGCGCTCCGCGCCGCCGACCCGCGCGACCTCATACGCGTGCAGGACGACCTGCGGCAGGTCT
>JBEVKV010000294.1:0-23410 GCA_040509515.1 Pyrinomonadaceae bacterium | reverse complement strand
GATGACGACGGCTGGTAGCTGCCCGGCACCGCGCGGAAGGCGATGCTCAGGCGGTTCCAGCCGTTGATGGCCACCACCGCCAGCGTCAGGTTCACCAGCTCCTCCTCCGTGAACTGCGCGCGCGCCTGCTCGTACACCTCGTCGGGGACGTGCCCCTCGGTGACGAGCGTCACCGCCTCGGCCCACGCGAGCGCCGCACGCTCGCGCTCCGTGTAGAAGGGCGATTCACGCCACGCGTCGAGCAGGTAGAGCCGCTGCTCGGTCTCGCCCGCCGCACGCAGGTCTTTCGAGTGCATGTCGAGGCAGTAGGCGCAGCCGTTAATCTGCGACACGCGGAACTTCAGGAGGTGGAGCAGCGACGACTCCAACCCGCACTTCGCGAGGTACGTCTCCAGCCCGAACATCGCCCCCGCCGCGCCCCGCCCGACCTCCGCGTAATTGATTCTCTGTTTCATTGCCTTCTCCTTCGTAAGAATGTAGACGGCGCGGCACCTCGGCCCCGCCTCTGACACGAAGACGAACGGGGGCGACGTTCTGTGACACCCTTTTTTTAGTCGGGACTGCTTTCGCGCGGCCGGATGCCCTTCAGCTTCGCCGGGTTGAGCACGGTGTAGAGGGCGAGGATGGAGCGGCCGTCCGTCTCGAACGAGATGGCCGAAAACGGCACGCCGTCGACGTAGATGACGAGGCCGGGCTCGCCGTTAATCACACGGACGGACTGCGTGAGCCGACTTCCGAGCTTGCGCGCGAGGACGAGGTAGAGGCGCGCGATGCGCCCGCGCCCGCTGACGACCTTACGCGCCGCCGGAACCACGCCGCCGCCGTCGCTCGTCAGCGTCGCGTCTTCGGCGAAGAGTGAGAGGAGCGTCGCCGCGTCGCCGGCGACCGCGGCCTCCATGAACTTCCCGATGAGCAGGCGGCGCTCTTCGTCGCTGGCGCGGAACCGCGGCTTGTCTCGACGCACGCGTTCCCGCGCGCGATGCACCACCTGCCGGCAGGCCGCCTCACTCCTTTGCAGGATGCGCGCGATCTCCGCGTAGTCGCAGTCGAAGACGTCGCGCAGGAGGAAGGCCGCGCGCTCCACCGGCGCGAGACGTTCGAGCAGCACCATGAAGGCCATCGAGAGGTCGGAGTCGAGTTCGAGCCGCTCCTCGGGCGAGCGCGCTTGCGCGTCGAAGAGCGGCTCCGGCAGCCACGGCCCCGTGTACGCCTCGCGCTCGACCGTAGCTTTCCGCAGGCGGTCGATGGAGAGCCTCGTGACCACGCTGACGAGCCACGCCTCCGGCGAGCGTACGTCACCCGTGTCCGCGCGGTGCCAGCGGAGGTACGCCTCCTGCACGATGTCCTCGGCGTCAGCCCTCGTCCCCGTCATCCGGTAGGCGACGGCGAAGAGGCGCCGCCGGAGTTGCTCGAAAATTACGACGCGGCTGCCTGTGTACTCCGTGGCCACCAGACGATTATCCCCCCATAACTTTAGACGAACAACCGCACGCGTTTGTGACACCGCCGGGGTGGGGGCTACTTCGCTTTGATTAACTGCCTCCCGCGGTATGTAATCGTTTCGCCGGGTTTCATCTCGTAAAAATCAATCTTCATCTTTTTGAGTTCGGCGGCGAAGCCGTCGGCGTTCGGGGCGATGCCGGGGAAGGTTCCGAAGTGTTGCGGGACGGCGAGCCGGGCGCGCACGGCTTGTGCGGCCCTCGCCGCCATCTTCGGCTCCATGCCGAAGTGCCCGCCGACGTTGAGCAGCGCGACATCGATTGAGTAACTTTCGCCGACGGTCTCCATGTCCCTGAAGTAGGCCGTGTCGCCCGAATGATAAATCGTCGGCCCGCCCCTGATGACGATGACGAAGCCGGCCGGGTTTCCGCCGTAAGCCCTCTCGGGCTCGTCGGCCCCCGCCTTCGGGTTAAAGACGCTGCTCGAATGAACCGCCGGCGTCATGGCGACTGTCACCTCGCCGTCGGCGAGCTGAATCTCGCCGCCGATGCCCATGATGGCGTCGGTCTGGGACTGCTTGGCGGGGAAGTCCGACAGCCTTGTCAGGTTGCCCGCCAACTCCGGGTTGGCGACGAGCGCCGCCCCGGTTCTCTTGGCGAGTTCGACCGCGTCGCCGACGTGGTCGCGGTGCCCGTGCGTCAGCAGGATGTAATCGGCCTTCACGACCGCGGCCAGCGGGTCTTTTCCGGCTCCGGCCTCCGGGTTGGAAGGGTTGCTCAGCCACGGGTCGATTAAGAGCACCTTACCTTTGGGGGTGGTGACGGAGAAAGCGGCGTGTCCGAACCACCTGATTTTAGTCTCCTGCGCCGCCGCCCGGCCGGCATGGCCGAGCAGCAGGAACAGCACGGCGACAATCAGTTTTGTGTTTGTCATGTCTAAGCTTTGCCGATGAACTTCTACAGAGTCTCTGTGGGAATGGCTTTCAGAGCCCGCTACGGACGCGAGCCGCGCCTGACCGCGAAGAGGCGCCACTCGCCGGGCAGGTCGTTGAAGGTCTGCGCGCCGCGTGGCTCGAACTCGATGCCGGAACCGGCCACGAGGTCTTTCACGGTGCTGGAAATCAGAACCTCTCCCGACTGTGAGCGCGCGGCGACGGCCTCGCCGAGTTGAACCGTGACTCCGCCAACTTTTTCGCCCAGCACGTCACACTCGCCCGTGTGGAGTCCGACCCGCACCCGTAGTCCGAGGCGCGAGGCCGCGTCCACGACGGCGAGCGCACAACGGATGGCGCGGGCGGGGCCGTCGAAGGTGGCGAACAGCCGCGCGAAGGACGTCTCGACCTCCTTCCCCCGGAAGAGTGCCAGCTCGCGCCGTGCGTGGCTTTGAAGCAACTCTTTCGCTTCGTCTCCCCGACGCCCCGGAGCGGACGCGGTACCCTCGTCGAAGAGCACGAACATGACGGTCGTCAACACGCGGTCGATTCTGTGTTCGGGCCGCGCGCCCGTCAGGAACTCTTCGACTTCGTCGAGTATCGCGTCCTGATCGCCGACGAACGGCAGGTGGTCGCACCCGGGCAGCTCGACGAAACGCGCGCCGGGAATCTTCGACGCCACGTAGCGCCCCTCCTCGATCTTCAGACACTCGTCGCCCGCGCGGTGGATGACGAGTGTGGGGATGCGTATCGAAGGCAGGACGCTCCGCACGTCAATCTCCGCGTTCATACGCGTCAGCGCCAGCGCGGCGGCGGGGCTCGCCCCCATGCGTAAGTACGTGGCCCACCACTCTCGGAACTGCGGGTCGCCGGCCACGCTCGGCGCGCGCTCCGCGATTCCGACCGGCTCGCCCCAGTTCCGCCTGATCTCATCCAGAAAGTCTGCGCGCTCCTCCTCGGTCGGAGCCCACGGGTAATCTTCAGACCACACGCGCCGGGCGTAAGTCCCGATCATCGCCAGCGCGACCGTGCGTTCGGGGTGCGTGGCCGCGAAGAGGCTACACATCGGCCCGCCTTCGGAAACACCGAGCAGCGCCGCGCGCTTGCTCCCGACGGCGTCGAGCACGGCCTGAACGTCGGTCATGCGCTGTTCGAGCGTGGGCAGCTCGCTCAAAGGGACTTGGTCGGAGAGCCCCGTCCCGCGCTTGTCGAAGAGGATGAGGCGCGCGAAGGAGGCGAGGCGCGTCAGGAAGCGCGCGAAGGACTCTTCCTTCCAGAAGTATTCGAGATGTGAGACCCAGCCCATGACGAAGACCAGATCGAGCGGCCCGTCGCCCAGAACCTGATAGGCGATGTTCACGTCGCCCGTGCTCACGGCGTAGTGCGTCTTCGGCACGAGCGGCGGCTGCCTGCCGACGGCGAAGGCGGCGGGGCGCGCGACGCCCTCGGTTGATTCGGCGGGCGGCAGGCCCTCCAGCACCTCGACCTCTGCAATGAAGCGGTAGCCTCGTTTCGGAATCGTCTCGACGTACTTGACGCCGTCGCCCGCGTCGCCGAGCGCCCGGCGAATCGCGTAGATGTTCTGGGCCAGATTGTTCTCCTCGACGAACTGCTCGGCCCAGACGCGGCGCATCAACTCCTCTTTGCTCAACACGCCCCCGCGCTCCTCGACCAGAGCCATGAGCGTGTCGAAGGCTTTCGGCTTCAGCCCGACGACCTCTTCGCCGGCGAAGAGCAGACGCTTGCCCGCATCCAGCCGGAACCGCCCGAACACGTAAATGCGCCGATCCCGTTCGCTCATACCGGTTTATAAAAAAATCATACTTCGCTAAAGATTTTCGGTGAGAGCCTGCCTTATCGTCGGGGACTTTGGCGGGGCGGCCAATTCATACGGATTGATTCGGAGGCCGATTGTAACTCAGACGAACCCCGCCGGAAAAACATGGTGGAGAGCAACGGGCCGAACAGGGTCGGCCCGATTATCACGTTCAGCGGGAACACGCAGTGAGCCTTCCGCGTCCGGCCCGATTCGTCGAAGGAGAAATCATGAACATCAACCGACGCCGCTGTCCGCGCCCTCGCCGCGTCCTGAGCGTCCTCACCATGAATGCTCACTCATGATTATTTTGGAAGGAGAGAGATGATGAAGAGAATTGGCCGCACGGCGCTGGCCGTCATACTCGTTGCGGGAGCGTTCACTCCACGCGCGGCGGCGCAGAATTTACTGTCCCGACCCGCGTCCCCGCCCGCGCCCGTGCGCGAGGTGACGGACGACTACTTCGGCACGAAGGTCGTTGACCCGTACCGCTGGATGGAGGACATGGGAAGCGCGGAGTTGCGCGACTGGATGAAGACGCAGGCCGATTACGCACGCGCCGCGCTCGACCGCGTCCCGGCCCGCGGCGAGTTGCTTGAGCGCACCATCGCGCTCGGCGAGTCGGCCACGGCGCGGGTCAGCGACGTGCGGCGGCTGCCCGGCGAGCGCTATTTTTATCTGAAGACGCTGGCGAAGGAGAACACGGCCAAGCTCTACGCGCGCGAAGGGCTGGCGGGGCGCGAGACGCTGCTCGTCGACCCCGAGAAGATGAGCGCGGGCGCGGCCCGACACGTCTCAATCAGTTACTTCGAGCCGTCATGGGACGGAAAGCTGGTCGCCGTCGGCCTCGCGGCGGGCGGGTCGGAGAACACCGTCATCCGCGTCTTCGAGACCGACACGGGGCGCGAGACCGGCGAGACGATTGACCGCGCGCGCTACGGCGGCGTGAGCTGGCGACCCGACCACCGCTCGTTCTTCTACACGCGTTTGCAGAAGCTCGCGCCCGGCGCGCCAATCACCGAGCTGCAACAGAAGGCGCGCGTCTACCTGCACACAATCGGCACCGACGCCGCGCGCGACGAGGTCGTCTTCGGCCACGAGGTGTTCCCCGAAATCACAATCGAGCCGGCGCTTCACCCGTACCTCGTCACGTCGCCCGCCTCCCGCTTCGCGCTCGCGTGGGTGGTGAGCGGCGTCGGCGGCGCTTCGACGGTCTACGCCGCGCCGCTCTCATCAATCGGCAAGCCCGGCACGCCGTGGCTCAAAGTCTGCGGCCCCGAAGACGAGACGACGCAGGCCGTCGCGCACGGCGACGACCTGTACGCGGTGACTGCTAAGGGAGCGCCGCGCTACAAGGTCGTGCGGACGAGTCTGAGCCGCCCCGACCTCGCGCGCGCCGCGACAGTCGTGCCGGCGGGCGAGGCGGTCGTCGGCGGTCGCTTCGCCGGCTTCGGCGCGTTGCACGTCGCGGAAGACGCGCTCTACGTCGAACAGCTCGACGGCGGGCTGGGTCGCGTCTTGCGCGTGCCGTTCGCGGGCAAGTCCAATCCGGAGCGCGTGGCTCTGCCCTTCGACGGGGCGTTACAGGGACTGAGCGCCGACCCGCGACTGCCGGGCGTCTTCGTCCGTCTGACCTCTTGGGTGAAGGCGCCCGCCGTCTACGCCTACGACCCGCGCGCGAAGCGGTTCGCCGACACGTCGCTGCAACCGCGCGGCCCGCTCGACGAGCCGGCGGACGTGGAGGCCGTCGAGGTGAAGGTCAAAGCCGCCGACGGCACGCTCGTCCCGCTCTCGATCATTCACAAGCGCGGGCTCAAGCTCGACGGCAGCAACCCGACGCTGATTCACGGCTACGGCAGCTACGGCATCTCACAGCTCCCCTTCTTCAACCCGCAGCTTCTGGCGTGGTACGAGCGCGGCGGCGTCTACGCGGTGGCGCACGTACGCGGCGGCGGCGAGTACGGCGAGGAGTGGCACAGGGCCGGGCAGAAGGGAACGAAGTCGAACACCTGGCGCGACTTCATCAGTTGCGCCGAGTACCTCGTCGAGCAGAGATACACGACGCCCGCGCGGCTCGCGGGGATGGGCCAGAGCGCGGGCGGCATCCTCATCGGCCGCGCCGTGACGGAGCGCCCCGACCTGTTCGGCGCGGCGGTCATCTCGGTCGGGCTGACGGACATGCTGCGCTACGAGACGACGGCCAACGGCGTGCCGAACGTCCCGGAGTTCGGGTCGGTCAGGACGCCGGAGGGCTTCAAGGCGCTTCACGAGATGAGCGCCTATCACCACGTCAAAGACGGGACGGCGTACCCGGCCGTGCTCGTCACCACCGGCATCAACGACCCGCGCGTCGAGCCGTGGCTCCCGGCCAAGATGGCGGCGCGCTTGCAGGCGGCGACATCGAGCGGCAGGCCCGTGCTGCTGCGAATCGATTACAACGCGGGGCACGGCGTCGGCTCGACCCGGCGACAGTTCGCCGAGGAACTCGCCGACATCATGACATTCCTGC
The DNA here is from genome assembly GCA_040509515.1 of Pyrinomonadaceae bacterium. Taxonomy (GTDB): domain Bacteria; phylum Acidobacteriota; class Blastocatellia; order Pyrinomonadales; family Pyrinomonadaceae; genus QHXN01. The sequence continues at coordinate 16,714 of JBEVKV010000294.1, read as the reverse complement.
TGTGGCAGTTCGGCGACCCGGCGTTCCGCTCCCCACGACAGACCTGACCTTCAGGTCTGTTCACGAAACGTAACACCTCCCCCTTCGGGTATAATCCGCCTCTCACGCTCAGCCAGCCGGCTCGGACAGCGCTTCAGGAGGTCGAGGGGATGATTACCCGGAGGGGGTTCATAAGAAGTACCTTGAGCGGCGTCGGGGCCGGTCTGTTTCTGAAGTCGGGTCAGACTTTCGCCAGAGACGGCGGGCGGATTAAAAAGGTCGGGTTGCAGCTCTACACCGTCAGGAAAGAGTTGAAGGAAGACTTCGACGGCACGCTCCGACGGGTGGCCGCGGTCGGCTTCCGCGAAGTCGAGTTCGCGGGCTACTTCGACAGGACGCCGCGCCAAATCAAAAAGGCGCTGAGCGACAGCGGGTTAAAGTCACCGTCCGCCCACGTTGACTTAAAGACGCTGTCCGGCGAACTGGGGAAGGCCATCGACGCCGCCGGTGCCGTCGGGCACCGCTACCTTGTGTTGGCCTACCTGTCGCCGGGCGAGCGTCAGTCCGCGGACGATTACCGCAGGCTGGCCGCCCTCCTGAACGGGGCCGGGGAGGCTTGCAGGAAGGCGGGGCTGCGACTCGCCTACCACAACCACGACTTCGAGTTCGAGACGCTGGGCGGGCAGGTGCCCTACGACCTCCTGCTGAGGGAGACCGACCCCGCGCTCGTGAAGCTGGAATTAGACCTCTACTGGATCAGCAAGGCCGGGCGGCGACCCGAAGAGTACTTCGATAAATACCCGGGCCGCTTCGAGCTACTGCACGTCAAGGACATGGACGCCGCGCCGCGCCGCTCTTTCACAGAGGTCGGCCGGGGCACGATAGACTTCAGACGCATCTTCGGCCGGTCGGGGCGGGCCGGCGTCAGACACTACTTCGTCGAACAGGACGAGACGCCGGGGCCGCCGCTCGCGAGCGCCAGAATCAGCTACGAGTATCTACGAAGTTTAAGGTTTTGAATCGCCGCACAACTTAAACTCAAGAAAAAATTTAAAGCGCGGCTCGCGGCAGACGGTGGGGCGGTGCCGGAGTGTTTGCCGCCGTCGTCATTTGCGTGGTGGGCATTCCGAGCCTTTACGTTATTGCCGGCCACGCCTAGTTGATGTCCGCGCCCGCCTTCAGCTTTTCAATCATCGCCTGAACCGCCTGTTTGCCTGGTTCATTGGGTGCCAACGGTAAGGCCCTGACGGCGAAGTCCAGAGCTTTTGCGTATTGGCCGTTGGCGGACAGCCCTCTCGCCATTCCCGTGAGCGTGACGAATTGATCCGGATTTTTTGTGTAATTAAACTGAAAAACCTCTAACGCCGCCTGCGGCTTTTTCGCGGCTATGAGTTGTCTGCCGAACTGCTGGAGTTCGATGACGCTGCCGAACGGCAACGCGGTTTTGATGACGGCCGCCGCCTCGTCGGCTTTGTTGAGTTTATCGAGAATGAGCGCTTTGGTCGCGAGCGCGGGGAATGAAGTCGGGTTTCCCGGAAACTTCGGGCTCGTCGCCAGCGTCGCCCATTCGAGCCCCTTTTCCAACTGGTACTCGTTCTGCAAAGACCAACTCGCGGCGACGTTTAATCCCTGCCACGTAAAGCCGCGCGGGTTTTGTGACTCGGCGACGAAGGCGTCGAACTGTTGCTTCAAATAATCGACTTCGACCTTGAAAGGGATGGATAGTTTTTCCCACGACAGAGCGATGACGGCGGAGTTCGGCGTCTGGTTTAAAAACTCGTATTTGAGGTACTCGACGCTTTTCTCAGACGGCTGAGGTTTGACCTTGACGCGCAGGGCGTCTTCCTTTTCGTCATAAAAAAACGAACCCCATGCGTCCGACCTTTTAGAAAAAATGACGACGCTTTCCGCCGGGTCATACGCGACGAATAATCCGTATCTGCCTTTCGGCAGAATTTGACCTTCGATCTTTACGTCGTTATCGAATTCGACGACCGTGTTCTCGTTCGCGCCCGCCCGCCAGGGCGTGGGTTTGCCGTTTCCGAATCCCTGATCAATGAAGCCCTTGTGAACGATGCCGCCCCAAACCTTTCCCTCACGCCCTCTGACCGCGGGACGATGATAAGTAATCGTCACCTGCGTCAGACCGACCTGTTCGGAGACGACCGCTCTTTTCGTGTAGCCGTTCGGCGCCGCCGAGTTGTAGGGCACCTGCGCGAATGACGGGACGGCGAACAAGATGATTCCCAGCAAGGCCAAACAGTTCTTCATGGTTTTGAATATCCCTTTCAGGGCTTACGCAAGAGCCGTGTTGACGGCGTCGCGCGATGAGGTCGGGAGTTGTCGAAGCACGGGTGAAATCGTCGGCCACGATGTCACCCGTGCTGTATTTCGAGGCTACGGTCGTACTTAAAATATCAGCTTCAGACCGAAGCGCAGCGAGCGGTTCGCGCCGGCATTAAACCCCGGGTTCTGGAAGGAGCTGACGGCGATTCCGTTGAACGCGTCTTCGACCAGCGGGTCGGGGGTGCCGAAGTTTCGGCTGTTGAAAAGATTGGTGGCTTCGCCCCTTAACTCGACCTTCAACCTCTCGCTGACCCTCGTGGTTTTGAACAGCGCGAAGTTGACGGTGTAGGTGTTGTCGCCGAGGAACGTGTTGCGTCCGATGCCGAAGGGCGTCTTGAAGTAATTGAATGCCTCCAAGTCCGCCAGATTGGCTCCGCTCGAAAGCAGACCGGAGTCATTATATATCAGCCTCGCCTCACGAGCCGCCGCCTCCGCGGACGCGACGACAGTCCCGGCCGAACCCGTGTTGAGTGTGTTGTAGATGATGAAGTTGCCGGGGACGGCGGAGTTGCAGGCGGTGCCGCCGAACAGGAAACTGCAGGCGGCTTCGTAGCCGAAAGCAATCGTTCCGACGGGCGCATTCGGATTTCCGTTATACGGCCGCAGGGAGCCGACGCCGCTAAAGAAAGCCCCGTCAAAACCCGGGTCGGAATTCCCGAGAATCTGCGTCGGCGTATACGGCCTGCCCGAGCCGAGCAGAATTATTCCCGACGCCTGAAAGCCGCCCAGCAGCTTTCCGACAAAGCCCCGCTGGTCTTTGAAGATCGGCAACTCGTAAATAAAGTTAGCCGTGAAGCTGTGTTTCTGGTGAAACGCCGAGAGACCTCTTTCGCCGTCCGTCGAGTCGAACGGGTTCTGCGGGTCGGCCACACTCTGCCCGCCGCCGAAGGTCGAGAAAATTTCCGACGCGTTGTCGATGGTTTTGCTGAAGGTGTAGTTGGCGTTGAAGACAAGGTCGCTGAGCCTTGTGTCGAAACGAGTCTGCAGCCCGTGATAGTTTGACGACGCGCCGTTCGTGCGGAGTCTGGTGACGCCGAAGGCCGGGTCGATCCGACCGTTGCCGTTTGTCCCCGCACGGTTTTGAAAACCCGTCCCGGCGCAGGCGGCCGCGGTCGTCGTCGCCGGACTGCCCACAACCGCTCCGCCCGTAAAGGCCCCCGGGTCTACGCCGAGACACTGCGCGGCGTTGTTGAAAAATCTGATGCTCGGGTTGCCGTTCACCGTCTGAAACTGTCCGACGATTTTCGAGCCGACGTATCGAACTTCAAACACGCTGTCTTTGAAGACTTCCTGTTGCACCCCGAAATTCCACTGTAACGTGTAGGGGCTATAGAAACCGGGGTCGACGCGAGTCTGGTTGAACAGACGCGGGTCGCCGCCGTTGGTGCCCGGCGTCAGGTTAAGCTCCGCCGTCGTCGCCGGCAAAAACGGGAAGTTGACCGAACCTGCCGCGCCCGGCGTTTGCGAGATAAATCCGGCGGCCGCGAAGGGGGCGGCGGTGACGGTGTTTAAGACGATGTTGAAGAAGCTCGGGTCGTAGGCGATTCCGAAACCGCCGCGAACCACGGTTCTGCCGTTGGTGAACCTGCTCCCGAGAGACTCAAAGTTCGGCGACCACGCGAACCCGACACGGGGGGCGAAATTGTTTTTGTCGATAGGCAATTTCGCCGTGGTGCGGGTCTCAAGCGGAAAGGCGGAATTGAAGATAGCCGTCGACGCGTCCGCCTCGCGGGCACTTACCCGGTCGATAATCGGGTTGAAAGGCGTCGTCGAGACTTCGTAACGAATGCCGAGGTTGAGGGTTAGATTCGGACGAACCTTCCAGTTGTCCTGTAGGAAAAAGAAGTAGTCGTTCTGCGTGGTTTTGATGTTCGGGTCGCCCAACGCGAAAGTGATTCGGTCGGGTCTGCCGAGCAGAAGATTTTCAAACGCGAGGGCTGTCTGCCCGGCGAGCGGCGTCCCGTTCTCCCTGTAGAAGGTGCAGAGCGGACAGACCGCGCCCGCGGCCGGGACTGCTCCCGCGGCGGCGAACCGGTACACCCCCAGAAAATTGGGCAGGAAGAAGTTGTTGACTTTTTGATGTCTGAAATCGATTCCGGCCCTCAAACCGTGATTCCCGAGTTGCGTGGAATAAGTGTCCTGCACCTGATAGACATCGACCTGACGCGACTGCGGGAAAGTGTTCGCGGTGCCGAATCCCAAACTGCCGAAGTTACCCTGACGGTCGCGCTGACCTGCGAAGCCGATGCCGGGGCCCGGCCGCTCTCCGTCCGGGTCGCCGAATCTGACGTCCAGTCGGGAGAAACTGAATCTCACCTCGTTAGTGTTGGTCGGATTAATCAGACGGGTGTAAGTCGCCCCGAAGTTGTTGTTCTTTGAAGGAACGTCAAAAGCCGCCCCGTTCAAAGCGCTGCCCGAGGCGAGCGGGAAACTCGAACTATCATAGATGTACCTGATGGTGAGATTGTCCTCGTCGGTCAGATTAAAATCCTCTCTCGTGATGAACTGATACTGGCGATTCCTGCCCGGCAGGATGCGAATGGCCTCACCCGTCTGCAAAGGAATTAAGCCCCCCGCCGCGTTGCGTACGAACACGCTGTTCGTAAAAGCTCCGCCGTCGTTGAGGAAAGCGTCGGGGACGCCGTCGCCGTCCGTGTCCTGCAGTTGCGGGACGACATAAAACGACCCGGGAAGTTGCACCGCCGTCGGGCCGCCGCCGACTAAAGTGCTGCCGAGGATTTGGCCCGCCCCGGGAAATCCCAGAGCAGTCGCCGTCCGCACGCTTTCGGGGGTGAAGGTCAGCCCGCCGCTGCCTAAATTATTGCTGTCGAATTCGCCGTTGGTAATGTCGGCCTGAAAAGTGGCGAAGAAAAATGCCCTGTCTTTTTTGATCGGGCCGCCGAGCGTGCCGCCGAAGCGGTTATAACTGAACGGGGATTTCCCGTTGCGGTTGGCCAACCCGCGGAGCTGCGGGAATCCGTTGTCGGCCAGAAAATTATAGACTTTGGCCGTCTGCTTATTGATATTGTTGGACGTATTGAGCGCCGAGCCCTGGTAAAAATTAGAGACCGTGCCGTGAAAACCGTTAGTTCCTGCTTTCGTAATCACGTTCACCTGAGCGCCGGCGTTGCGACCAAATTCGGCCGACGGGTTATTAGTCGTAATTTGGTAATCGCCGATGGCGTCGGAATTCGTCAGCGTCAGGGTCGGGCCGGCGACCGAGTTGTCGTTGTTGTCCTGCCCGTCCAGTTGAAAGTTGTTCGAGCGGCCGCGGTTCCCGTTCGATGAAATCCCGACTCCGTTAGTAAAACTCGCCGAGCCGGGAGTAATCACGCCGGGCGTCAGCAGCGCGAGGTTGTCAATCGAGCCGCCGCCGTAAGGCAACTCCTGCAACTGTCTTTGCGAATAAGACGTGGAGAGCTGGCTCTCCGTGGAATTAATCAGCGCCGCGTCGCCCGTCACGACCACCACGCCGCTCACACCTCCGACACTCAGCTCGACGTTGACGGTTCCGCCCGTCCCCAACCTGACGGCGACATCTTTAACCGTTTTGGTCTCGAAGCCCGTGGCCGAAACTTCGACCTGATAGGCCGGACCCGGTTGTAAATTTGTGACTACGTACAGACCATTCTCGTTTGTTTGAATGACCCGAGACGCGCCGGTCTCGGTGTTAGTAATTTTTACAGATGCGCCGGCCACCAACGCGCCCGTCGTGTCTCTGACGACGCCCTCAAGGGTTCCGGTCGTTTGACCGAAAGCAACTGTCGCGAGCAACAACACAACACTCGCCGAAAGGAACGCAAACCTGATCCTGCTGAACATGAAGAAACTCCTTGATGTAGGGGCCTAGCGATGGATTTGTGGAACCTGTCCGCAAAAGGTTCTGTCTGGGGCGACGTTAAAGTTAGAAAACTCGGGCCTTGAAAGTCTTGAAAGTCAGGTGAAAGTTGATTTGAAATCTTTATCAAAGCCTTTGTGAAAGACTTTTGAAGAGGGTGAAGGGGTGGGCGAGTTGTCTCGTCTGCGGTGGGAGATTAGTGAACTGTGGGGTGGCGCGACACAACGCGGCCGGTGGTTTTCGACATCATATGGCCCACGCCGGACTAGTTCACCTGAAATTTTGAAGACGCTGCGTGGTTAATTTTAACGGCAGCAATTTTTGCCGACTCTGTAAGTCGTCTTTCCGGACATCGGCGTCAATCCCGACGTGCCATTAAGGTAAGGACATGAGCACCAGAACCTTACTCGCTTTCAAATTCGATGATTTCTATCTGGACGCCGACGAGGCGGGGCTGACATTCAGAGGTCAGCCTGTTCCGTTGACTCCGAAGGCGTTTCAAACTCTGGTTGTGTTGGTGCGCAATCACGGGAGGGTGGTTGAAAAGGAATGTTTTCTCAACGAAGTGTGGCCGAATACTTTCGTCGAGGAGACGACTCTGGCGCAAAATATCCTGACCTTACGAAAGACCCTCAGCCGCTTCCGGAAGGACAAAGAATTTATCGTTACGGTTCCGCGCCGCGGCTACCAGTTTGTGGGCGATGTGCGGGAAATATCGGGCGCTGAAGAAGTAATTGCCGTTGAAGAAGACGCGCAAACAGACTTCACCACCCGACGCCGCGGGCTCCACGATTCGACGGAGACGAGTTCGGACAGACTTTCGAGAAATCCCCGCCGACCACTTCCCGGAAACGGTTTTTCACCGCGGAACGCACTGTTCGTCAGTTTGCTGGCGGTCACGGCTTTCACCGTCGGGTATTTCGTCTCCGTCGGCTTTGAGGGACAACCGAGTTTGGCGGAGTCAGGATTTAGAAAATTTCGGGTCGATACAATCGTCGCCGACGCGGACGTACGAAACTCGGTAATCTCGCCGGACGGAAAGTACCTCGCGCTGGTTCAAGTTAAAAACGGCGTGCAATCCCTCTATTTGCGGCAGATCGAAAATGGCACTTGTATCGAGATTGTTCCGCGAATCAACGGGACGTTTATCGGCGCGGCTTTTTCGCCCGACAGCGAGCAAATCTTTTATTCCGTAGATGAAAATCCTGAGCAGGACAGACCTGCCGGCTCGACGCTCTACAAGGTTTCCGTGCTCGGCGGAGCTTCGCAGGAGGTGCTGCACGACATAGACAGTCCGGCGGCGATTTCGCCTGACGAAAGCGGCCTCGCATTTATTCGCCGCAACCCCGCGAGCGAAGAGACGACGTTGGTGCTTGCGGATATCGAAGGTAGGGGCGAGCGGAGTCTGGCGGTTCGCAAAGCGGAGAACGGATTTACGAGTAGCGGCGTCTCCTGGTCGCCGGACGGGAAATTACTTTCCGCGACCGTTTTCCAGCGTGAAGACAATCAGACATCGGTTCAAGTCGCGGTCGTCAACGTCGAAACGGGCGAACAAAAGATCGTCTCACACGAAGACTGGATTTCGGCGGGCCAGACCATCTGGCTCAAAGACGGCAGCGGAATTCTGGTCGCCGCTTTCGGAGCGAAATCGCCCGCCTTGAACGATGAACTTTGGATAGTCGCGTACCCGGAAGGAAAAGCCCGCTTCGTCGCTAACGGCATCAACGGAAGTTACGGAATCAGCCTGAACGCCGAAACGAATTCGCTGGTCGCCGTAAAATCCAGTAAGTTCACCTGTTTCCTGACGGCTCCGGTCAATAATCTTAGAAAAAACACTCACGTCCTGACGACTATCTCGGATGAATGCCTGCTGCCGTTCGGCGCGGATTGGACGAACGACGGGCGCATCGTCTATGCCGCGACGGACGACGGCAACGCCGACATCTTTACCATCAGCGAGGACGGCGGCGAGCGAAGGCAGTTGACTTCGGACGCCAGCGCCGAAATATCGCCGAGGCTTTCCGCCGACGGACGCCTGTTGATCTTCATGTCGAATCGCGCGGGTCAGATGGACGTTTGGCGCTCCGACGCGAACGGAACAAACACCTTGCGGCTGACGACAAACGGGCATGTTACAGATTCGATAATTTCCCCGGACGGCGGAGCGGTCTTCTATCTTGTTCGGGATGCCGAGAGCAAAGTCGAAACGCTCTGGCGAGTTTCGATAAACGGCGAGAATCCTATCAAGCTAACCGACCGCACGACTCGCTCGCCGCGCTTCTCGCCCGACGGGAAGACGATTGCCTGTTACATTTCAAATCCCGAAACGAAGACGATGATGCTCGCGCTGGTCGCAGCCGAAACGGGCGAAGTCTTAAAATATCTGGCGACCCCACAACACGACAACATTCCTTTTCTCGACTGGTCGAAAGACGGGGAGAGCTTATTCGTCGTGCTGCAACGGGAAAAGCCCTTCAGTCTTTGGAAACTTCCCTTAAACGGCGACCGGCCCGAACAATTACGCGAATGGCCGAACGATGCGATTTTTCGACTCGCCATCTCCAGAAACGGGGAGAGAGTTTTCTATGAAGTGGGGAACCAATTAAATAGCGTGCTGCAATTTCAAAGCATGGATTGAGAGGGTTATTCCCACACGCCTCGTGCCCCGTGACGTTGATGAGCAGGTACGGACGAACTCCGCCGAGGGCGGGGCTGGTGGGGCGCGAGAGATGATGGCGGGGCAGACCTTAAGGCTCGATCTGGCCCAGCAGTTCCGCCCTCGCGGAACCGCGGATGACACGCACGCGCTGGCCGTCGTTGGTCGAGTCGCTGCTTTCGAGCATGAAGACGGAATCGCCGAACGTCGCCACCGCCGTGACGCGCCAACCGCCGGCGCTCCGGTCGACGACGTGCTGCGAGCCGTCGGGGTCTATGCGAACGACCTGACCGATGTCAGGAAGCGCCGTGTAGATGCGTTTACGCGCGTCGAGCGCGATGCTCCAAATCCGCGGCGCGCCTGTCGAGTTCCAAATCTTCGGCTCGACTAACTTGCCATCGATTCGGGCTACCGACCGCACGACGCCGTCGCTCCCCACGCGCCGGAGGCGGCTGCCGTCGGAGAGGTAAAGTGTTCCGTCGGCAGCCCAAGTGTAGGCGATGACCTGCTGCAAGGGTTGCTCGCCCTTCGCGACCTCGCCCGAGCCTCTGAACCGCGTCACGGTTCCGCGGGGGTGCCGTTCCATAATCCGCGCCCCCTTCTGGAAGATGAGTTCACCGCGTTTGCCGACGGCAAAGACTAAGGCGGCTACGTCCGACTCTTCGGCGACCTTGACGTGCTCGCCGCCGTCGAGAGCGATGCGAAAAGCGGCTCCGCCAATCTCCTGAAAGGATTCCGAGTAGACGTGGCCGTCCAGACCGCGGGTCGTCCAATGTGCGTGAAAGTTCTTGACGAGCGCCTGCGGCTTTCTGCCCTTCTCCAGTCGCCAGACGGCGTTGTACATCGAGTCGCCGAAGATGACCGTGTCGGCATCCAGCGCGATAAGCCCCCCGCCCGGATGAGCCACCGCAACGGCAGGAATGATAAGAAGGAGCAGCGCCCTAATAACCCTCATCATGTTTCACTGGAAGAGGCGCAGCACGCCGAGTGCGATCTTCGACTCCGGGGCGAGCAGGTTCTCGGGGCAACGTCTTGGTGATCGAGGCCCAGTGCCGTAGATGGTCTCTTCGTCCACGGGCACGCCGCGTTCGGCGTCCGCGAGACCGTAAAGCTCCTTCGCCACGACCCGGTTGTCGCGGACGAGGTAGAAGCTCGACCCGACGAATCCGTTCCTGCGCAGCTCGCTCAAGTAGCCCGTCCTGAACTCCTGATAGGCCCGCGCGAAGTTCCCTGCGGGCGAAGACTGGCCCGGGGTGTGCGGGGCCAACAGGGCGAGTGTGACCATGACGAAGGCGAGCCGGCGGAGTGGCTTAACACCCATGACACTGTAACCTCGGGGGCTGTTCGACGGCGTTGTGTTTAGGTTTAAGCCAGCGCCCGCAACGGGCGCTCGCCCGTCAGGTCACTTGAGCGCCACCGCCTGTTCCTCTTCGAGCCGGCGCAGGTAGTCGAAAACCTCCGTGCCTTCTTCCTCGGTTCGGAGCGGGTGTGCGCGGTCGGCGTCGCGGGCGGCGAGCATCCTCGCGGCCCAGTATTCCCGCTTGAGGTCTCGCCAGTATTCGAGCCGCTCAAGGAAATAGTTGATGTGTGCCTGCTGCCTCTCGTTCATAGGGGTTTGGTGGTGGCGCCGCCTGTTTACACGGCGGCGTGTGACTCGCTAAGCCGCGTCCTTTCCGCCGGCGTCGAACCCTCCGCGTCCGCCGTCAGCCGGGAGGCGTCGGCGCATCTCGTCCAGCATCCTTTTCAACTCCTGATCCGGCGCTTGCGCCTTGCGTTCTACGTCGGGCGAGGGAGCCAGCTTCAGTAAGGCGAAGCGTGCGGCCCCTTTAACGGCGGCGTCGGGCGAAGCCAGAATCGCCTCGACCGCGGCCTCGCACTCCTCGGTCGGCTTTTCCCGCTTCGCCGTCCGCTTCGTCTGCAGCGGGCGCAGGTCGAGCCCGTGCTCTAAGAGTCCCTGAATGAACTGGTGGTTGCCGGGGGTGGTCTTCGGCCCGTAGTTCCCGTAGATGAACCACAGGCGTTCGAGCCGCTCGCGCTGCGCATCGGTTAGGATGACTCGTGTCGCCGCCCTTCTCTTCGCCATGGGGATGCTCCTTCTGTTAGAACCCGTAACCGGCCCGTACCCCATAAATGTATGCCTGCCGGCCCGAACACTCAAGAGTCATGTTGACTCCTGCTTGCCGAGCCGGCTGATTTAACTAAATTGAAAGGTCGGTGATTGAAAGGTCGGGTGTCGGGGTGGGCGTCGGCGTGAGGGTCTTGCCGGAAGGAGGAGTCTGCTGTGCGTGCTCGCTCTGCCGAAGAGCGGCATGAGCGGGGAAGAGTAACCGGCCGGTCTTCTAAGCCCCGCGGAGTCTTCTGCCTCGCTCGTCCGCGAAGGCCAGACGCACGCGAGCGTATTCACGCTCAAGGCAGGTCAGGAGCATTTCGCCCCCTTGAAGGCCGGATGACTGCTCAAGTTTTTCGCAGAGCATCATCACCTGACGCGCCCCGAGGCTGGCGCTGCTACCTTTGAGGGCGTGCGCCGCCCGTCGCAATGCCGCCAAATCTCTTGCCGCCAACGCGCTCCGGATGGCGTCCAGACGGCGCGGCGTGTCCTCGGCGTAAAGATCAATCAGTTCGACGACCAAGTCCGGCTCTCCTTCGACCTGAGCCTCTTCAAGACTAAGGAGCACCACCGAATCCACGGCCTCTCCCGCCGCGTCGAGAGCACTCGTCCGCGTGACCGCGCAAGTCTCGACGCCGGTGTGGTCGGCGACCTCGATTCTGCCGCTCATGCTAACTCCTCCCCGCCGGCGTGCGCGCGGCGAAGGTTCCCGAAGACCTTGCGGGCGGCTCCCTGTTCGCGCCGCTTTTGCCGAGCAGCATACTCAACGAGAATTGCAGTTGCAGGGTCGTGAAAGGTTTCGGGAGGAAGACCGTCGCGCCCGCTTCAAAGCTGTCTTTCATCAGCTTGAGTTCCGTCTCGGAGGTCATCAGGATGACGGGAATGCGCATCAGACGTTTTTCGGTTCTCATGTGACGAATGATGTCTATGCCTTCAAGGTAGGGCATCATCATGTCGAACACGGCCGCGCCGAACCCGGCGTCGGCTTGAAGGATGCGAACCGCCTCGCGGCCGTCTTCCACCGTAACCGGGGTGTACCCCGCTCGCCTGACGACGGACGAAACCAAGTGCCTGACGACCGGGTCGTCGTCGGCGACAAGGATGCGCCGCGGCGCTCCGACGTTTGTTGACGACATATTCTTAAGCTCCTTTTCTTCAAACTAACGCGTGGCCGTACCGCTCTTGCAGGAACAGCCGCACCCGCTCGTACTCTCTGCCGACCTGAGCGCCTAAACGTCCGGCTCCCGCCAGTCGATTCTCGCGCCCCATGCGTTCCAGCTCGCGCAGCGGCCCGACCACCGCCGACATCCCGCAGGTGGCGCTTACGCCGACACAGTTATGCGCAATCAGCTCCACCTCGACGGCGTCGCCCGACTCGACGGCGTTGTTTAATTTTTCGAGGCTGTCGGACATCTGGTCGAGGTAAACGCCGAGGATGTCGGCCACCTCCTCCGGGTCGTGGCCCATCGCCTGATGCAGCCGCTCCACGTCGACGGGCGGCGAAATCTCTTCCGGCGTCGCGCGGGCCGGTTCCGCGCACGCGGCGTCGTCGGCCAGCAACCTTTCGAGCACGGCGGCCAACTCCTCCGGCCTGACCGGCTTGGAGATGTAATCGTCCATGCCCGCCGCGAGGCACTTCGCGCGGTCGCCTTCGAGGGCGTTCGCCGTCATCGCCACGATGGGCGTGTGTCTCGCCGTCCCTTCGCGGCGGCGTATCTCGGCCGTCGCCGCGTACCCGTCCATCTCGGGCATCTGGCAGTCCATCAGCACGAGGTCGTAAGCGATCCTCCCCAGCGCCTCGACCGCCTCCCGCCCGTTGGCGACCGAATCGGCGCGGTAGCCGAGCTTCTGCAACTGGCGCACGGCCACCTTCTGGTTCACGACGTTGTCTTCGGCCAGCAGGATGAGCTTGTTTGACATCGCCTTCGTCTCTTTCATGATGGGCTTGGCGTGGAGGCTCGACGGCCCGGGCGTGGGCGACGCCTGACTCATGACCGTCGCCAGACAATCGAACAGCGGTGACTGGCGCACCGGCTTGGTGAGACACGCCTCGATGCCCGCCTCGCGCGCCGTCGCGGACTGCCCGCGCTGCCCGAAGGAAGTCAACATGACGAGGCGCGTAGCGGCGATGGCGGGGTCGGCCTTGATGGCGCGCGCCAACTCCAGACCGTCCATCCCGGGCATCATCAGGTCGAGCACGGCGAGGTCGTAAGGCTCGCCGCGTCGCGCCGCCGCGCGCAGGGCTTCGAGGGCGCGCGCGCCCGAATCGGCCTCCGCGTGAACCATCCCCCACGAGTCGAACTGGTGCGACAGAATCTTCCGGTTGGTCGCGTTGTCGTCCACGATCAGCACCCGCAACTTGTCGAGACTCAAGACCTTCGCCGGGGCCTCTAAGGCGTCCGCGGGCTGCCGGGCGAATCTGGCGGTGAACCGGAAGGTCGAGCCTTTACCCGGCTCGCTGGTGAAGCCGATCCGCCCGCCCATCAGCTCGACCAACTGTTTCGAGATCGCCAGCCCCAGCCCCGTCCCGCCGTGCCTGCGCGTCGTCGAGCCGTCGGCCTGCGTGAAGGCTTGGAAGAGGTTGCGCCCCGCGGCCTCGTCGATGCCGATGCCTGTGTCGGCCACCGTAAAGTGGACGACGACATCGGCGTCCGTCTCGCACTCCTTCTCGGCGCGCACGAAGACTTCGCCATGCTCCGTGAACTTGATGGCGTTGCCGATGAGGTTCGTGAGCACCTGACGCAGACGCCCCGGGTCGCCGCGCAGCTTGGTTGGGATGTCGCTGTAGACGAGCGAGGCCAACTCGATGCCTTTCTCCCGCGCGCGCTCGGCCAGCAACTCGACCGTCTCCTCGACCGGGTGGAGCAGGTCGAAATCGAGCGTCTCGAACTGGAGCTTGCCCGCCTCTATCTTCGAGAAGTCGAGGATGTCGTTGATGATGGTCAGCAGCGAGTCGCCGCTGGCGCGGATGGTCTCGGCGAAGTCGCGCTGCTCGGGGTCAAGCTCGGTGTCGAGCAGCAGGCCCGTCATGCCGATAATGCCGTTCATCGGCGTCCGTATCTCGTGCGACATGTTGGCGAGGAACTCCGACTTGAGCCGCGCCGACTCCAGCGCGGCGTCGCGCGCCTGCTCCAACTCCGCCTCCAGCCGCTTCCGCACGGTGATGTCCTGCAGCGTCGTGCGGATGCCGTTGACGTTGCCTTCCGCGTCGTAGATCAGCCGGTCTTCGACCTGCACGAGAACCAGTTCGCCGTCTTTGCGGATGAACGTCCGCTCGTAAGAAGTCATCGGCATGACGCCCGAAAGCTTGCGCCGGACGGCCTCCTGCGACACCGGCTCCACGACGAGTTCCCAGACCGGCCGCCCCACCAACTCCTCGGCCTTGTAGCCGAGCAGGCGCTCCCCGGCGTGGTTGATGCGTGTGATGCGCCCGTCCCGATCCAGTTCGTGATAGGCCATCGGCGCGTCGTCGAAGAGGCCCCTGAATTTGGCCTCGCTCTCGACGAGCGCCACCTCGGCCCGCTTGCGCTCGATGGCGAGAGCGATTTGGCCTCCGACCGACGTGAGGAATTCGAGGTCGCGCTCCGAGTAGGCGTCCCTGTCCCTGTAGTGCTGCACGACGAGCACGCCGATGGCCTCGGAGGGGGTGCCGAGGGGGATGCCGAGCCAGCAGGCCGGGGCGGTTCCGACCGGCTCGACTTCGCCGCGCTCGACCAGCCGGTTGAAGACCGCGTCCGTCATCAGGGCGGGGCGACCCGTGCGGAAGACGTAGGCCGTGCGGCTCCTCCCGAGTCTTTGCGGGGGAGGCGCGTCGTCGTACTGGTCGACGAAGAACCGCATGCTGAACAGCCCCGTCTGTTTGTCGTGGAGCGCGACGAAGTAGTTCTCCGCGTAGAGCACCTTGCCGATGGCGCGGTGGATGAGGCTCAACAGCTCGTCGAGATTGGTGGTCTCGTTGACGCCCTGCATAATCTCGAACAGAACCTGACGCTCCGTCTCGTCCTGCCAGCGTGCTGACTTCATGATGGTCTTTACTCTTCCTTTGATTCTGAAAGCTGCCGGATCGGCGATGGCGAATCGTGTCGGGAAACGGACGGAGAAACGTTCGGAGGTGTCAACTTATTGACACTCGCGCGCCCGTCATCGGGTTGAGGCGGGGCGTCTCGACCGTCTTGCGGCGAAACGGGAGGGCTTACAGTACCGCGGAGACGCGGAGGGCCTTCGGCGCTGCCACACCCGGCGTCTGGTGCATTTGCCATGCCGGAGGAACAAGAGACGTTCGTCCGGTTCTAGGCCGTGACGTAGTCCAGCCGCTCACCGACCGCTTCGTTGGTGTGCTCGTGGATGCGGGCCACGTCGGCACGGCTCAGCCGCAGCAACGCGAGACGGTCGGAGCCGCACGCGTCGAGGCTCGTGACCTCGCTTGAGTCGTGGGCGTGCGCGACGGCGTCGGCCACATGCAGCAGCAGCGCCGCCGGGTCGTTGGTGCGGACGGCGTCGTGGTGAGTCTGGACGCAGAGGGCCAACTCGCGCGGCGCGCCGCAGGCTTCGAGTATCCACTGGCCGACCTGCGCGTGGTCGACGCCGAAGGACATCACCTCCTTGTCGACGCGCGTCCCGGCGTCGTCGAGCCAGGTGATGGCCTCCATCTCCTCCGGGAAGAGTGAGTGAAGCAGGACTTCGCCGATGTCGTGGAGCAGGCCGGCCGTGTACGCGGCTTCGGGGTCGAGCAGCCCGGTCTTCTCCGCCAGCAGCCGCGCCGCCACGGCGCAGCGCCGGGAATGGACGCGCAGCACTTCGGCCTCGTAACAGACCCGCTCGCTGATGCCGGCCTGTGCGACGACGTGACGCAGCGCGTCGGCCCCGAGACGCGCGCAGGCGACCTGCAGGCTCGCCGTCGGGGCTTCGGCGGGACGGCCGACGTTGGCCTCGCGGAGGACTCTGGCCGCGAGCGCCGGCTCGGCTTCGATTTCGCGCACCAACTCTGACTGCGAGAGGCTGCGCAAGTCGGCCGGCCGCGCGACCGGGAGGAATTGCGGGCCGATACGGCGGCGGATTTGCGCCAACGCCTCCAGCTTACAGAACGCCCCGACAGCCTCCGGGTCGAACAGCGTCCCCGCCTCTTTAACCAGCTCCGCGACGGCGGCCTCGTGGCTGAAGGCATCGCGGAACGGGCGCGGGCTGGTCATCGCGTCGTAGGCGTCGGCCACGCGGATGATGCGCGAGGCGATTGGTATCTGTTCGCCCGCCAAGCCTTCGGGGTAGCCCGTGCCGTCGTAGTTTTCGTGATGGTGGTGCACGGCCGCCGCGACCTCCTCCATCTCGGGGACGCCCGCCAGCATCCGCGCCCCGCGCTCCGCGTGCAGTCGGACGACCGACTGCTCTTCGCCGGTGAGCGCCGAGGGCTTGAGGAGCACGCTGTCGGGCGTGCCGATTTTGCCCACGTCGTGCAGGAGAGCGGCGAGCGCGAGCTGTTCGAGCGCCTGCGCGCCCAAATGCATCCGGCGGCCGATGGCCCCGGCGTAGCCGCCGACGCGCCGCGCGTGCCCGTAGACGAAGGGGTCTCTGGCCTCAAGCGCGTCGGCGATGGCGCGGACAAAGCCCCGCGTCATCTCGCGCAGCCGCAGCGAGAGGCGCTTGTTCGCCACTTCCAATTCGTGATGCGACTTATTGATTTCGTAGTGCTCAAGCGCGCGCGCGACCGTCAGACGCAGGTCGTCGTTGTCCCACGGCTTGGTGACGTAGCGGTAGACCTGCCCGCAGTTGATCGCCTCGACGAGCGCGCCCA
>JBEVKV010000293.1:0-13223 GCA_040509515.1 Pyrinomonadaceae bacterium | reverse complement strand
CTCGCCGTCGAGCGGGACGCCGGGCGTGCGCGCGGCGGCTCCGGTCGGACGGTCGGGCACGACGCGCGCCGGCATGACGGGCGCGGGGCGGTTGATGGTCAGCGTGTCGCGTCCGTTCGCGCCGGTCGGGCGCGCGCCGCCGTTCGCACCGTCAGCGCGGGGCACGCCGCGCGTCGAGCCGGCGCGCGCGATGGGCAACGGCCCGCGCACTGGCTCGCCTGAGAGCGCGCGCTGTGCAACGTCTCCGGCGGCCGGTCGCGCGCGCAGGGACGCGGCCCCGAAGTCGCGCGCGGGCACAGTCGTCACGGCCCGCAGCAGCGCCGGGTTCGAGCGGCGCAGCCTTTCGAGGTCGCGCCCGCGCAGCGGCGTGACGGGGTCGTAGCGACGCGACCACCAGCGTCCGCGCGGGTCGCGCTGGCCGTGCGTGAGCGGGTACCAGCAGACGTGCCGGTCGCGCCCGTAGTCGACCGTGACGAAGACGACCAGCGCGGGCCTCCACCACGCGCGGTGGTAGCGGTAGCCGTAGCCGCGCGGAGCCCAGCACCAGCGGCCGTTGACGTGAACCCAGCGGCCGTAGTGGTAAGGAGCCCAGCCCCACGGCTCGTCCGCCACCCACGTCCAACCGTAAGGCGGGCACCAGACCCAGCGGCCGTAGCGGTACGGAGCCCAGTCGTTGTAGACGTTGACGACGGTCGTGTGCGGACGCCAGATGTAACCGTACTCGTTCGTGTGAACCCAGTCGCCGTAAGCGTCCAACTCCTCCGCGCCGTACACGTCCGAGTCGTAGTAGCGTTCGCGCCCCTCGTGGCGCAGGCGCGAGGCGAGGTAGCGTTCGCGCTCGTCGTTCCATGAATCCCACTCGTCGAACCCCGACGCGGCGGCGAACTCCCACTCGCGCTCGGCGACGCCGGCGGCGAGTCGCGCCGTGCGGCCGTTGCGCAGGACGAAGCCGGAGTCCTGCGAGTAGACGCGCGCGCGTCCGTCGTCGCGGACGGTGACGCGCACCGCGCCGTCGCGTTCAACGTCGAGGCGGTACTGACCGGTCTTCTCGGCGGCGACGGTCGTCGCCGGGGCGTCCAGCTCGAAGTACTCTTTGTCTTTGTCGAAGCGCGCGAGCCTGAGCGTGGCCGTGCCTTCGGAGAGGCTGAGGGCGATTCCCTCGTCGCGCAGCGTGACGACCTTCAGCACCGAGTCGGGGCCGAGGCGGACGAAGTTGCGCGCGTCGACCTGTATCTCAAGCCGCGAGTCGCGACCCGTCGCGACGAGGTCGCCTTCGACGAGCGGGGCGTTCAGACGCGCCTCGTCCCATTCGGCTTCGCCGACGCGCTTGACGCTGACCTCGCCCTTGAGGAGGCTGATGCGCAGGACGCGCGCGCGCTCCTCGTACTCGTCTTCGTACGTGTCGTCGGCGAGCGCGGGAGTGCTGGAGAGAAGGATTGTGGAGAGCAGAAAAAGGAGAGCTGCGGGCGCGTAGAGACGAGAACGCATACGGGTACGCTCCTTCGTTAACGGTTCTGACGGGCTCTGCTTTGGGGCAGATTTGGGCGGACGAAGCCGTGCCTTATCGAAAGGCTTAAAAGCTCTTGGGGGGCTTTCGTCCTTTAACGCCGGCCGGTGCAAGACGTGTGCCCGTGACTCCGGCGTGTGAAGTCGGAGAACTTGTGCGGGCGATTTTCAAAGGAAATCAAAGTCCGTCGCGGCCGCGCTTATGCCAGATGGTGCAAGCCCGGCACTATTTGGTATGAGCCGCGCCGGCCGCCTTTGATTTGGGCTTTCCGATCTCGGAGAAGCTGAGGTTGAGGATGGGATATTGACGCCAGTCTCTGTAGTCGTAGTGCCACCACTCTGGTTCGTAGGGCGCGAAGCCTTCAACCTCCATCGCGGAGCGGAGCAGGTCGCGGAGCCGGCGCTGTTCGGGCGTGCCGCCCGCGTAGTTGATGTGCGAGCGCTCTGACATCTCGTCGTACTCGCCGGGCATCGAGACCTGCCGGCCGGTCTTAAGGTCGTAGAGCGTCAGGTCGACGGCGCAGCCACGGTTGTGGCGCGAGCCCTTCGCGGGGTCTGCGACGAACTGCTTCTTGTCGGCGGGCGTGATGTCCCAGAAGATTTTGGTGACCGACCACGGCCGGTAGCCGTCGAAGACCGCGAGTCCGTAGCCGTGCTTTTTGAGTGCGCGGCCCGCGCGCACGAGAGCCTCGGCGGCGGGGCGCTGCAGGAAGGCGCGCGCCTCCGTGTAGACGGCGCGGCCCGTAAAGTTGTTCGCCGTCGCGTAGCGCACGTCGAGCTTTATCGAGCCGTCGAGCTTGAGCAGCTCGACGAGGTCGGGCTCGCGGAACGTGCCTGCCTCTCCGGGCGGGCCGTCCTGTGTCGGCCACGCGCGCGAAGTCGAAGGCGATGACAGGAGCGCGAACGCGAACAGCAGCGCGAGCACGACGGCGCGTGTGCGGACGAAGTTGGGCGTGTCTCTCATGGAGCTACTCGGCGCGGGCTCGGGTCTCAAACGTCTCACTGCGACCATGATTTCGGCGCGCGCTCCCAGCGGTGCGCGCGCAGCTCCGCGAGCAGGTCGGCCGGCAGCGGGCCGGCGTCGCTGGCGGCGACGTTCGACTCGACGTGGCGCGTCTTGCGCATGCCCGGGATGATGGTCGAGACCGTCGGGTCGGAGAGGATGAAGCGCAGCGCCATCTCGGGCATCCCCACGCGCGCGCGCTCGGCCACGGGCTTCAAGGCGTCGGCGCGCTCGACGCTCGGGACGAGGTTCTCGGGGACGAAGTACGTGTTGCGCCAGTCGCCCTCGGGCCAGCGGCTCTCCTTCGTGAGCGTGCCCGTCAGCGTCCCCTCGTCGAAGGGGACGCGCGCGATGACGGCCACGTCCATCTCGCGGCAGGCGGGGAAGAGTTCGTCCTCCGGGTTCTGGTCGAAGATGTTGTAAATGACCTGCACGGCGTCCACGAGTCCGGCGCGCACGGCGCGGACGCCGTTCCACGGCTCCCATCGGTTGATGCTGATGCCGACCGCGCCGACGAGGCCCTGCGCGCGCAGCTCGTCCATCTTCTTCGCCCAGCGCCCGTCCTCGACCCACGCGTCCTCCCAGACGTGGAACTGCATGAGGTCGATGCTTTCGAGCCCCGAGTTGCGGAGGCTTGAGTGGACGTACTCCTCGATGTGTTCGGGCGGGAACGTCTCGTCGAGCGCGTACTCGCGGCGGCTCGGCCACTTGCGATTCTTCGGCGGTATCTTCGAGGCGGTGTAGAGACGTTTGTCCGGATTCGCGCGGACGAGACGGCCGAGCAGCCCCTCGCTGTGACCCTCGCCGTAGGCCCACGCCGTGTCGAAGAAGTTGCAGCCGAGGTCTACCGCGCGCTGGAGCGACCGCAAAGACTCCTCGTCGTCCGACCCGCTCCACCCGCCCATGCCCCACATCCCGTAACCAATCTCGCTCACGTCCCAGCCCGCGCGCCCGAACCTTCTGTACCTCATCGTCCCTCCGCATCCGACCTTTCGGTCAATTTCGTCCCCGCCACAGTCCCGTTCGTCACGGAACGGCCGCGTCCCGTCCCATCACGTCCGGTTTCGTCACATTTGAATTGAGCGCCGACCCGCGCGGCCCCATTCTTACGCGTTAAAGGTGTCGGCCGTCCGCCTTTAAAAAAAGGAACCGGCGGCGAAGTTTTTTTGAAACCAAGCGCCGGGTCGCGCCACTAACAGGTGCGAGACAGAAAGCCCCGCGCCTCCCGGCGCAAAAACCAAACCGAGGGGCCGCCCGCGCGTGTAAGGCCGTTAACTAAATGGAACGCCGGGCGTCATTGTAAGCGAAAAAAAGTTGCCACGAAACACGAGCGGGTGGTGTTTTGCGGGTAGAACGAGCCGGAAGTGACTGGCTGAAGCGGTAAGTCGGAAGCCCACGCGGGGCATCCTGTAAAAGGCGGGTTCAAGGTTATGAAGCACAGATCAGTCATCGCGTACGTCATCGTCGCCGCGGCGATGTTTGCCGCGCCCCAACTCTCGCACGACCTACAGGCGTTGAGGAGCGCGCTCGGCTCGCGCGTCAGCGTCGGGCTCATGCGGACGTTCCTGAGCCTGCCCTCGGCCGAGGGCGCGGACGCTCGCGTCGGCGAGCCCCGGCCGGCCGAGACGCAGCTCGCCTCGTGCCCGAAGCAGAGGCAGGCCGCGAAGCCGAGGAAGGCCGAGCCGGCGCGCGCCGAAGCACGCACCGCCGATGTCGCGGGCGACGAGTGGGCCATGATCGAGCCGCCCATGTTGGAGCCGCCGCCGCACGAGTCTCTCCGCGAAGTCGCGATGATCATCCCGCCCGACGCCGGCATCGACCCGCGCGGCGCGGCGCGCGCGGCGGCCGACGCCCCGGCGGCGCGCGTCGATGCGGCCGAGAACGTGAGGCGTGCCGAGAAGGTCAGGGTGAACTTCGTCGCCACGCGCTTCGAGGCGAAGGGCGGCGAGTGGCAAAAGGTCGAGCAGGCGCTCCGCAACATCGAAGGGTCGCTCCCCGGCACGTACGAGTTCCGCCTCGACCGCGACGGCGTGAAGACGAAGGTGCTGAAGTTCAGGCGCGCCCCGTCTCCGTGCTGCGCGCCGGCTCCCGCGCCCGCGCCGCGCGCCCCGCGCCCGACGGGCGTCGACGCGGTGGCCGCCTGGCCGATGCCGGCGTCAGCGGTCGGCGCGCACGTAACCTTCGTCAGCGAGTAGCTAACCCTTCCTTGAGGCGGGCGACCGCCTCATTTGACGTAAAGCCAACCCGCCGGAGCGCCTCTGACGAGCGGTCGCGCCGCGCACGAACCGAGACTACATTCACCCCTCCGAATCGGTCGCGGACTTACAAACGAATGCCTTTTGACGGTGCCCCGGCGACGGCGCGCGGGGGCGCGTAGACCCTCAACCTGCGCCCGCGTGTGTGTCACGCCCCGCGCGGCCTGCCGAATCGGAAGAGAGCCCAATGAACATCATCAGGAGAGTCGCGCTGCTGTGTCTTTTTGTCGCGGCCTGTACAACTTTGACGGGCGCGCAGACGCCCGCCGCCGGCCCGACGCCCCAACTGGCGAAGGCCGCGTCGCCGACTCCGACGCCCGTCGCGGTCGCCGCCGCCCCCTCCGCGTCGCCAGCCGCGACTAAAGCCGAGCCCGCGAAGGCGGCGAAGGCCGCGCCGAAGGGCGTCCCGCCGCTCCCGCCCGAGAAGGCGCAGCCCGTCCGCATCGTGCGCTTCGACACCGCCCCCGTCATCGACGGCAAGATGGACGAGGAAATCTGGAAGACGGGCGCACTCTTCAAGGACTTCTACCAGTTCAACCCGGGCGACAACATCGCGCCGTCGCAGCCGACCGAGGTCTACATCGGCTTCGACTCGAAGACCCTCTACATGGCCTTCCGCTGCTACGACGACCCGACGAAGGTGCGCGCGACCATCCCGAAGCGCGACAACATCTTCGGCGAGGACAACGTCCGCGTCTTCCTCGACACCTTCAACGACCAGCGCCGCGCCTACGTCCTCGGCTTCAACCCGCTCGGCGTTCAGGCCGACGGCATCCACACCGAGAATCAGGGGCTCGACCTGAGCGTGGACATCGTGATGGACTCGAAGGGCGCGCTCACCTCGGACGGCTACGTCATCGAGGTCGCCGTCCCGTTCAAGTCGCTGCGCTACGAGGCGGGCAAAGACAAGCAGTGGGGCATCCACATCTGGCGCAACATCGACCGCAACAACGACGAGCTGGACTCGTGGATGCCGATGGCGCGCGACGCCTCGGGGACGCTCAATCAGGCCGGCCACATCACGGGGCTCGAAGGCATCTCGACCGAGCGCACGCTCGAATTCATCCCGAGCATCACCTTTTCGCAGAACGGCGTGAGCGCGCCCGTCTTCCTCTCGGGGCAGCGCGCGCTGATGGAGGCGCAGGGGCTGGCGGTGCCGGCCGACGCCGGCCGCTTCATCAACCGCCCCGTCGGCCTCGACCCCGGCCTGACCGCCAAGTTCAGCATCAACCCCAACACGACTTTAGACCTCGCCATCAACCCCGACTTCGCGCAGGTCGAGGCCGACGCGACGGTCAACACCGCCAACCAGCGCTTTCCCATCTTCTTCGAGGAGAAGCGCCCCTTCTTCCTCGAAGGCATCGAAATCTTCCGCACGCAGCTCTCGGCCGTCCACACGCGCACCATCGTCGACCCTGATATCGCGGCCAAGCTGACGGGCAAGCGCGGCCGGACGACCTACGGCTTCCTCTACGCGTCGGACAACGCGCCCGGCAACCTCGACGACGACGACCGCGACTTCGTCCGCGCCACCGGCGACCTCTCGACCGTCAGGCGCAGGGACGAAGTCAACGGGACGAACTTCGCGGACGACCTGACCGAGCAGCGCGGCTCGCTGATGAGGCTGCTGGACAAGAACGCTACCGTCGGCATCCTCCGCGTCAAGCGCGACATGGGCAAGGAGAACAGCATCGGCTTCCTCGCCACCTCCTACAACTTCGCCGACCGCAGCAACTACCTCGGCGGCTTCGACGCGCGCTTCCGCTTCAACAAGCAGACGACTCTGGAGTTTCAGGTTTTGGGGACGAACGCGCGCCGCTGTGAGCTGGCGGCCGACCCCGCGCGCGACGACTGCCGCACGCAGAACGGCTTCGCCTACTCGTACCTGCTCAGCCAGACCAAGCGCCACTGGTGGTGGAACGTCAACGGCGCGGCGCGCACCGCCGGCTACGTCGCCGACCTCGGCTTCACGCGCCGCGTCAACACCAACAACCACAACGTCAACGTCGGCTACACGTCGGAGCCGAAGCCGAAGAAGAAGATCGTCTCGTGGGAGATTTACAACTACCTCGGCGGCAACCACGACTGGCAGGGGCGTTTGCAGAACTGGACGTACGAGGGGCAGGTCGGCCCGAACCTCCAGCGCCAGACCTACATCCGCACGGGCTATAACACGGGCTACGAGCGCGTTTTCGCCACGGAGTTCGGCGAGCCGTCCTTCTCGCTCGGCCGCCCCGAGGTCTCCGCGCTCTCCAAGAACTACTTCGCCTACATGGGCTCGTCGCCGACCAAGCGCATCACGCTCAACTACTTCTTCGGCTACCGCTGGGGGCAGCTCGACTACGACTTCGGCAACGGCCTCCGCTACCCGCGCGCGAGCCCGTCGGCCGTGGCGGCGCGCGCCGCGAGCGCGGCCGGACGTTGCGAGAGCGCCGAGGACGGCTTCGTCGCGCCGTCCGAGTGCGCGGGACTGCTCGACCCCGGCAAGGGCGACCTCCTCTACACTAACGGCGGCATCACCTACAAGGCGTCGAACGCGCTCAACATGTCTCTGAGCTGGTCGAGGAACCGCCTGACGCGCGACGACACGGGGCTGGTCGCCTTCAACTCGGACATCTGGAGCGCGAGGACGACCTACCAGTTCACGCGCTTCGCCTTCGCGCGCGCGCGTCTCGACTACAGCTCGCTCCGGTCGAGCTACCGCGGGCAGTTCCTCTTCGGCTGGACGCCGAGTCCGGGAACGGCCTTCTACGTCGGCTACAACGACGACCTCAACCGCGGCTACTTCAACCCGTTCGACGGCCAGCCCGACCAGGGCTTCCGCCGCAACAACCGCAACTTCTTCATCAAAGCCTCCTACCTCTTCCGCCGCAGCTTCTAAAGGCGTAAACCGTAAACCGTAAACCGTGACAAGGGAAGACACGCTCTTTCTCTTGTCACGGTTTACGGTTTACGGTTCACGGCTCTTGGATGTATGATGCGTCGCCCGACGCGTTCGGCGGGAAGCGGCGGCCTCGCCGGAATCTTGAGCCGCCCCGCAACCTTCGCAACGCTTTTTCGTATATCAACAACGGACGGCACCCCGGAAGCGGCCACGGACGGCCGTGGGGACGGCCGCCGACGGCCTCCGGCCGCGGGCGTTAAAAGTGAGCGCCATTCTCATCATCTCAGTCTTGCTGATCTTCGCAGCCTCCTTCGCAATCCTACGCACGCGACGCTCGCAGTCCACCCCGAGAATCGAACCGCTCCCGCCGGGCTTCACCCCGCGCGGGCTCTTCGACGACGCCGAAGCCCCGGACGGCGACGACGCCCGAGAAAACGCGGAAGAGATAAGGGCCGGCCTGCTGCGCGAGCGCGCCGCGGGCGGCGACCTCGGCGCACTCCGCGAGGCGTCCGAGGCGGGCAACCCGGCGCTCTACCGCTTCGTGCTCGACGGGCTCGTCGGGCGCTCGGCGGGCGACGCCGACGAGCTGCGCAGGCTCTCCACCTACATCGCGCGCGGCATGGGGTTGCGCTCCTCGCCCGAGCTGGCCGAGATGCTGCTCGGCGAGTGGAGGCGCGCGCCCGCGCCGGATTCGACCGCCGACCTCCTGCGCGTCTCGGCGCTCTCGGACGACGCCGGCACGTTCGGGCGCGCGGTCGAGGAAGTTCTACAGCTCTGGGAGGACGGCGGGCTCGAAGGCGTCGGGGCGGAGACGCTCCGCTCGCTCTTCGAGGCCGAGTACTGGCTGCTCTCGTCGGAGGCCAAGCGCTCCGGCGGCGGCTTCGTCCTCAAGCAGAAACTCGCCGACGCGCGTCGCCGACTCTCGACGCGCGCGCGCGACGGGCAGGCAAACACAGACGCGGCGCCGCCCCTCGACGGCCCCGCACAGGAAGAGACCCAATGAACGACAAACTGTTCGAGTTGCTGCCGATTGCCGTGATCGGTCTGGTCGCGCTGATCGCCGTCGTGGTGCTGATTCGGCGCTGGCTCGTCAACGTCGGCGCGCGCGAGATCGCCATCAAGGAGCGCCGCTACCTCGGCGCGAAGATGCCCCCCGGCCGCGTCGTCGCCACCGAGGGCGAGGTCGGCATCCAGGCCGACGTGCTCAAGCCCGGCCTCCACTTCGTCAAGTGGCCGTTCGAGAGCGTCGTCCGCAAGGTGCCGCTCATCGAGATCGGGTCGGACGAGATGGGCGTGCTCGAAGCCATCGACGGCGAGCCGATGCCCCCCGGCAGAAACTTCGCCCCCGACCGCGCGCAGAACGCGCACAACAACTTCCAAGACCCCATCGCCTTCATCAAGCAGGGCGGCGTCAAGGGCATCCAGCTCCGCACGCTCCCCCCGGGGCTGTGGCCGATTCACCCGTACCTCTTCCGCGTCTCGGTGGCGAAGGCGACCACCATCCCGCCGGGCAAGGTCGGCATCGTCACCGCCTCCGACGGCGACCAACTCGACGCCGGCCGCCTGCACGGCAAGGCCGTCCGGGGCCACCTCAACTATCAGGACGCCGAGCAGTTCGTCGCCAACGGGGGCCAGAAGGGGCCGCAGGTCGAAATCCTGACGCCGGGCACCTACCGCATCCACACGCAGTCGATGCCCATCGAGGGCGGCGACCCCAAGCCCGGGCTCTTCTTCATCCGGCTCTACGACGCGACCGTCATCAACGAGAACAACATCGGGCTCGTCGAGGCGCTCGACGGCGCGCCGCTCGACCCGCGCGACTACGTCGCCACCACCATTCAGGGGCACGACAACTTTCAGGACTGCAACGAGTTCATCTCGCAGGGCGGACAGCGCGGCCCGCAGCGCGACATCCTGCTGCCCGGCACCTACTACATCAACCCGCTCGTCTTCAAGGTCATCCCCGAGACGGCGCGCGAGGTCAAGCCGGGCGAGGTCGCCGTCATCGTCTCGAACGTCGGCAAAGACCCGACCGAGGACATCCGGCGCGAGATGGCGAACAAGGTGCGCCAGCGGCTCGAACAGGAGGAGCGCGATCAGGTCTCGAAGGCCGCCGCGCGGCTCGACAAGCTGGACGGCGAGAACCGCCGCCTCAACGAGATTCAGGAAGACCTCATCGCCAACGACCCGGCCGACCAGCGGCTCGATCAGGGCGCGCACGAGGCGTACGTCGTCCCCGAGGGCTTCCGCGGCATACAGGAGTCGGTCGTCGGCCCCGGCAAGTACTACGTCAACACGCTGGCGATGTCGCCGATCATCATCCCGACGACCAACATGACCGTCGAGTGGACGGCCGAGGACGTGGACAACACCTTCGACCCCTTCGAGGTCATCTCGAAAGACGGCTTCACGATGAAGCTCGAAGTCCGCGTCGTCTTCCGCGTCAAGCCGGAGGACGCGCCCTTCATGGTCGCCAAGATCGGCAACACCGACAAGCTCATCCAGAACGTGATGCACCCGCTCATCGACTCCATCTTCCGCAATCAGGCGTCGGAGTCGTCCGCGATGGCCTACCTCCAGAACCGCCACGAGGAGCAGGAGCGGGCCGAGGCGCGCGTCAGGATGCACCTGCTGAAGTACCACGTCGATGTCGTCAACGTCCTCATCTGCCACATCCACCTGCCCGAAGAGCTGATGAAGACGCAGACCGAGAAAATCCTCGCCGAGCAGCGCCAGAACATGTACAACGCGCAGCGCGAGGCCGAGGAGAAGCGCATCCAGCTTGAGAAGACGCGCGCGCACGCCGACAACCAGAAAGACCTGATGGCGGCGACCGTCGGCGTCGAAATCTCGACGCGCCGCTCCGAGCAGCGCAAGGCCGAGGGCGAGGGCGAGGCGCACTACATCCTCGCGACGGGCAAGGCCGAGGCCGAGAAGGTCAGGCTGATGGGCGAGGCGCAGGGCGTCGCCTACCACGAGCAGGTCAACGCGCTCGGGCCGCAGGGCGTCGCGCTCGTCGAGACGCTCAGGGTCATCGGCGAGAAGGGCGTCCGCATCACGCCCGACATCCTCGCCTCGGGCGGCGCGGACGGCGGCGGCGGCGGCATCGGCACGCTCCTCCTGCTCAGCCTCTTCAAAGACCGTCTGGGGCTGGCGGACGGCGCCGCCCCCGCCAGCAACGGCGCGGCCGGCAACGGCTCGAAGGCCGGGACGAAGTAAGGTCGCGCGCGGCCGTTCAACGCCGCGCCAGCGGAGCCGCGAAGGCCCGGCCGCCGGGCCTTCGCACGCTCCCACTTCCGACGGGGAACCCAGAGAGTGACAGACCTGTTCGCCAGCATCAGCGCCCTGACCATCTTTATCGGCATCGCCGCCGTCGGCCTGATCTTTCTCGTCATCTCGCTACTCTTCGGCGAGCTGCTCGAAGGCTTCGGCCTGCACGAAGGCGTCGGGGCGGGGGTTGACGGCCACGGCTTCATCGACAGCCGCGCGCTCGCCGTCTTCCTCACGGCCTTCGGCGGCTTCGGCGCTATCGGCATCCGCTCCGGCTTCGGGGTGGTGCCGAGCGCGCTGCTCGGCCTCGCGAGCGGCTTCGTGCTCGGCGTGGCCGTCGCGCTCTTCGCACGCTTCCTCCTCGCGCAGCAGTCTTCCAGCTCTGTCAGCGGGCCGCAGCTCGTCGGCCGCACCGCGCAGGTGACGGTGACGATTCCGGCGGGCGGCGTCGGCCAAATTAGCTGCCGCGTCGGCGAGGAGCGCGTCGAGAAGATCGCACGCTCGCGCGGGGGCGCCGAGCTGAAGAGCGGCGCCATCGTGCTCGTCGAAGAGTTTACCGGCGACTCGGTTATCGTCAGCCCAGGCGCGGAGTCGGACACGTACACGCAGCGGCTGAGGGAATAAACGCCCACGCACTCACCAACGGAGTTAAGCATGAACATCACGCAAGACATTCTCGTCGTCGGGGCCATCCTGGCGGTGGCGCTGGCGGTCATCATCGCCTTCTGGCTGCTCAGCCGTAACTACATCAAGGTCTCGCCCAACGTGGCGGCGGTCATCTCGGGCCGCTCGCGCAAGCTCTCGGACGGGACGGTGGTCGGGTACCGGCTCGTGCGCGGCGGCGCGACCCTGATCGTCCCGTTTCTGGAGAAGGTCGACTACCTCAACCTGAACGTCCTGACCGTCCCGCTCGCCACCTCGCGCGCCTACACGGGGCAGGGCGTCCCCGTCTCGGTGAAGGCCGTCGCCAACGTCAAAATCAAGGGCGACGACGAGTCACTGCGCGCGGCGTCCGAGCGCTTCCTCGGCATGAGGACTGAGGAGTTCCACCGCCTCGTCTTTCAGACTTTGGAAGGCCACCTGCGCGCCATCCTCGGCACGCTCACCGTCGAGGAGATCAACAACGACCGGCAGAGCTTCGCGCAGAAGCTGACGACCGAAGCCGCCGGCGACCTCGAAAAGATGGGCATCGGCTTAGACGCCTTGACCATTCAGGAGATCAGCGACGACGAGGGCTACCTCGACGCGCTCGGCAAGAAGCGCACGGCCGAGGTGCGCCGCGACGCCGACATCGGCGAGGCCGAGGCCACGCGCGACTCGAAGATTAAAGCCTCGCTCGCCATGCAGGAGGGCGAGAAGGTGCGGCTTGAGTCCGAGGCGCTGATCGCCGCCTCGACCCGCCAGACCGAGGTGCAGCGCGCGCAGTACACCGCCGAGATTCTGCGCGAGAAGGCCAAGTCCGACCAGGCCGGCCCGCTCGCCGACGCCAAGGCCCGGCAGGAGGTCGTCGCCGAGGAGGTGCGCATCGAGCGCATCCGCACGCAGGAGCAGATCGCCGTGCAGGAGCAGGAGGTGCTCCGCAAGGAGAAGGAGCTGGAGGCGACGGTCGTCAAGAAGGCCGAGGCCGAGCGCCGCGCCGCCGTGCTGCGCGCGCAGGGCGAGCAGGAGGCCGCCATCCTCGCCGCCGAAGGGCGCAAGCAAGCCGTCATCGCCACCGCCGAGGCCGAGAGCGAAAAGCTCCAGCGCGAGGGCAAGGGGCGCGCCTCGGCCGTCGAGGCCGAGGGTCTCGCCGAGGCCGAGAGAATCAAGGCGCTCGGATTGGCCGAGGCCGAGAAGATTCAGGCGCAGGGTCTCGCCGAGGCCAAGTCCATCGAGGCGCGGGGTCTCGCCGAGGCGGCGGCCATCAAGGAGAAGGCCGCCGCCTGGCGCGAGTTCAACGACGCGGCGCGGCTCCAGACCATTCTGGAGAAACTCCCGAACATCATCGAGGCCACGGCCCCGGCCCTGCGCGCGGTCTCCGAGCCGCTCGGCAAAATCGACAAGATCGTGATGATCGACCAGGGCGGCTCCGACGGCAACGGCCACGGCTCAAGCGGCATTAACCGCTTCGCGCAGACCGGCCCGACCCTCATCTTCGGCCTCCTCCAGCAGTTGCAGGCGCTCGGCATCAACGTGCCGGAGATGCTCTCTCAACTCGGCGTAAAGTCGAACGGCGAAGTCGCGAGCAAACCTCCGACCCCGGCGGTCATCAACGTCCCGGCGGCCGAGGCCGAGAACGGCAAGGTGCTTGACGTCTAAATCCCCG
>JBEVKV010000292.1:0-7048 GCA_040509515.1 Pyrinomonadaceae bacterium | reverse complement strand
CGTGGCCGCCGGCGCCCCCGGGGTGTTGCCGGCGGGGGGGGGGGGGCGCGCGCCGCGGCCCGCGCCGCGGCGGCTGTGAGTCTTCGCGGCCCCGCGCGCGCGCCGGGAACGAGGCCCCCGTCGAGGCGAACGCGGCGGGCGGCGGCGCGGGTCGAAGCTCTGCGGGCGCGTGGCGCGCGACGCCCGTCTCGGCCACCAGCGGCTCGGGCTCGGCGACGGCGGCGGCGGACTCTTCGGTGACGTGCCGGCGGCCTGAGGACTGGCCGGAGCCCGCGAGCGCGGCGCCGCACTCGTCGCAGTACTGCGAGCCCTCGATATTCTCCGTCTGGCACCTGTCGCAGGTGATCATGGCCGCGTCCTTACACGTTTTTGAATGGCGGTGCGGGCTGGCACGCCCCTGAGATGCCCCCGAATCCCGACACGGCACCCGCCCAAGGGAGGCGGCCCGTGCGCCGAAGCGTTATTGTACCCCGAAACGCGAGACGCGCCAACAGCATCAAAGGCAGGTGATAAGTGATGAGTGATAAGTGATAAGTAGCCCGCTCACCCGACTTTTCTTATCACTTATCACCGACCACTTATCACCAGTTTTTCTGAAACTGTTCCACCATTTTGCACGTAGAAGAGTTGCCGGCGGCGGGAAGGTGCGGCAGTGATTCGGTTTAGCGCCCTCGCGCTCGTGCGTACCCGTCGAGTTCCCGACCCGACATTCAAACCCCTTGATTTAGAAAGAAGGAATCGAACCCCAATGGCTGTGAGCCGGAAGAAGAAAATCATCATCGCGGTCGCGGCGGTCGCCGTCCTCGGGATGATCGTCGTCATCAGCATCTTCGCCCGCGGTAAGGACGAGGCCGAGGTGACTGTAGTTAAGGTGGACGTGAGGCCCGAGCTGAAGTCCACGGTCACGGCCTCGGGCGAAGTGCGCCCCATTCGCTTCGTCAACCTGACGAGCGAGGTGCAGGGTCGCATCACAGAGATCAGCGTCAACCCCGGCGACCGTGTGACGGTCGGCCAGCCGCTCGTGCGCGTAGACCCCACGCAGCTCGAATCCTCCGCCGAGGCGCAGGCCGCCAGCGCGCAGGCCGCGCTCTCCGACGTGCAGAACGCGCGGCAGGCCGTCATCTCGGCCGAGACCAACGTCCAGCAGACGCAGCAGGCGCTCCTCGCCGCCGAAGCCTCGATGGCGCAGGCGCGACAGGCCGTTAACACCGCGCAGACCGCGGTCGACCGCGAGCAGGTCAACCTCGACACCGCGCGCCGCGAGATGAAGCGCACCACCGAACTCATCGAGTCGGGCGTCGCCTCGCGCTCCGAGTTCGACACCGCGCAGGATCGCGTCAAGCAGGCCACCGTCTCGCTCAACACCGCCCGCGCGCAGCTCAAGTCGGCCGAGATCGCCGTCGAGGAGTCGAAGGCGCGCGTCAACCAGCAGCGCAAGGCCATCGAGCAGGCGCAGAACAGCGTCACGCAGGCGCGCAACAGCGTCAAGACGAGCGAGTCGCGCGCCTCCGGCCAGCAGGCGCTTTTGCGCGGCCAGTCGTCGCAGCGCAGCAAGGCCGTCACGATGTCGCCGCTCACGGGCGTCGTCGTCGACATCCCCGCGCGCGTCGGCCAGTTCGCCGTCGCCGGGCTCTCGACCACCTCGCTGATGACCATCGCCGACATGACGACCATCAACGTCGAGGTCAACGTGGACGAGACCGAGATCGCGCAGCTCGAAGTCGGCCAGCCGGCCAAGGTCAAGGTGGACGCGATGGGCGAGCGCGAGATAGCCGGCGTCGTCGTCCAGAAGAACCCGCTCGCCGTCTCGCGCTCCGACACGCAGGGGTCGGGACTGGGCAACCGCGTCAACGTACAGGAGGCGAAGGAGTTCAAGGTCATCGTCGAGCTGAAGGACTTGCCCGACGAGGCGCGCAACTCGCTCAAGCCCGGCATGACCGCGACCGCGACCGTCACGACCAAGACCAAGGATAACGTTCTGGCCGTGCCGCTCCAGGCCATCGTCGAGAAGGCCCCGACGCCGACGCCGACCCCGCCCGGACAGCAGGGACAGCCCGCCGCGACCCCGGCCGAGAAGCCGAAGGAAGTGAAGGGCGTCTACGTGCTCGACGGCAAGAAGGTCAAGTTCGTCCCCGTCGAGACCGGCATCACGGGCGAGTCGGACATCGAGATCGTCAGCGGGCTCCAGCCCCAGATGGAAGTCGTCACCGGCCCGAGCCGCGTGCTGCGGACGCTGAAGGAGGGGGACACCGTGCAGCGCCAGCAGAACAAGCCCGGGGACAAGGCGGGCGACAAGAAATGAGCGGAGCACTTTTGATGGAGAGCCCCACCACCATAGAACCGCAGGCGCTCGAACACGGCGACCTGCTCGCGCACGACGCCGTGCCGGCCGCGCTCATCTCGATGCGCGACATCTGGCGCACCTACGAGATGGGCACCGAGCAGCTCCACGCCCTTCGCGGCGTCTCGTTCGACGTGCAGCGCGGCGAGTACCTCGCCATCATCGGCCCCTCGGGCTCGGGCAAGTCGACGCTGATGAACCTCATCGGCTGCCTCGACACGCCGAGCCAAGGGCGCTACTGGATCAACAGCAAGCTCGTCAGCGAGATGGACGACGACGAGCTGGCGCGGATACGCAACCAGGAGATCGGCTTCGTCTTCCAGACGTTCAACCTTCTGGCGCGCGCGACCGCGCTGCACAACGTCGAGCTGCCGCTCATCTACGCCGGCATCTCGGCCGCCGACCGCAAGGAGCGCGCCGTGCGCTCGCTCACCGCGGTCGAACTCTCCGACCGCATGACGCACCGCCCCAACGAGCTGTCGGGCGGCCAGCGCCAGAGGGTCGCCATCGCGCGCGCGCTCGTCAACAACCCGTCCATCCTGCTCGCCGCCGAGCCGACCGGCGCGCTCGACTCGAAGACGAGTCTGGAGATCATGAACCTCTTCGAGAAGCTGCACGCCGAGGGGAACACGATCATCGTCGTCACGCACGAGCACGACATCGCCGAACGCGCGCACCGCGTCATCTCGATTCGCGACGGTCAGATCGAGAAGGACGAACGCATTAAATAGCCGCCCTCCCGACCCTGCTCCTTGAGACGCGGCGTGACGAGCTTGTCCGCCGCGTCTTTGTTTCGCCCCCGGCGGACGACGATTCGAGAGGGGCGGCGGCGGGTCGGCAAGTGAAATTTATCCCTCGCGCCGGGTGCAACCCATGAGCGCACTGCTGACAGAGACGAGCGGCGAACGCCGCGGCGCGCCGCGCGGCTTCGGGCGCGAGTCCGCCCCGCGGCGCGCGCGCAAGACGCGGCTCCCGGCCGTCTTTCACAAGACGTGGGAGTCCTTCAGAATCGCGCTCGCGAGCCTTCGCGCCAACAAGCTGCGGACGGCGCTCACGCTCGTCGGCGTGGTCGTCGGCGTGGCGGCCGTCATCGCGGTCGTGACCATCATCAAGGGGCTCGACCAGACGGTCGCCTCCACCTTCTCCTCGCAGGGCTCGACCGTCTTCACCGTCTCGAAGCGCCCGCAGGTCATCACCTCGCGCGAGGACTTCATCAAATTCAACCGCCGCAAGGACGTGACCGAGGCGGACGCGGAGGCCGTCACGCGTCTCTGCACGGTCTGCTGGCGCACGGGCGTTGCCGCCAACGCGCAGGCGACCGCCAAGGCCGGCGACAAGTCTTCGGAAGGCGTGCGCGTGCGCGGCCTCACGCTCTCGATGTACGCCATCGAGGACACGGACGTTGTCGCCGGGCGCGCGTGGACGGACGTTGAGGAGGCGGCCGGGCGCGACGTGGCCGTCGTCGGCCCCGACGTGGTCGACAACCTCTTCGACGGCGCGCCGCCCGACCGGGTGATAGGCAGGCGCGTGCGCGTCGAGGGGCGCAGTTACGAGATCATCGGCGTCACCGAGCGGCTGGGTAAAATCTTCGGCTTCTCGCGCGACAACTTCATCCAGATTCCCTACCCGACCTTCAAGAAGGCTTTCGGCGCGCGCACCTCGCTCGTCGTCTTCGTGCAGGTGCCCGAGGACGCGCAGCTCGCGGCGGCCTCAGACCAGGTGCGCTCGATCATGCGCAACCGGCGCGGCAAGGGCTTCAACGACGAGGAGGACGGCTTCGCCTTAGAGACGCAGGACGTTTTCATAGACCTCTACAAGAGCGCGACCGCGAACATCTACGTCGTGACCATCGGAGTGGCCGCCATCTCGCTCGTCGTCGGGGGCATCGTCGTCATGAACATCATGCTGGTGAGCGTGACCGAGCGCACACGCGAGATAGGCGTCCGCAAGGCGGTCGGGGCCTCGCGCCGCGACGTGCTGTTGCAGTTCCTCATCGAGTCGGTCGTCCTCACTTCGACGGGCGGGCTGATGGGCGTCGCGGCGGGCTTCCTCCTCGCCTTCGGGCTCGCGGCGGCGATGGGCTTCCCGCTGCTCTTCAGCGCCGGCTCGGCCGCGTTGGGCGTCGGCGTCTCCTCGGCCGTCGGCATCGCCAGCGGACTGTGGCCCGCGTGGAAGGCCGCCAAGCTCGACCCGATTGAGGCGCTGAGGGCGGAGTAGTTAAATCGCTATGTCTTTCGACGACATCAGAGAGTCGGCGGCGATGGCCGTGGCGACGGTGAGGGCGAACAAGCTGCGGTCGTCGCTGACCATCCTCGGCGTCGCCATCGGCGTCGTCACGCTCACCTTCATGGTGTCGATCATTCAGGGCTTGAACAAGGCTTTCGCCGAGCAGATCGAAAGCTTAGGCTCTAACACCGTCTTCGTCTCGAAGTTCGACCCGAGCTTCGGCCGGCCGCCCAACAACGAGGAGCTGCACCGCAAGGAGATCACCTTCGAGGACGCCGAGGCCCTCCGCACCGAGGCCGCCGACTCCATCAACTCGGTCGCGCCCATCCGGCGCAAAATCGCCTCGACGCTGCGCCACGCCGACAAGGAGACCGACACCCCGATTCTCTTCGGCGTCACGCCCGAGTACGAGTACACGCTCTCGCAGTACGTCGAGCACGGCCGCTTCGTCACCGAGAGCGACATGGCCGGGCGCGAGAACGTCGCCGTGCTGGCGCAGGACGTGGTGCGCGCGCTCTTCCCCAACGAAGACGCTTTGGGCAAGGAGATAAAGATCGAGGGGACGCCCTTCCGCGTCGTCGGCGTGATGGAGACGCTGGGGAACTTCTTCGGCCAGTCGCGCGACAACTCGGTCTTCATCCCGCTCCCGACCTTCGACAAGTACTGGCGCGACATCGAGCCGCCGATGGTCGTCTTCTTCATCATCCTCCGCCCGCACACGCGCGAGCACGTCCGCCCCGCCATCGACCAGATAACCGACATCCTCCGCCGCCGCCGGCAGGTGCCTTCGGGCGCGCCGCCGAACTTCGGCGTCTCGTCGCAGGACTCGCTCCTCGACTTCTACAACCAGCTCACGGGCGCGACGTGGCTCGTGCTGACCGCCATCTCGTTCGTCGCGCTGATGATCGGCGGCATCGGCGTCATGAACATCATGCTCGTCTCGGTGACCGAGCGCACCAAAGAGATTGGCATCCGCAAGGCCGTGGGCGCGACGCGCGCCAACATCCTCTGGCAGTTCCTCACCGAAGCCGTCGTCCTCACGGGACTGGGCGGCGTCAGCGGGCTCGCGGTCGGCGAGGCGGCGAGCCTTCTGATGAACGCCTACTCGCCGCTCCCGGCCTTCGTCCCGCTGTGGGCCATCCTCGTCGGCGTCGGCATCTCGGCGACGGTCGGCATCGTCTTCGGCCTCTGGCCGGCGTGGAAGGCCGCGCGCCTCGACCCCATCGAGGCTTTGCGCTACGAGTAGCGCGGGCGTAAACTTTTCCTCAAAAGCAAGGGATTTTCGGGCTCGGGCGACAAACGCGGGCGGCGCCGTGTGCAACCAACACAGATGCCAGTCCGTACTAAACGCGAACCATGAAACTCATCGAGACCTTAAAACTCGCCGCCGCGGCCATCTGGGCGCACAAGCTGCGCTCGGCGCTGACGCTTTTGGGAATGATCATCGGCGTGGCGGCCGTCGTCGTCGTCGTCTCGCTCATCCAGGGCTTCAACGCCTACATCGACGAGAAGATCGCCAACATCGGCGCGAAGTCCTACACCATCGGCCGCTTCAGCATGGACGACTTCAAGGACACGGACTCCATCGCGGCCGCGCAGCGCCGCAACAAGGAACTGACGCTCGAAGACTTCGAGTTCCTCAAAAGCCGCCTGACTCTGACCGACAAGTTCGCCGCCGGCGCGCGCCCGCAGCGCGCGCAGATCAAGCGGGGCAACGAGCTGCTCGAAGAGGTCGCAATCGACGGCAAGCAGCCGCTGATGGGCGAGATCGAGAAGGTGGACATCGCCGACGGCCGCTACTTCACGGACATCGAGAACAACGAGGCGGCGCGCGTCGCCTTCATCGGTTCGGACGTGGCCGACAAGCTCTTCCCCAACGGCGACGCCGTCGGCGGCGAGATTTTCATCAACAGCCTGCCGTACCGCGTCGTCGGCGTCCGCACCGCGAAGGGGACGGTCTTCGGGATGCCGCAGGACACCTTCGTCACCGTGCCGCTGCTCACCTACCGGCGCAACTTCGGCGCGCTCCGCAACTGGCGCTCGGTCTACTTTCAGGGCACGGCCCGGGACGACAAGCAGTTCGAGGACGCGGTGGACGAGGCCAAACAGTGGATGCGCGTCCGGCGCGGGCTTGAGAAGGACGAGAAGGACAACTTCGGCATCTTCACGCCCGACTCCATCACGGGCTTGCGCGACCGCCTCTTCGGTACCATCTTCATCGTCGCCATCGCGGTGCCGGCTATCGCCTTGGTTGTCGGCGGCATCGTCGTGATGAACATCATGCTCGTCTCGGTGACCGAGCGGACGAAGGAGATCGGCATCCGCAAGGCGCTGGGCGCGCGCCGCGGTGACATCCTGAAGCAGTTCCTCGTCGAGGCCGTGACGCTCTCGGCCATCGGCGGCGCGACGGGCGTGCTCATCGCGTGGGGCTTGGGGCGCATCGTCTCGGCGGTGCTCATCCCGACCTACCTTTCGCTCTCC
>JBEVKV010000291.1:0-5291 GCA_040509515.1 Pyrinomonadaceae bacterium | reverse complement strand
GGATTACTTACTGCGAGAACTGGTTCGTCAGCCTCGGCATCAGCCCCGACAACCTGCGCCGCTACGAGCAGCCGAAGGAAGAGTTGGCGCACTACGCCAAGCGCACCGTCGATATCCACTACCGCTTCTTCCCCGAGCGCGAGGACGAGGAGCGACACTGGGACGAGTTGATGGGCATCGCCAATCGCACCGACTTCGACCTCATGGCGCACTCGAAGAAGCCCGAGCGCGACGGCGAGCGCATCAACAAAGATTCGACCGAAGACCTCTCGTACTTCGACGAGGCGACGAAGGAGCGTTATTACCCTTACGTCATCGAGCCGGCGGCCGGCGTCAACCGCACCGTGCTCGCCGTCCTGATGGACGCCTACTCCGAGAAGACGACCGACAAGGGCGAGAAGCGTGTGATTCTGAAACTGCACCCGCAACTCGCGCCCATCAAGGTCGCCGTGCTGCCGCTGGCGAAGAACAAGCCAGAGATTGTCTCGGTGGCGCGACAGGTCAAGGCGGAGTTGCAGCCCGCCATGCGCACCGTCTACGACGACACGGGCGGCATCGGCAAGCTCTACGCGCGACAGGACGAGATCGGCACGCCCTTCTGCGTGACCGTCGACCACCAGTCGCTCGAAGACGAGGCCGTCACCGTCCGCGACCGCGACACGTGGGGGCAGGAGCGCGTCAAGACGGCCGAGCTGGCCGACTATCTGAAGAAGAAGCTGGGGATCAAGTGCTGACATGCCGGTAGTTAAAAAACGTAACCAGCAGACCGAGTCGCGGCTGCTCTTAGAATCGGACGAGCCCGTCGAGCTGCCGCCCGCCGAAGTCGAAGAGTCGGCGGTCGTCCTACAGTTCGAGCAGTTCCGGCAGTACGTGCCCGAGCTGCTCGAAGAGCTGCGCGACGGCGTCGAGGCCACGCCCGTCCCCGTGATGATGGACGGCTCGACCTTCGTCATCCACGGCGACACGCGCAGCTTCTGGGTCAAGCTCTGGCACTCGTCGCCCGAGATGACGCACATCCATCGCGTGCAGATCATTAGCTGCCTGCCCTCGACGCGCGGCATCAACGTCCTCGTCGAAGACCCCGAGGCCTACGACGACGACGAGGAAGACGACGACTTCGCCGACGACGGCGACTTCGATGAAGAGGACGAAGATTTCGACGGCGACGAGGAAGAGTCCGAAGAGTCCGACGGAGACGAACCCGCCGCGCCGCGCGCCTAGCGGCGCAGCCGCCGCCACGGCGGTTCGCCCGCGCCGCCTTTCCGATGGCTTCACCCACCCCCGAAAAAATTCTGAGGCTGGCGCGCGCCGTCGGCGAGGCGGGCGGCCGCGCCCTCCTCGTCGGCGGCTGCGTGCGCGACCGCCTGATGGGGCGCGAGGTGAAGGACTGGGACGTTGAGGTCTACGGCGTCGAGCCGGCGCACTTGCGCGAACTGCTCGCGCGCTTCGGGCGCGTCAACGTCGTCGGCGAGGCGTTCACGGTCTACAAGCTCGGGCAGGACGTCGACGTTTCCATCCCGCGCCGCGAGCGCAAGACGGGTCGCGGCCACCGCGGCTTCTACATCGAGGGCGACCCTTCGATGTCTTTCGAGGAGGCCGCGCGCCGCCGCGACTTTACCGTCAACGCCATCCTCGAAGACCCGCTCGGCGACGGCGAAATCATCGACCCGTACCGCGGCCGCGCCGACATCGACGCGGGACGGCTGCGCGCCGTCGCGCCCGAGACGTTCGTCGAAGACTCTCTGCGCGTGCTGCGCGCCGCGCAGTTCGCCGCGCGCTTCGGCTTCGAGGTCGAAGAGAAGACCATCGACCTCTGCCGCTCCATCGACCTCACGGACTTGCCGGCCGAGCGCGTCTGGGGCGAGCTTGAAAAAATTCTCCTCGCCGCGCGCGCGCCCTCGGTCGGCCTCCGTTGGCTCGACCGCCTGAACGTTACGCCGCAGCTCTTCCCCGAACTCGACGCGCTCAAGGGCGTGGCGCAGGAGCCGGACTGGCACCCCGAGGGCGACGTTTTCGTCCACACCCAACTCGTCTGCGACCGCGCGCGCGAACTCGTTGACGATCTGGACTACGCGCGGCGCGTGACGCTGATGCTCGCGGCGCTGTGCCACGACTTCGGGAAGCCCGCGACGACGGAGTTCGCGGAGGGGCGCGTCCGCTCGCGCGGGCACGACGAGGCCGGCGTCGCGCCGACCGTGGCGCTGCTCGACCGTCTGAAACTCTTCACGCTCGACGGCTACGACGTGCGCGCGCAGACCATCGCGCTCGTCCGCGAACACCTCACGCCCGGCGAGTTCTACCGCGCGCGCGGCGACGTCACGGAAGGCGCCTTCCGCCGGCTCGCGCGCCGCTGCGAGCTTGAGCTGCTCTACCGTCTGGCGAAGGCCGACACGCTCGGGCGCAACGCGCCGTGGGTGCCGCGCGAAAAGTGGTTCGACGCGCAAGCGCAGGAGTGGTTCATCGCGCGCGCGCGCGAGCTGTCGGTCGAGAAGGGGCCGCCCGCGCAGCTTCTCCTCGGCCGCCACCTGCTGGAGATGGGGCTCAAGCCGTCGCCGCTCGTCGGCCGGATACAGCGCGCCGTCTACGAGCTACAGCTCGACGGCCGCGTCCGCACGCTCGAAGAGGCGAAGCAGGCCGCGCGCGAGCTTTTGGAGGACTCGCGCGGCGGCTCTCTCTGACTTCGGCCCCTGTGACTTTGGCGACGGGGCTGTTGTAAGATGGCGCTTACTTTCAAAGCCTCGCTCTTAGCACTTCAATCCCCGAGGAAGAAAATTGTCATGATCGATTTCGAGTTGACCGAAGAGCACAGGGCGCTCGTCCAGACCGTGCGCGAGTTCGCGCGGGGCGAGGTCGCGCCGCACATCAAGGAGTGGGACGAGAAGCAGCAGTTCAACCGCGCGGTGCTCGACAAGATGGGCGCGCTCGGCCTGCTCGGCGTCTGCATCCCCGAAGAGTACGGCGGCGCGGGCTTCGACTACGTCTCGCTCGGGCTCGTCTGCGAGGAGCTTGAGGCGGTGGACACGTTCCTGCGCGTCGTGATGAGCGTCCACACGGGGCTCAACTCGCTGACGCTCTACGCGTGGGGCACCGAGGAGCAGAAGCAGAAGTATCTCGTGCCGCAGGCGAAGGGCGAGAAGATAGCTACCTACGGTCTGACCGAGCCGGGCGCGGGCTCGGACGTGGTCGGCTCGCGCTCGACCGCGCGACGCGACGGCGACGGCTGGGTGCTGAACGGCGAGAAGATGTGGATTTCGCTCGCGGACGTGGCCGACAACTTTCTCTTCTTCTGCTGGACGGACGAGGAGAAGCGCCGCAAGCGCGACCACTCGGGCATGTCCTGCTTCATCGTCGAGCGAAGTATGACCGGCTTCTCTTCGGGGACGATTCACGGCAAGCTCGGCATCCGCGCGGGCAACACCGGCTACTTCTCCCTGCAGGACGTGCGCGTGCCCGCCGAGAACATGGTGGGCGAAGAGGGCGAGGGCTTCAAGATCGCGATGTTCGCGCTTGAGCAGGGTCGCTACACGGTGGCGGCGGGCGCGACCGGCGTCATCCGCGCCTCGCGCGACGCGTCGGTCGCCTACGCTTTGGAGCGCGAGACGTTCGGGACGAAGATCGCCAACCACCAGCTCGTCAAGCAGAAGATCGCCGAGATGGAGGCCGACTACCAGATGTCGCACCTGCTCTGGCTGCGCGCCGGCTGGCTCAAGAACGAGGGGCGGGCGAACGCGCGCGCGACTTCACTGGCCAAGTGGCAGGCGACCGTGCGGAGCGAGAAGGCGGCCTCGATGGCGATAGAGGTTCACGGCGCGAACGGCTACTCGAACGACTACCCCGTCGAGCGCTACCTGCGCAACTGCAAGGCCGCGATCATCTACGAGGGCACGCGCGACATACACACGCTCATGCAGGCCGACTGGGCGCTCGGCCTTAAGGGCGAGAAGTCCGCGCGGAAGTCTCTGCCCGCCTACAAACCCGCCGCCTCGCGCGACGCGGTCGCGGCGGACTGAGAGAGAAGTAGACAGTAGTCGGCAGAAAGACAGGCGGCGCGTTCGGGAGATGACCGGGACGCGCCGCCTCTGTTTGTTCTACTGACTACTATCTACCGTCCACTTCTTTCCCCCTATCAATTCGACTCGCTCTCTGGTAGTATTCATGTGCCTTTCCAAAGCCCAAGCGGTCATTTCACGTCGGTTCAATCTTTAGATTCGGGAGTCCTGTTTAATGCCCCAAGAGCTGAACAGCGTTAACCTTTCGCTCGACTTTCTGAGCGTGTGCGAGGCCGCGGCCATCGCCTCCGCGCGGACGATGGGGCAGGGTGACCGCAAGTATTCCGACCACGTCGCCGTCGAGGCGATGCGCGAGAAGATGGACGCGGTGCCGATGCGCGGCCGCATCGTCATCGGCGAGGGCGAACGCGACGAGGCCCCGATGCTCTTCATCGGCGAGGAGGTCGGCGAGGGCTATCACCAAGAGGTCAACGCCGACGACTTCCCCGAGGTGGACATCGCCGTCGACCCGCTCGAAGGCACCAACCTCTGCGCGCTCGGCGCTAACAACGCCATCGCGGTGCTCGCCGCCTCCGAGCGCGGCGGGCTCCTCAACGCGCCCGACATCTACATGGACAAGATCGTCGTCGGGCCCTCGTGCCGCGGCGCCATCGACATCGACGCGCCGGTCAAGGACAACCTCAAGGCCATCGCGCGTAAACTCAGCCGCGACATCGAAGACCTGACCGTCATGGTGCTCGACCGCTCGCGCCACAAGAAGCTCATCGCGGACGTGCGCGCCGCGGGCGCGCGCATCCGACTGCTCGGCGACGGCGACCTCTCGGCCGGCATCTCGGCGGCCGTCGCGGGCACGAACATCCACGCGCTGATGGGCATCGGCGGCGCGCCCGAGGGCGTGCTCACGGCCGCGGCGATGAAGTGCCTCAACGGCGAGATTCAGGCCCGCCTCGTCTACGACCCCGAGCGTCTGGACGTGGACAAGTCGAAGGTGCCGCCCGCCGCCGAGGTGCTCGCGCGCCTGAAGGAGATGGGCATCAACGACCCCGACAAGGTCTACGACACGAACGACCTCGCGCCCGGCAAGAAGATCATCTTCGTCGCGACCGGCGTCACCGACGGCTCGCTGCTGCGCGGCGTCCGCTTCTTCGGGTCGGGACGCCGCACGCACTCGCTCGTCATGACGACCGAGTCGCGCCACATACGCTTCGTTGACACCGTCCACGTCGAGGGCGGCCCGGACACGGTCATTAGATTTTAGATTTGCGATTGTTGATTTACGGA
>JBEVKV010000290.1:0-9824 GCA_040509515.1 Pyrinomonadaceae bacterium | reverse complement strand
GACACAGCTCAAGCACAGCTTTATATGTTTGAGCCGTGTCTCCGTGTCTCTGTGGTGAACCCCTCCTGATTACACTCAACTGATAACTGCAATAAATCACCACGGCAGGCCGCCGACTTCGACGCGGCCGGCGGGCCACGCGCGTCCGCCGCAGGGCAGCACCATGACGTGGTAGGGCCAGACGACGGGGCCGGCGGGCTGGTCTATCTCGACCTCGTCTTCGACGAACTGCCAGCCCTGCCGCTCGTAGAAGGGCGCGAGGCGCGGCAGGCAGAAGAGCATCCCGAACTCGACGCCCATGTCCGCGCACATGTAGCGCGCGGCCTCGCTCATGGCGGCGTGGACGAGGCGGCGGCCCTGCGCCTCGGGTCGCGTGACGACGCCACCGACGCCCGCGACCAACACCTCCCGGCCGCCCGCCCTGACCTTAGTCCTGACGAGCCCGACGTGGCTGACGGCGCGGCCTTCGTCTTCCGTGATGAAGTGCAGCTCCTTCGGCCGCCAGCGGTAGGCGTCGTCTTCGATGCCGAAGATTTTCTCACCCCAGCCGAAGAGCGAGTCGCGCTCCTCGTCCGTCAGCGTCTCAGCGAATCTTATCTCTGCGCTCAACTCGAGTCCGTCCCTCCCGCGAAAAAAATGCCGATTGCCCGCGCGGGCGAAAGGCAATATAGTGTCCCGCAAACGTCAAAGTCGGGGACTGCCGTTTTAAAGCTTTCCTAACCGGAACACAAGAACATTCTTCGAGGAGCCTTGCACATGATGAGGGTACGTCTTCTCGCGCCGCGGCGCGCACGCGCGGCCGGTCTGCTCGCCGCGCTTCTACTCCTGACGTGCGCCGCGGTGCCGCGCGACGCGCGCGCGCGACAGGCGCAAGCGCCGCAGGGACAGCCGGCCGCCGCCAACTCGCCCGCGCGCAGGCCGTTCGCGCCGCTCGCCTACAGGCAGCTCGGACCGTTCCGCGGCGGGCGCTCGGCGGCCGTGGCGGGCGTGGCTAGTCAGCCGTTCGTCTACTACTTCGGGGCGACGGGCGGCGGCGTGTGGAAGACGACCGACGGCGGCGTGACGTGGGAGCCTCTGGGCGAGCAGACGTTTAAGACCGGCTCGGTCGGCGCGGTCGCCGTCTCGGAGTCCGACCCGAACGTCGTCTACGTCGGGATGGGCGAGCAGACCTTGCGCGGCAACGTCTCGCACGGCGACGGGATGTACAAATCGACCGACGCGGGGAAGACTTGGAAGAAGCTGGCGGGGCTCGACGACACGCGCCACATCTCGCGCGTCAGAATTCACCCGCGCAACCCCGACGTGGTCTACGTCGCGGCCATCGGCCACGCCTTCGGCCCGAACGAGCAGCGCGGCGTCTTCCGCTCGAAGGACGGCGGCCGGACGTGGGAGAAGATTCTCTACCGCGGGCCGCAGGCTGGCGCGATTGATTTGACGTTCGACCCGTCGAACGCCTCCGTCATGTACGCCGCGCTCTGGCAGGTCATCCGCCGCCCGTGGGGCTTCGAGAGCGGCGGCCCCGCGAGCGGGCTCTTCAAGACGACCGACGGCGGCGATACGTGGGTTGACATGACGCGCAACACGGGTCTGCCGCGCGGCGTCGTCGGCAAGATAGGCGTGACGGCCTCGGCCGCCGCGCCCGACCGCGTGTGGGCCATCGTCGAGGCCGAGGACGGCGGCGTCTTCCGCTCGGACAACGGCGGCGGCAGTTGGACGAAGGTCAACGAGTCGCGCGACCTGCGGCAGCGCGCGTGGTACTACTCGCGCATCTACGCCGACCCGCAGAACCCGGAGCGCGTCTACGTCCTCAACGTCGGCTTCCACCGCTCGAACGACGGCGGCCGCAGCTTCACGCAAATCCCGGTGCCGCACGGCGACAACCACGACCTCTGGATCGCGCCCAACGACTCGAACCGCATGATCGAGGGCAACGACGGCGGCGCGAACGTCTCCCTCAACGGCGGGCGCACCTGGACGGAGCAGGATCAGCCGACCGCGCAGTTCTACCGCGTCGCCGTTGACGACGCCTTCCCCTACAACGTCTACGGCGCGCAGCAGGACAACTCGACCATCTCCATCCGCAGCCGCACCGAGGACTTCGGCATCGGCCCCGACGCGTGGCACGACGTGGGCGGCGGCGAGTCGGGCTGGATCGCGCCCAAGCCCGGCGACCCCAACGTCGTCTTCGCGGGCTCGTACGGCGGATACCTGACGCGCTACGACCACCGCACGAAGCAGTTGCGCGCGGTCAACGTCTGGCCCGACAACCCGATGGGGCACGGCGCGGAGGGGATGAAGTACCGCTTCCAGTGGAACTACCCGATTCTGTTCTCGCCGCACGACCCGAACGCTCTCTACGCGGCGGGCGACCACCTCTTCCGCTCGATTAACGAGGGGCAGTCGTGGGAGATGATAAGCGGCGACCTGACGCGCAACGACAAGTCGAAGCAGGGGCCGACGGGCGGCCCCATCACGAAGGACAACACGAGCGTCGAGTACTACGGCACCATCTTCAC
Organism: Pyrinomonadaceae bacterium; assembly: GCA_040509515.1. Lineage (GTDB taxonomy): Bacteria > Acidobacteriota > Blastocatellia > Pyrinomonadales > Pyrinomonadaceae > QHXN01. The sequence goes on along the minus strand of JBEVKV010000290.1, from coordinate 7,308 downwards.
CGTCTCGGAGTCGCCCGCCACGCGCGGCGTCATCTGGACGGGCTCGGACGACGGCCTCGTCCACGTCACGCGCGACAACGGCAAGACGTGGTCGAACGTGACGCCGAAGGGGATGCCGGAGTGGATTCAGGTCAACTCCATCGACGCCTCGCCGCACGAAGCGGGCGCGGCCTACGTCGCCGCCACCATGTACAAGTCGGACGACTTCAAGCCGTACCTCTACAAGACGAGCGACTACGGCCGTTCGTGGAAGAAGATAGACGCGGGCATCCCCGACGGCGCGTTCACACGCGTCATCCGCGAAGACCCCGCGCGCCGCGGCCTGCTCTACGCGGGCACGGAGACGGGCATGTACGTCTCCTTCGACGACGGCGAGCGCTGGCAGCCCTTCCAGCTCAACCTGCCCTACGTGCCCGTCACAGACCTCGCCGTGCACAAGGGCGAGAAGGATTTGGTCGTCGCCACGCAGGGGCGCGGCTTCTGGATTCTCGACGACCTCTCGGCGCTCCACCAGTTGACCGACGCGCAGCGCGCGGGCGGCGGCGAGACGGCGCTCTTAAAGCCCGAGGACGCCTACCGCATGCCGGGCGGCGGCGCTCCGCTCCCGCCGACCGCGACGCTCGGCTCGAACCCGCCGGGCGGGGCCGTCGTCTACTACTATCTCAAGTCCAGACCGACGACCGACGTGACGCTTGAGTTCATAGACCCTTCGGGCAAGTCCGTGCGCAAGTTCACGGCGCGCGCGCCGCGCCCGACGACGACCCCGGCGGGCGGCGTGGCCGGACAGCCCGGCGCATCGACCGCGCCCGGCTCGGCGCAGGTCACGCAGCCGCCCGAGCAGCCGGCCGCGCCCTCGGGCGAAGAGTCTACGGAGTTCACGGGTCGGCGCGGGGGCGGCGCGCCGCGCGTCCCCGCAGAGGCGGGCCTGAACCGCTTCGTCTGGGACATGCGTTATGAGGACGCGTCGCGCTTCCCCGGTCTGATTCTCTGGGGCGGCGACACGCGCGGCCCGCGCGCGGTGCCCGGCACTTATCAGGTCAAACTCACCGCCGACGGCAGGACGCACACGCAGACGTTCGAGATAAAGAAAGACCCGCGGCTCCAGACGACGCAGGCGGAGTTCGACAAGCAGTTCGCGCTGCTCACGAAGATACGCGACAAGCTGACCGAGACGCACAACGCCGTCACGCAGATACGCGACGTGCGGCGGCAGATTGACGACCTCGTCAAGCGCATCGGTGACCAGCCCGGCGCGAAGGCGGTCGTCGCCGCCGGCGGCCAGCTCGACGGCAAGCTCCGCGCGGTCGAAGAGGAGCTGTACCAGACGAAGAACCAGAGCAGCCAAGACCCCTTGAACTACCCCATACGGCTCAACAACAAGCTGGCCGCGCTCGGCGGCATCGTCGCCAGCGCCGACGCGCAGCCGACCGAGCAGTCTTTCGCGCTCTACGACGAGCTGGCCGCGAACATCGACGCGCAGCTCCGCCGGTTGAATCAACTGATGACGGACGACCTCCGCGGCTTCAACGCGCTCGTTCGCTCGTCCGACATCCCGGCCGTCATCGTCAAGCCCACGACGCCCGCCCCCGGCGCGCAATCCGGGACGACCGGCGGCGAGCCGGAAGAGGAGAACTGAGCGCGCCCATCGGGTTTTGCGGCGGCGGCCGAGTGTTGTTAAATACGCGCAGCGGAAACTCCTTCAACATGAGATTCGTCGGGCGCGCGCCACGGGGGCGTGCCCGCGTCCGAAGAGGTGGTTTTATGAAGAGATCATTCGTCGCGTTCGCCGTCGTGCTCTCACTCACACTGGCGCTGGCGGGGTGCCGCAGGGGCGCGGAGGAGCCCGAGTTCAAGCTGCCGCGCCCGGCCGAGCAGGCCGGCGGCGCGCCCTCGGGGGCGGTCAACCAGAACTCTTACGCGGAGGTGGTGGCGCGCGTCGCGCCGGCCGTCGTCACGATTCGCGCCGTGCGCCTGACGCGGCTGCCGCGGCAGCACCCGTTCCTTGACGAAGAGACGTTGCGCGACTTCTTCGGCCGCGGCGGCCAGCAGCGGCAGACGCCGCCGGAGGGGCGCTCCGTGCCGCAGCGCGCGCTCGGCTCGGGCGTCGTCATCAGCCCCGACGGCTACATCGTCACCAACCACCACGTCGTCGACGGCGCGGAGCAGATTACGGTCGAGTTCACAGACCGGCGCAGCTTCCCCGCCAAGCTCGTCGGCAACGACCCGCCGTCAGACCTCGCCGTCCTGAAGGTCGAGGCGAAGGACTTGCCCGTGCTCACGCTCGGCGACTCGGACCGCGTGCGCGTGGGCGACGTGGTGCTCGCCGTCGGGAACCCTCTGGGCGTGGGGCAGACCGTGACGGCCGGCATCATCTCGGCGAAGGGTCGCCGGACGGGGCTCTCGGACGGGAGCTTCGAGGACTTTCTCCAGACCGACGCCTCGATCAATCAGGGCAACTCGGGCGGCGCGCTCGTCAACACTTCGGGCGAGCTGGTCGGCATCAACTCGCAAATCTTCTCGCCGACCGGCGGCAACATCGGCATCGGCTTCGCCATCCCGTCGAACATGACGCGCGGGGTCACGGAGCAGCTCATCAGCCGCGGGCGCGTCCGGCGCGGGCAGCTCGGCGTCTTCGTCCAGCAGGTGACGGAGGACATCGCGCAGAGCCTCGGGCTGAAGGAGGCGCGCGGCGTCATCGTCGGCTCGGTGCAGAGGGGGAGCGCCGCCGAGCGCGCGGGCGTCAGGCAGGGCGACGTCATCACGGCCATCAACGGCACGGCCGTGGGCGACGCCAACGAGCTGCGCAACCTCGTCGCCGCCACGCAGCCCGGCACCGACGTGACGCTCGACATTCTGCGCGACGGACGCGAGCAGCAGGTCAAGGTCACGCTCGGCGAGCTGACGGCCTCCGCCGACCCGGCGCGCGGCGGGGAGGGCGACGGCGGAGGCGGCGTCGAGGAGCAGAGCGACGGCGGCAAGCTCGGCGTGACGGTGACGCCGCTCACGCCGGAGGTCGCGTCGCGCCTGCGGCTGCCGGAGGACAGGCAGGGGTTGGTCGTGACCGGCGTCGAGCAGGGCGGGCCGGCGGCCGAGGCGGGGCTGCGCGAGGGCGACCTCGTCGAGCAGGCGAACCGCCAGCCGGTCAAGACAATCGAAGACCTGCGCGCGGCCATCCAGGCGGCGGGCGAGCGCCCGCTGCTCCTGCTCGTCACGCGCGGCGACGGCACGGTCTTCGTCACCGTGCGACCGAGGAAGTAAGACCGGACTTCAAAAACAAGGGAGGGGAGAAGATGGAAGTGACGACCGACCCCGTCTGCGGGATGGGGCTCAACCCGGAGGACGTTGGCGAGCAGTCGGAGTACGGCGGGCGCACCTACCACTTTTGCAGCGCGCAGTGCCGGAACAGGTTTGACGAAGACCCCGCGAAGTACGCGGGCGCGGGCGGCGGCGGAGACGTGCGCCGCGCGGACGTGTCGGCTTAAAGAGGCGAGCCCGGTGCATCTACTTCCGACGGAACGCAGGAGCTTTCTCAAGTCGGCGCTCGCGGCCGGCGCTTACCTCGCCGCGCCCGGCGGCACGGCCGCCCGCGCCGCCTTCGCCGCACAGGAGACCGCGCGACGCTTTCCGCAGCTCAAGGTCGCGCGCGACCGCATCATCCGCACGGTCGTGGGCCTCAGGCCGTACCGCCCCGAGGGGTTCGTGCTCTCGAACGAGCGTCTGGGCGAGAAGGTCGTCGTGCACAACTACGGCCACGGCGGCGGGGGCGTGTCGCTCTCGTGGGGCGTGGCGCAGATGGCCGCCGAGCACGCGCGCAACCTTGAGGACAAGGCGGCCGCCGTCCTCGGGTGCGGCGTCATCGGCCTCTCGACCGCGCGCGTGCTCCAGAGGCGCGGCAAGTCCGTCACCATCTACGCGAAGGAGTTGCCGCCCGAGACGACCTCGAACGTGGCCGGCGCGCTGTGGTACCCCACGCACGTCTACGACCCGCGCAGGGCGTCGCCCACGTTTCCCGAGCGCTACGGGCTCGCCTGCCGCCTCGCGCACCGCGAGTTCCAGTCCTACGTCGCGCCGGAGTACGGCGTCCGCTGGATTGAGACCTACACGCTGGGCTCGGAACCGCTGGGACGCGAGCTGGCGGGCGGCAACGAACTCTACCCCGAGACGCGTTATTACTCTGACGCGCGCGGCGTCTTCGGCTTCCCGCACGTCAGGCAGTTCAGCGCGATGATGATCGAGCCGCAGACGTACCTGCGCGCGCTCCTGCGCGACTTTAACGCGGCGGGCGGCCGCCTCGTCGTCCGCGAGTTGAAGTCGCGTGAGGAGGTCGCGACGCTGCCCGAGCGGGTCGTCTTCAACTGCACGGGGCTCGGCGCGCGCGCACTCTTCGGCGATCAGGGGATGGCGTCCATGCGCGGCCAGATAGAAGTCCTCCTGCCGCAGCCCGAGATAGACTACTGCTACCTCGCCAACTCGCTCTACATGTTTCCGCGCGCCGACGGCCTCATCCTCGGCGGCACGTTCGAGGCCGAGAACTGGTCGCTCGACCCCGACCTCAACACGACCGCGCGCATCATCGAGGGCAACGCGCAGATAGCGCGGGGGCTGCGGCGCTAGAGATGAAACGGCGTCCGGCCCATCCGCAAGAGTCTTCCGTTAAGCTCGCGGCCGCGCCGCCGAGAGCCGCCGCGCGAGCGCCGAAGAGGTTGACCGAAGCGGCGCTGCCGCGGTGCGTCGCCGCGCTGTCGGAACGTGACGCCGACCTCGCCCGCGTCGCGCGCGCTTACGGGCCGCCGCAGATGTGGGGGCGCGAGGAGGGCTTCCCGACTCTCGTCATCACCATCCTCGAACAGCAGGTCTCGCTCGCCTCCGCCGCCGCCGCCTTCGAGCGGCTGCTCGCGGCCGCCTCGCCGCTCACGCCCGAGACGTTTCTCGCCTTCGACGACGCGCAGCTCAGGGGCTTCGGCTTCAGCCGGCAGAAGGCGCTCTACTGCCGGCTCGCCGCGCGCGCCGTCGTCGAGGGCGAACTGGACTTCGACGCTCTCAGTTCGATGGACGACGACGCGGCGCGCGCCGCGCTCACGCGGCTCAAAGGCGTCGGCCCGTGGACGGCGGAGATTTACCTCCTGCGCGCGCTCGGCCGCCCCGACGCGTGGCCTTCGGGAGACCTCGCGCTCCAGATCGCCGCGCAGGAGGTCAAGCGGCTGCCCGCGCGCCCCGGCCACGCGGAGTTGGACGCGCTCGCCGAACCGTGGCGACCTTTGCGCGCCGTCGCCGCGCGCCTGCTCTGGCAGCACTACCTCGAAACCCGCCGCGCGGCCGTCCGCTTCTGAATTCGTCTCTTTAACTTCAGCGCGCCCTCTGAAACTTTTGCGCGGCGGCGCGCGTTTTGACAGCGGCCCAGTCCGCGACTTAACCTGAATCCACTTTCCGACCGGAGGAACACACGCACAGATGCGAGGCCACACGCACGCCCGACGCGGGCTGTTGAGTCCGACCTTCAAGCTCGCGCTCCTGCTCACGCTCTGCCTTTCGACGGCCGTCGCCGCGGCACAGGAACCGCCGCCGTCACAAGGCGCGGCCCCGCAGCCACAGGCCGCGCCGCCGCCGCAGACGCAGGTCACAACGCAGCCGCAACAACAGGGCGCGCTCCCGCAGTCGCAGGCCACGCCCCCGCGCCCGGGCGCGAGCCCGACTCCGGCCGCCACGCCGGGCGAGCGCGACCCGGCCATGACCGACGGCCCGCCCTCCGTCACGAAGCACGAAATCAGAGTCGGCAGCCGCACGCTGCGCTACACGGTGACGACCGGCGTGATGCCGCTCAGGTCAGCGGCCGGCGAGACCGAGGCGCGCATCTTCTACATGGCTTACACGCTCGACGGGGCCGGCCCGTCGGCGCAGCGCCCGCTGATGTTCTCCTTCAACGGCGGCCCCGGCTCTTCCTCCGTCTGGCTCCACCTCGGCGCGCTCGGGCCGCGCCGCGTGCAGATGTTGGAAGACGGCGCGATGCCGCCGCCGCCCTTCCGGCTCGTGGACAACGAGCACACTTGGCTCGACTTCACAGACCTCGTCTTCATCGACCCCGTCGGCACCGGCTACAGCCGCGCGGCGCGGCCCGACCTCGCGGCGCGCTACTTCGGCCTGCAGGGCGACATCCAGTCGGTCGGCGAGTTCATACGCCTCTACCTCGTCAGGAATCAGCGCTGGACTTCGCCGCTCTACCTCGTCGGCGAGAGTTACGGGACGACGCGCGCCTCCGGGCTCTCGGGCTACCTCATCGAGCGCGGCATCGCCTTCAACGGCGTCCTGCTCGTCTCGACCATCATGAACTTCCAGACGGCGCGGTTCGCGAGCGGGAACGACCTGCCCTACACGCTCTTTCTGCCGACCTACTCGGCCATCGCGTGGTATCACAAGCGCCTGCCGCCCGACGTGCAGAGCCGCGGCCTGCGGCAACTCTTGGACGAGGTCGAGCGTTGGGCCGCGACCGACTACACGGTCGCGCTGGCGAAGGGCGACCGCCTGACGCCGGCCGAGCGGCAGGAGGTCATCGACCGGCTCAACCGCTACACGGGGCTCGACAAGCGTTTCATCGACAACAGCGATTTGCGCATCGAGATTCAGCGATTCGACAAGGAGCTGCTGCGCGACCAGAAGCGCACCGTCGGCCGGCTCGACGGGCGCTTCAAGGGCATCGACGACCTCGCCGTCACCGAGCGCCCCGACTTCGACCCGAGCATGGCCGCCATCCGCCCGCCCTACACCGCGACCTTCAACCAGTACGTCCGCTCGGAGCTGGGCTTCCGCTCCGACCTCGAATACTACATCCTCGGCGGCGGCATCGGCCGCTGGGACTTCGGCTCCGACAACGCCTACACGGACACCTCGGACGCGCTCCGCAGCGCCTTCAACAAGAACCCTTACATGCGCCTCTTCGTCGCCTCGGGCTACTACGATCTGGCGACGCCCTACTTCGCGGCCGAGTACACGCTGCGCCACATGGGGCTCGACCCGACCTTGCGCGCCAACGTGACGACGACTTTCTACGAGGCCGGCCACATGATGTACATCGACCAGACCTCGCTCGCGCAGCTCAAGCGCGACGCCGCCGCCTTCGTCCAGAACGCCGCGGCCCCGCGCGGCAGGTGAGATTGATTTGAAAGTTCAGATTTGAACTTTCAAGTCTCAAATTCTTAACGGATGCTCACGCCCGCACAGCTCTCGGCCTACGAGCGCGACGGCTTTCTCGTGTTGGAGGAGTTCGTCGCGGCGTCGGAGTGCGACCGTTTGCGCGCGCGCGCGGACGAGCTG
>JBEVKV010000289.1:0-11089 GCA_040509515.1 Pyrinomonadaceae bacterium | reverse complement strand
GCAGCAGTGCAAATGGCGCGTGCTGTGTGTGTAAGCCATAATCGTAGGGCACAAAATGCCCGCTGCGATACTGCCTATCGGGGTCTGATAGAGCCTTCGGCCTGAGCCGCAGCGAGTTCGGCGTCGATGATTTTCTCGAAGGCGGCGGCGGGCTGCGCGCCGCTCAGGAAGATGCCGTTGATGAAGAAGGCGGGCGTGCCGTTGACGCCCGCCTCGCTCCCCGCCTGCAAATCTTCCTCGACCGCCTGCTTGAACTTCCCGCTCGCCAGACAGGAAGTGAACCGCTGTGCGTCAAGGCCCAGACCGCGTGCGTAACCGGTCAGGCTGCCGGCGTCGAGTTTCGCCCCGTCTGCGTAGAGCAGGTCGTGATATTCCCAGAACTTGTCCTGCTCGCCCGCGCACCGCGCGGCCTCGGCCGCCTGCTGCGCCTGCGGATGAATCTCTCGCAACGGGTAGTCGCGATAAGCCAGACTCACACGCCCGGCGTACTTGCCGAGCAGCGTCTTCAACGTCGGCTCCACCGTCCGGCAATAGGGGCACTGGAAGTCAGAGAACTCGACGATGATGACGGGCGCGGCCGCGTCCCCACGCAGGCGAGACGGGTCATAGCCGACCTGCACTCTGGGCGGTCTTAGCAGTATCGCCACGTCGGCCGCCCTCCGCAGGCGCTCGCCGTAACTCTGCCGGGCCTGTTGGAGCTTCGCCTGTTTCAGCGTCTGCCGTAGCTGGGGCTTGATCGTCTCGAACGGGACGCCGATGCGATCCCGCTGTCCCAAGTAGTAAGCCTCAATCTCCGCGTCGGTCGGTTCGCCGACTTTCGCATCGACCTCCTGCTCAAGCAGTTTTTCCGCTGAGACGCCTCTGGACTTGGCTTCGGCCTCGACCAGCCGCCGCGTGACCAGTCGGTCGAGGGCCGCCCTTTTAATCTCATACTCCTGATTTTGTAGCGGCAGCAGTTGAGTCTGCACCAGCGGCAGCAGGTCTTCCTCGTAGATGAGTTGCCCGCCGACTCTCGCGACGGGCTGCTTCGGTTGGGGTGGGACGGCGGTTTGGGCCGGGCACGCCGACGCTAACCAGAGGCAGGCAGCCGCACGCAACCATCTGTTACTGAATCTTGTTCGCATAGTGATATCTCTTCAGGCAAATGCTGGAAAGGCGCTCAATGACACTGAAGCCGTAGAGGGCAGGTATTGTAGATTGTAGGGCGTTTAAACGCCACGTCGGGACGTGAGTGGAAAATCGTTGCCAGCTTCCCCGGCGGTGTTGTAGAAGTGTCAGACGTTTCCTCAAAAGCGTCGAAGGGATGATGAGACTTTCAAAGCGGCCCGAGAGTGTGGCGGGTGTGAAGCGCGGGGCGTCGCGTGTGAGCGCCGCCGCGCTGTGCGTGGTCGCGTCGGCGTGCCTTTTGTCGGGCGCGCCGGCCGCGCAGCGCGGCGCGGGGGCGGAGAAGGCGACGGCGCGCGCGAAGGGTCGGCGGTCGGTGACGGTGCGCGAGCGCGGGCGCGCACACACGCTCGATTTGTCGAAGCACATCGACGCGGCGCGCATCGAGGAGGCGTCCGTCATCTTCCTGACGCGCAGGGGCGAGGCGACGTACCTCGTGCTCGACGTGTGCGGTCTGTCGAAGGCGCCGCCCGACGACCGCCAGTGCGGCGCGGGCGTAGAGTGCAACGTCGTCTGGCTCAAGCTCGACCGCGCGTGGCGCGTCGCCGACGCGCGGAACGTGCGTTACGAGTCGTGCTGGTCTTCTGTCGGCTCCGAAGGGCCGCAGGTCGCGGGGCGACTTTTGACGCTCGCGGTCGAAGACTTCCGCGACGAGGTGCGGCGCGAAGTTAGTTACGACGCCGAGAGCCCCGAGGCGGGCCTGTCCATCAAAGAATCCGCCATCCCTAAATCCAATCCTTGAGAAGTTCCCGGGAGAGAAGAGCATGAGAAACTTTTTGAGGGGGACGCTCGCGCTGTCTCTCCTGCTGTCGTACGCTTCGCCCGCACCTACGCACGCGCAGACGGCTGAGGGGCGTCGCGGCATCACGGCCGAGGATTATTACGCGTTCGAGTTCCTCGGCGACCCGCGCCTGTCGCCGGACGGGCGCTGGGTGGCGTACGTCGTGACGACCGTGGATCAGCGGCAGAACCGGCGGCTCTCGCAAATCTGGCTCGCGCCCACGGACGGCAGCCGCCCGCCGCGCCAGTTCACGACGAGCCCACAGTCCTCCAGCTCGCCGCGCTGGTCGCCCGACGGCCGCGCGCTCGCCTTCCTCTCCACGCGCCCCGACGGCGGCGCGCAGACGCAGACGACGACGGCCACGCCTTCTTCAAGCCCCGAACCGCAGGGCGCGCAGCAACAGACACAAGCCGCCGCGCCGCAGACGCCGGGGACGCCGACGCCCGCCGGCACGCCCGGGCAGTTGGGGACGGCGACGACGCCCGGCGTGCCGAGCGCGCTCCAGACCGCCGCGCCGGCCGAGGCGACGCCGCGCTCGCAGGTCTGGGTGCTCTCGCTCGACGGCGGCGAGGCGCGCCGCGTGACGAACCTCAAGAACGGCGCGGGCGCGTTCGACTGGTCGCCCGACGGCACGCGCCTCGTCCTGACGAGCCGCACGGGGCCGAGCGACGTGAAGCCGCCTTCGAGCGACGTGCGCCACTACAAGCACACCTCTTACAAGTTCAACGACACGGGCTGGTTTGACGACAAGCGCAGCCACGTCTGGGTCGTCGACGTGCAGAGCGGCGCGGCGCGGCAGATCACCTCGGGCGAGGACTGGAACGACTCCGACCCGCGCTGGTCGCCCGACGGGACGCGCATCGCCTTCGTCTCCGACCGCACCGGCAAGGCTTTCGACGAGAGCCTTAACACCGACGTTTGGGTCGTCCCGGCCGCGGGCGGCGCGCTCACCAAAATCTCCGACCACGAGGAGGAAGATTCGTCCCCGCGCTGGTCGCCCGACGGAAAATCAATCGCCTTCGTCGGCCGACTGCGTCCGCGCGAGCATCCGAAGATTTTCGTCGCGCCGGCCGCGGGCGGCGCGGCCTCGCGCAACGTCGCTCCGACGCTCGACCTCATCCCCTCGAACCTTTCGTGGGGCGAGCAGGGGCGCGCGCTCTTCTTCGAGACGGGCGTCAAAGGCGAGTCGCACCTCTTCCGCGTGGACGCGCGCGACGGGAGGATTCGGCAGGTGACGAAGGGCGCGCGCGCCGTGCGCTCCGTAGATTTCTCGGACGACGGGCGGCGGATGGTCTACGCCGCGAACGACTTCGAGCACCCAGACGACCTCTACGCGGCCGACGCCGACGGCTCGAACGAGAAGAAGCTGTCGGCCTTGAACGCGCGGCTCTGGTCGCAGCTACGCCTCGCCGCGGTCGAGCGCATGACCTACAAGGGCGCGGACGGCTGGGACGTTGACGGCTTTCTGGTGAAGCCGCTCGGCTGGCGCGCGGGGCAAAAGTATCCGATGGTCTTGAGCATCCACGGCGGCCCCGCCGGGCAGTACGGCGTCGACTGGTTCCACGAGTTTCAGGTCTACGCCGCGCGCGGCTGGGCCGTCTTCTACACTAACCCGCGCGGCTCGACGGGCTACGGCCAGCGGTTCGAGCGCGGCATCGAGGGCGAGTGGGGCGGCAAGGATTACACCGACGTGATGAACGGCGTCGAGGAAGTCCTGCGCCGCAACCCGTGGATAGACCGCGAGCGTCTGGGCGTGACGGGCGGCTCCTACGGCGGCTACCTGACCAACTGGATCGTCGCCCACACCAACGTCTTCAAGGCGGCGGTGACGCTGCGCAGCGTCACGAACTTCGTCAGCGACGAGGGCACGCGCGACGGCGCGTACGGACACAAGGACGACTTCGGCGGCGACCTCTTCGAGAAGTTCGACCTCTACTGGGAGCGCTCGCCGCTCAAGTACGCCGCGAACGTCAAGACACCCACCCTCATCCTCCACTCGGAGAACGACCACCGCGTGCCGCTTGAGCAGGGCGAGCAGTGGTTCCGCGCGCTCCGCCACTTCGGCGTGACGGCCGAGTTCGTCATCTTCCCGCGCGAGAACCACAGCCTCACGCGCACGGGAGAGCCGAAGCATCTGGTGGAGAGTTTGAACTGGCAGCTCTACTGGTTCGACCGCTACCTCGACGGCAAGTCGAACGCCGTCCCGCCCGACGCGCGTTGAAAGGGAAGCCCGACGCCGATGGCTTTCGAGTTGCCGAAGCTTTATCCGATAACCGACCGTCGTCTGTCGGGGCTCTCGCACGCCGAGCAGGTGGCGCGTCTGTGCGAGGGCGGGGCGCGCCTCGTGCAGTTGAGGGAGAAGCACCTCTCGCCGCGCGAGTTCTACCGCGAAGCTTTGGAGGCCGTGAGGGTCGCGCGCTCGTTCGGCGCGCAGTTGATTATCAACGACCGCGCGGACGTGGCGCTGGCCGTGGGCGCGGACGGCGTGCATCTCGGGCAGGACGACGTGCCGCCCGAAGCGGCGCGCGCCCTGCTCGGCGACGGGGCGTTGGTCGGGTTCTCGACGCACAACGTCGGGCAGGCGGCGTCGGCGTCGGCGCTGCCGGTCAGCTACGTCGCCGTCGGGCCGGTCTTCGGAACGTCTTCAAAAGAGAGGCCCGACCCGGTCGTCGGGCTCGAAGGCGTCCGCCGCGTGCGCGCGGCCGTCGGGGGCTTGACGCTCGTCGCCATCGGCGGCATCACGGCCGAGAACGCCCCCGCCGTCCTCGAAGCCGGCGCCGGCTCGGTCGCCGTCATCGGCGCGCTCCTCGCGGCGGCCGAGCCCGCCGAAATTACGCGCCGCACGCGCGTCTTTTTAGCCCGCCTCTGACCCCGCCTCAAACCCGCCTCGGGAGCTAAGTGTTAAAATATTAAGCGTTAAAAGTTTTAACTTGCTTTTCCAACGTCGTTCAGACATTATGAAAAAGGTCGCCGGGGGCAGTGCCCCGTTCCCGGCTTCCGAGCAGTACGGCCGAACCCGCCCCGCGCGCTTTTTCGCCTTCCGAACGGAGCAGCCAATTCCCGCATGAAATATTTCGACCTGCCGCCCGTCATCGAGCAAATGCTACAGGTCTCTGAGAACATCAGCGACCTCAACTTCTCCGTGGGCCAAGCGCCGCAGGTCGAGATCAACGGCCAGTTGCGACCCGTCCAGCCCCCGGGCCTGCAGAAGCTGACGCCCTACCAGACCGAGATCATCGCGATGACGCTGCTGCACGGCAACCCGGACGCGGCGCACCGCCTCGCGCACACGGGCTCGGCCGACCTGAGTTATAGCCTGCCTTCGCGCACGCGCTTCCGCGTCAACGTCTTCCAGCAGCGCGGCACCTACTCCATCGTGATGCGCGTCATCCCGACCGAGATACCGACGCTCGAAACGCTGAGCCTGCCGCAGCAGCTCGCCGAGTTGGCCGAGTTGCGCAACGGCATCGTGCTCGTCACAGGCCCCACGGGGTCGGGCAAGTCCACGACGCTCGCCGCCGTCATCGACCTCGTCAACCAGCGGCAGCACTACCACATCGTCACCATCGAAGACCCCATCGAGTTCCTCCACTCGCACAAGAACTCGACCATCAACCAGCGCGAGATCGGCTCGGACGCTAAGGACTTCCCCTCGGCGCTGCGCGCGGCGCTCAGGCAGGCCCCGAAGGTCATCCTCATCGGCGAGATGCGCGACTACGAGACGACCGAGATCGCGCTCGAAGCCGCCGAGACGGGACACCTCGTCCTCTCGACGCTCCACACCATCGACGCGTCGAAGACCATCGACCGCATCATCGGGCTCTACCCGAAGAACGAGGAGCAGGTCATCCGCACGCGGCTCGCGCAGACGTTCCGCTATATCGTCTCGCAGCGTTTGATCCCGCGCGCCGACGGCCGCGGGCGCATCGCGGCGGTCGAGGTTCTGAAGTCCACGCCGCGCACGCGCGAGTACATCGCCGCGGGCGAGTCGGACGGCAAGACCCTGCTCGACGCGATGCGCGACGGGCGGCTCGACGGCATGCAGGACTTCGACACGGTCATCAAGGGGATGATCGAGGCCGGGACGGTCGTGCTCGAAGACGGGCTCTCGTTCGCCACCAACCCGAACAACCTGCAGCTCGCGCTCAAGGGACTCTCGGCCACCGACGACTTCCAGACGCCCGACGCTCCTTCGTTCACCGCGCGCCGCCCGGCGGCGGCGGCGACGACGACGACCCCGCGCACCTTCCCCACGTCCCCCGCGCGCCCGGCGGGCGGCTCGATGCTCGACATGATCGAATAAAGCAAGTAGACAGAAGTCGGTAGTCAGTAGCGCGCCGCGGCCGTCGACGCTGACTCACGGACGATTCAACTGTCGAAAGTTTTTCTACTGACTTCTGTCTACTCTAAGACCATGATTGTCACCTGTCCCAACTGCACCACGCGGCTCCAGCTCGACGCGTCGAAGGTTCCGGCGCGCCCTTTCAGCGTGCGCTGTCCGAAGTGCCAGCAGATCATCAACGCGCAGCCGCCCGCGCCGACGGCGGCGCGTGACGCGCTGGCGGCCGTCGGCGACGGGCCCGCCTCGGCGCGGCCGCAGCAGGAGGTGGCCGCCGCGCCGGCCGCGCCGCTGATGCCGGAGGCGGCGGCGGCAGCGGCGACGACGACGAACGCCGCGCCCGAGCCGCAGGCGGACGACCTGATGCGCCTGCTGGCCTCTCTGCTGCGACGCGAGGCGTCGGGCGAAGGCGCCGTCACGCACGGCTCTTCGCGGCGCGACTGGGAGCGCAGGCGCGCTCTGGTGTGCGCGGGCTCGGCCTTCGGCGGCGACGCGGTGCGCGCGCTCAGGCAGGCGGGCTACGACGTGGCGGTCGCGGCCGACTCGGCGGAGGCGGTCGAGCGGATGCGCGAAGACCCGTTCCATGTGCTCGTGCTCGACCCGGAGTTCGACCCGCGCGGGCAGGGCGCGCTGCGCATCCAGCGCGAGCTGGCGACGATGCGCATGGCGGAGCGCCGCCGGCTCGTCTTCGTCATGCTCTCGAACACGTCGCGCACCGGCGACGCGCACGCGGCTTTCCTCGCCGGCGCCAACCTCGTCGTCGGCATGAAGGAGGTGGCCGATCTGCCCCGCGCGCTCGAAAAGAACATACGCGACCTCAACGACCTCTACCGCGACTTCAACAAGGCGCTCGGCCTCGCCGAGCTGTGAGAAGGCCGAAGGCGGCGGGCCGACAGGCCGAAGCGTAAGACCGAAGGCGGCGCGGCTTTCATCCACCGGCGATGAAAAGCGCGCCGCCTTCGCCTCTTCACTTTCGCTTTTCCGCTCTGCCTTTTGCCTTCCCCGAGGGCTCTGCTAAGCTTACGCGCTGAAGATGGCCTCCGATGACGGACACGGGCACGGCGCGCACGCGCACACTCACGACGCGCTCTCGGCGCGCGGCCGTCGACGGCTGCTCTTCGTCCTCGTCCTGACGGCCGCCTACATGCTGGCCGAGGCGGTGGGCGGATGGCTGACCGGGAGCCTCGCGCTGCTCGCCGACGCCGGGCACATGTTCGCCGACGTGGCCGCCATCGCGCTCGCGCTCGTCGCGGCGCGGTTCGCGGCGCGGCCGGCGAGCCCGACGAAGACCTACGGCTACTACCGGCTTGAGATTCTGGCCGCCTTCACCAACGGCGTCGCGTTGGCCGCCGTCTCGCTCTTCATCCTCTACGACGCCTACGGGCGCTGGCTTGAGCCGCCGGTGCTTGAGCGCGGCGGGCTGATGACGGCGGTGGCGGCCGGCGGTCTCGTCGTCAACCTCGTCTGCGCGTGGCTGCTGCACGGCGACCACGAGATGGACTTGAACATGCGCGGCGCGTGGCTCCACGTCGTCGGGGACGCGCTCGGGTCGGTCGGCGCGATAGCGGCGGGCGTGCTCGTCACGTTCAAGGGCTGGTACGCGGCCGACCCGCTCTTCAGCGCGCTCATCGCCGTGCTCATCATCTGGAGTTCGTGGAACCTCATCCGCGAGGCGACGAACGTCCTGCTTGAGGGGACGCCCGCGCACATCAACCTCGCCGCGGTCGAGGGCGCGATCCTCTCGACCGCGGGCGTCGAGGCCGTGCACGACCTCCACGTCTGGACTATCACTTCGGGGCGCGACGCCCTGTCGGCGCACGTCCGGCACGCACAGGCCGCCGCGCCCGCCGAGCTGCTGCGGAGCTTGCGAGTAAAGCTCCACGAGCAGTTCGGCGTCGACCACCTGACGATCCAGATGGAGACCGGCGACTTCGAGGACGAGACGTTCCACTTCTGCACTTCCGGCACGGCCTGCTTCCGCTCGAATAAGGAGTAGTTCAAAGTCGCAGGTTCAAAGTTCAAAGTCGGCGGCGGTAACTCTGAACCTGCAACTTTGAGCCTGTAACTTTGAACTCGAACATGGAAATCAGCCTTCTCATCGTCCTCGACCTGCGCGAGCAGGCCGCCCTTCAGGCGGCGCTGATGACGCACGGCGCGCCGGACGCGCTGGTGACGCTGGCGCTGACGGGCGCGTGCCGCATCCAGTCGCTCGACGAGGCGCGGCAGCTCCGCCGCTGGCTCGCCGAGACGCGCGCCTCGGGCCGGACGGACTTCGCCTCGCTCAACGTCATCGAGCGCGAGCTGGTGCGCTTCGGCGTCTAATGATTATGGCGAACATCCGACTGGGTTACGGCCGCGACTTTCTCCCGTTCGAGTTCGACGACGGGCGCTTCGAGGTGCTCGCGGGCGTGGTGGGCGAGGAGCGGCCGCTGTCGGACGCGGAGGTCGGCGCGGTCATCGACGACCCGCTGGACTCGCAGCCGCTCGAAGACATCATCAGCCCGGGCGAGAGCGTCCTGATTGTCGTCTCGGACGCGACCCGCGCGACGGGGAGCGCGCAGGTCGTCAACCTGCTCGTCAGGCGTCTGGTCGCGCTCGGCGTCGCGCCCTACGACCTGCGCGCCATCTTCGCCACGGGCATCCACCGCGCGGTGACGCGCGAGGAGAAGGCCGAGCTGCTGACGCCCTTCATCGTCCAGCGCGTCCGCACGCTCGCGCACGACGCGGGCGACGACTCCAAACTCGTCCCCGTGGGCGAGACCGAGCGCGGGACGCCCATCGAGCTGAACCGCGCGCTCTTCGAGCACTCGCACGTCATCCTCACCGGCGCGGTCGGCTTTCACTACTTCGCGGGCTTCACCGGCGGGCGCAAGAGCGTCTGCCCCGGCCTCGCATCGCGGCGCACGATTGAGGCGACGCACTTGCAGGCTCTCGACTTTGAAAAGGGCGGGCGTCGCGCGGGCGTCGGCACGGGGAGGCTCGACGGCAACGCCGTCCACGAAGAGTGCGAGCGCATCGCGGCCGAGGCCGCCCCCTCCTTCCTCATCAACACCGTGACGGACGAGCGCGGCCGCGTCGTACGCGCCTACGCCGGCGACTGGCGCGCGGCGCACCGCCTCGCCTGCGCCGAGTACGCCGACTCGCACACCGTCCGGATCGAAGCGAAGCGCCCGGTCGTCGTCGCCTCGGCCGGCGGCGCGCCCTTCGACCTGAATCTCATTCAGGCGCACAAGGCTCTGGAGATGGCCTCGTACGCGTGCGAGGAGGGCGGCCGCATCGTCCTCGTCGCGGAGTGCGCCGACGGGCTCGGCCGCGCCGACTTCCTCAAGTGGTTCGACTCGGCGGACTCGCGCGCGCTTGAAACGCGGCTGCGCGAGTCCTACGAGGTCAACGGCCAGACCGCGTGGTCGCTCATGACGAAGGCCGAGCGGTTCCGCGTCCACCTCGTCTCGAACCTCGCCGAAGAGGACGTGCGCCACATGCGCCTGACGCCCGCGCGCAGCGTCGAAGAGGCGCTCGGGGGCGTCGGCCCCGAAGCCGACGGCTACGTCCTCCCGCGCGGCGCGGCCCTCATGCCCGTCGTCGCGTGAGCGAGTTCGACGGGCGTTCACGACGCGCGCGGTTCGCGTTGCGCGCGCCGCCGGTTGGGGCTAGAGTGAATAACCGACCTTAAAGCCAACTTCGCCCGGGAGGGTTATGAGTATGAAGAGAGTGTTACGCGCGGCTCTTTGTCTGTCGTTGTGTCTCTTCTGCGCGGCGGCCGCGAGCGCGCGGCAGGCGCAGACGCAGCAGACGGCGGAGACGACCTCGGACGTGCGGCCGAGCGAGCAGCACGTCGCGCTGGCGCAGCCCGCGTTGGCTTATGACGTGGCGGGGAACGAGGCGCTCGGCGGCCGCCTGCGCACGCAGACGCTCGCCGGCACGCCCGAGGCTCCGGTGCGTAACACGCGCATCGTGATCGAGAACCGCAGCCCGGTCTTCTACAACTACGCCGCCGGCTGGGCGACCTTCTACGGCGAGGACGGCGTGCGCTGCGGCGAGGGGCTCTGGAAGCTCGAAGCCTTCGCGCCGCGCGAGCAGGTCGAGGTGGACACGCCGGGCCTGCGTCTGACCTGCACGCCAGCGACCTGGCGCATCGTGGCGACGACGCTCCTGACGCGCACGGGCGACGTGGCCAAGCCGCGCGAGCAGACCGCGCCGCCGCCGGCCGAAACCGGCCCCGCGCAGAGCGCCGCGACGGTTGAGCCGGCCGCACCAGTGGTCACGACCGGCGCGGCGGGCGGCCCGACGCCCGCGCTCGAAATCAACGTCAACGGCAAGACCATCCCCATCCAACTCGGCAACCCGCTCGAAATCGTCGTCGGCCGCGAGCGCGTCCGCATCGTCGTCCAGCAAGCGCCTTGACTTCCGCGGCGTGTCGGGACGAAACTTAGTGCAAAAGTCCCCCGGCCCGTTAAGAGTCAAACACAGAGACGGAGGTTTGAGATGGCGGACGAGAGGCAAAAGAGTAAGTGCGCGCGCGAGACGTGCGACTGCCCTCCGGCCGAGGGCAGCAAGTATTGCAGCGAGGAGTGCGAGGACGCGTCGAAGGTGCACATGATGGAGATCGGCTGCACCTGCCACCACCCCGACTGCGGCTGAAGCCCGCGCGTAATCGCGCGTAAACCGTTAACCACACAGACACGGCTTCGGGAATTTCAGATTTGAGAGTTGAAATTCCCGAAGCCGTGTCTCCGTGTCTCCGGCATTACTTCTTTCCGCGCCCGGACGCCTCACACGCAAGCGCAATGTAACCGATTCACAAT
>JBEVKV010000288.1:0-3971 GCA_040509515.1 Pyrinomonadaceae bacterium | reverse complement strand
CAGGCTCAAGGACGACAACGGCTCGGGCGAGGTCAACGTCGGCGACAAGGTGCTCGTCGACCAGTTCGCCGAGGGCGACGCGATTGAGCTGGTCGGCAAGTCGAAGGGTCGCGGGTTCCAGGGCACGATCAAGCGCCACCACTTCAACCGCGGCCCCGAGAGCCACGGCTCGATGAACGTGCGCCGCCCCGGCTCCATCGGCCAGTCGGCCTACCCCTCGCGCGTCATCAAGGGCACGCGCTCGTCGGGTCACATGGGCGACCGGCGCGTCACCGTCAAGGGGTTGACGGTCGCGCGCGTGGACGTGGAGAACAACCTGCTGATGGTGCGCGGCGCGGTGCCCGGCCCCAACGGCAGCGTCGTCGTCGTCCGCAAGTCGGCGAAGTAAACGGAGTGAAACGAAATGCCTACCGTTAAGGTGCGCAACCTGAAGAACGAAGAGGTCGGCGACCTCGAACTCGCGGACGCCGTCTTCGGCGCCGAGTTGAACGAGGCGCTGATCCACACCGCCGTCAAGGCGCACCTCGCGAACGCCCGTCAGGGCACCGTGGGGACGAAGACGCGCGGCGACGTGTCCGGCTCGGGGCGCAAGCTCTGGAAGCAGAAGGGCACGGGGCGCGCGCGCATCGCGAGCATCCGCTCGCCGCTCTGGAAGGGCGGCGGCAACGTCCACGGGCCGCAGGCGCGCGACTGGTCGCAGCCGCTCCCGAAGAAGATGCGGCGCGGCGCGCTGCGCTCGGCACTCTCCGAGCGTCTGCGCGAGGGCAATCTCGTCATCGTCGACGAGCTGGTCTTCTCGCAGCCGAAGACGAAGGATTTCGTCGGCGCGCTCGCGGCGCTCGGGCTCGAAGGCAAGACGCTCGTCGTCGACACCATCGACAACGACAACCTCTTGCTCGCCGCGCGCAACGTCCGCGGCGCGAAGGTCGTCGGCGCTTACGGCGTCAACATCTACGACGTGCTCTACCACGAGAAGCTCGTGCTGACGCGCGCGGCCGCCGAGACGCTCCAGACGCAACTCGACCCGGCGGGCAACAAGGCTTCGGCCGACGCCCCGGGCGGGTCGGAAGAGGGCACGCAGGAAGAGGAGGCGGCGTAAACGATGAGAACGATCTGGGATGTCATCAAGGCGCCGGTCATCACCGAGAAGGCGCTCGTCGCCAAGGAAGAGTCGCAGGACGGCCGCCAGCTCCTCACGTTCCGCGTGGACGTGAAGGCGACCAAGCCCGAAATCAAGTCGGCCGTCGAGCGCATCTTCAACGTTCAGGTGGACACCGTGCGCACCATCAACTACATGGGCAAGAAGGCGCGGCGCGGCCGCTACGAGGGCCGCAAGCCCTCGTGGAAGAAGGCCTACGTTACGCTCAAGACCGGGCAGGCGCCGTTCGACTACGGCGAGAACATCTAAGAGCAGTGAAAACTGATGAGTGATGAGTGATAAGAAAGAGCACTCATCTCATCACTCATCACTCATCACTTATTACTGAGTGAAGTTATGGGCATCAAGAAACTGACACCGACATCGCCGTCGCGCCGGTACCAGACGTATCTGACGCGCGACGAGCTGACGCCGGGCGCCGAGCCCGAGAAGTCGCTGCTTGAGAAGAAGACGCGCATTTCGGGGCGCAACAACGACGGCCACATCACCGTGCGCCGGCGCGGCGGCGGCCACAAGCGCCACTACCGCATCATCGACTTCAAGCGCGACAAGTCGGGCATCCCCGGCCGCGTCACGCAGATCGAGTACGACCCGAACCGCTCGGCGCACATCGCGCTCATCACCTACCTCGACGGCGAGAAGCGCTACATCATCTCGCCCGCCGGTCTGGAAGTGGGCAAGACCGTGATGAGCGGCCCCGAGGCGGACATCCTGCCGGGGAACGCGCTCCCGATCAGGAACATCCCGCTCGGCACGCAGATTCACAACATCGAGCTGAGGCCCGGCAAGGGCGGCCAGCTCGTGCGCTCGGCCGGCGGCTTCGCGCAGCTCGTCGCCAAGGAAGGCGACCACGCGCAGGTGCGCATGCCTTCGGGCGAGGTCAGGCGCGTCCCCGTCGTCTGCTACGCGACCGTGGGGCAGGTCGGTAACGTCGAGCACGAGAACGTCTCTTACGGCAAGGCCGGACGCTCGCGCTGGCACGGCATCCGCCCGCACGTCCGCGGCGTCGCGATGAACCCCGTCGACCACCCGCACGGCGGCGGCGAGGGCAAGACCTCGGGCGGCCGTCACCCCGTGACGCCGTGGGGCCAGCCGACGCGCGGCTACAAGACGCGTAAGACCAAGCGCACCTCGAACATGATCGTGCGCGACCGCAGGGTTAAGTAGTTCAAAGTTTGAAGGTTCAAAGTTAAAAGTTCAGAGCCTTGCACCCCGGAACTTGAAACTTTGAGCTGAAGTGGAGCGAAGCGAAAAGACATGGCACGTTCAGTCAAAAAAGGGCCGTTCATCGACAGGCACCTGGAGAAGAAGGTCGAGGAGGTTCGCTCGGGCGCGTCCCGCCCGCCCGCGATCAAGACCTGGTCGCGCCGCTCGACCATCACGCCCGACTTCGTCGGCCTGACCTTCGGCGTCCACAACGGCAAGCGCCACATCCCCGTCTACGTGACGGAGAACATGGTCGGCCACAAACTCGGCGAGTTCGCCCCGACCCGCACCTTCAAGGGGCACGCGGGCACCAAGGCGGAGAAGTCCTCGAAGGGCGCCCGGTAAGCGCGAGAGGTTTGAGAGATGGAAGCGATAGCGAGTGCAAAGTACTTACGCGGGTCGGCGCAGAAGGCGCGGCTCGTCGTAGACATGATTCGGGGCAAGCGCGTGGGTGAGGCGCTGGCGATTCTGCAGTTCACCAACAAGCGCGCCGCCGACTCCATCGAGAAGTGCCTGCGGTCGGCCATCGCCAACGCGACCGAGAAGGCCGAGCGGCAGAACGTCGCCGTCGACCCGGACGACCTCGTCGTCAAGACGGCTTTCGTGGACATGGGGCCGACCAAGCACCGCCGCCGCGTCCGCCCCGCGCCGCAGGGTCGCGCCTACCGCGAGCAGCGCCACTTCTGCCACGTCACCGTCATGGTCTCGACCGACGGTCAGGCCGAAGCAGCGCCCGCGAAGGGCAAGAACGCGAAGGCCGTCGCCGAAAGCTCGCCCAAGTCCGCGGCCAAGGGCGGCGCGAAGAAGTCGGCCGCCCCGGGCGATGCCGAGAAGACCGCGGCGACCAAACGCGCTTCCAAAAAGGCGGAGGAGGCGGCCCCGGCCGCAGCCGAGCCGCAGGCGGAAGAGTCCGCGACGCAGGAATAACTTAGGAGAAGACTGTGGGTCAGAAAGTTCACCCTTACGGGTTCAGGCTCGGCTACAACAAGGACTGGCACTCGCACTGGTTCGCGAAGAAGCTGTACGGCGACTACCTCCTTGAGGACTTGAAG
The DNA here is from genome assembly GCA_040509515.1 of Pyrinomonadaceae bacterium. Lineage (GTDB taxonomy): Bacteria > Acidobacteriota > Blastocatellia > Pyrinomonadales > Pyrinomonadaceae > QHXN01. Next base: position 554 of record JBEVKV010000288.1, on the reverse strand, counting down.
CTCAAGGCGCAGATGAAGGGCCGGTTCGCCGGCGCCGGCGTCTCGCACGTCGACGTGGAGCGCGCCGCCAACCGGCTCAAGCTCATCATCTACACCTCGCGCCCCGGCATCATCATCGGGCGCAAGGGCGCGGAGATCGACAAGCTCAAGGGCGACATCTCTGCGCGCACGGGCAAGGAAGTGCTCGTCTCCATTCAGGAGATTCACAAGCCCGAGCTGAACGCGCAGCTTCAGGCCGAGAAGATGGCCGCGCAGCTTGAGAAGCGCATCGCCTTCCGCCGCGCCATGCGCAAGACCGTGGAAGAGACGCTACGCTTCGGCGGGCAGGGCATTAAGGTCAGGGTCGCGGGCCGCCTCAACGGCGCCGAGATCGCGCGCACCGAGTGGCACTTGCAGGGTCGCCTGCCGCTGCACACGCTCCGCGCCGACATCGACTACGGCTTCGCAGAGGCGCACACGACCTTCGGCGTCATCGGCGTCAAGTGCTGGATTTACCGGGGCGAAATTCTCGACCCGAAGGCTTCGATGGCGCGCGGCACGCAGCCCGACCCCAT
>JBEVKV010000287.1:0-12461 GCA_040509515.1 Pyrinomonadaceae bacterium | reverse complement strand
GCTCTGCGACGAGGTGCGTGACGACGGGCGGCGCGTCGCCCGTGTGGAAGGAGCGGAGGAGTTCGTGGACGGCGCGGTCTTCGTTGGTGACGCGCGCGTGCTGGCGCATGTGCTCGGCCCACGACTCGACGAGGAAGGTTTCGAGGTAGCGTCCGGGGCGCGCGGGATCCATGAAAAGCCCCCAGCTCGTCGCCCCGTCGCGCCGCGCGATGCGCTTCGACTCCCGCATCGCGCGCGAGAACTCGAAGAAGCGCTCCGGGTCGATGAAGTACTCGACCGTCACCAGCACGGGGCCGTCGTCCGGCGGCGGCTCGTGGACAAAGGTCGGCTCAGACCAGTGGAGCGAAGGGTTGAGGTCGAGCCCCTCGCCGCCGCGCAGGGGGAAGAGCGGCGTGACCGCGAGCCCCAGCACGAGCGCCGCCGAGGCCGTCAGCAGCGTCGCCGGCAGCCCCACCCGCTCGGCCGTCGCGCCCCACGCGGCCGCGCCCACCGCGAGCGACCCGAAGAAGACCAGCAGATAAAGTGCGAGCGCGCGCGCCCTCACCCACTCCGGCACGACCGTCTGCACGCCGACGTTAAAGCTCGACATCGTCGTCATCCACGCCACGCCCCCGCAGAGCATCGCCGCGCAGAGCAGCCAGTAGTTTCTGACTGTCCCGAGCGCGGCCGTCGCGCCCGCGAAGACGAGCGTCCCGAGCGCGACCATCAGGTTGACCGAGACGACGCGACGCGCCCACGAGATCACGAACGCGCCCGCCACCGCCCCCCCGCCCAGACACCCGAGCAGCATCCCGTACTCAAACGCCCCGAGCCCCAGCTCCGCGCGCGCCACCAGCGGCATCGACGCCCACAGCGCGCTCGCGCACAACGCGAAGACGCCGGTGCGCACCAGCACGTTCCTCAGCTCGGGCGCGTGGCGCGCGTAGCGCAGCCCCGCGCGCATCGCCCCCACGACGCGCTCGGTCGGCGAGAAGCTCTCGACCCTCTCGCGCCGCCAGCGGTAGATGACGAGCATCACGCCGACGAACGAGAGCGAGTTGAGCAGGAAGACGGCCCACGGCCCGGCCGCGGCGACGACCAGCCCGCCGAGCGCCGGCCCGACCGCGCGCGCGATGTTGAAGGCGACGCTGTTGAGCGAGACGGCGGCCGTCAGCTCGTCGCGCGGCACCAGCTCGGGGACGATGGCCTGCCACGCGGGCGCGTTCATCGCCGCGCCCAGTCCCAGCGCGAAGGTGAGCAGGAGCAGCACCGTCGGGTTCGTCAGCCCCGCGAGCGCCGTGACCGCGAGCGCGACCGCCGAGCAGAGCATCCATGCTTGCGAGACGAGCAGCAGGCGACGCCGGTCGACGATGTCCGCGAGCGCGCCGGCCGGGAGCGCGAGCAGAAAGGCCGGCGCGGTCTCGGCCGTCTGCATCAGCGCGACGAGCAGCGGCGACGGCGCGAGCGTCGTCATCAGCCACTCCGCGCCGACGTTGTGCATCCACGTCCCGACGTTCGACGCCACCGCCGCCAGCCACAACGCGCGGAACAGCGGGAGCCGCAGCGGGCTCCATGTAGAAGCTTCCCTTTTGACCATTGCTTTTTGCGAGCAAGGGTCGCACCCGCCGCCGCGCCGGTCAAGCGCCCGGCCCGGCAGCGTGCGGAACCGTTCGTAAGAGTCTTAGCCTTCGGCCGGCTCGTCGAAGCGGACGTTGCGGTAGATGTCGCGGAGGGAGAGCGTGAGGCCGACCGAGTCGAAGGTGACACGGTCTTCGGCGGCGTCGAAGACTTCCGTGCGCCAGCCGTCGGCGGCGCGGCGGTGAAGCTCGACGCGCGCGCCGTCCTGTGAAACGAGCGCGTACTCCTGAACCGAAGGGCAGTCGCGGTAGGCCGCGAGCTTCTCGCGCCGGTCGGCGCGCCCGGTCGAAGGGCTCAGCACCTCGACGACGAGGCGCGGCTCCGTGCGGAAGTAAGCGTCGCCGCCGGGCGGGTCGCAGGCGACGAACACGTCCGGGTAGTAGAAGAGGTCGGGCGCGACGCGGACTTTCATGTCCGACATGAACGGCTCACAGTCCGCGCCGTCAAGGTGGACGTTCAGCCGCGTGAAGATGTTTCCGGCGATGCGGTTGTGACGTGCGCTCGCGCCCGCCATCGCGTACGCCTGACCCGCCACGTATTCGTGGCGCACCTCGGCGTCCCTTTCGCCTTCGAGATATTCCTCAACGCTCAGGGTCGATCTCTCTTTCGGTAAACTCATCGCGCGAACCTCCTCGGCGGGCGCGCACGATTATATGCGGCGCGGTGGAAGTGCGGAAGAAAAGATTGACGCCGGGGCGTGGTAGACTGCCGCGGCTTGGGGGCGTGGAGGTTTGATGATGAAGAGTCGCGGGCTCGGGTGGGCGTTTGTGCTGGCGGCGGCGGTCGTCGCGCAGGGGTGTGTGTCGGAGGGCGGGGAGGGGACGAAGCGTGTGGCGGCGAGTCCGACGCCGGCGGGGTCGGCGTCGCCGGCGTTGGTCGTGCGGGAGTTGGAGTCGCCGGCGGGGCCGGAGACGCGCGAGCCAGAGTTGTCCGTGGGCGCGGGCGGGCGCGTGCTGCTGAGCTGGGTCGAGAAGACGGGCGAGGGGCGTTACGCGCTGCGGTTCGCTTCGCGCGAGGCGGCGGGGTGGTCTGAGGCGCGCACCGCGGCCGAGGGCATTAACTGGTTCGTCAACTGGGCCGACTTCCCCTCGGTCGTCGAACTCTCGGACGGCTCGCTCGCCGCGCACTGGCTCGTCAAGAGCGGGTCGGGCACGTACGCCTACGACGTGAACGTCTCGCGCTCGGCGGACGGCGGGAAGACGTGGGGGCCGCCCGTCGTCCCGCACACGGATCGCACGCAGACCGAGCACGGCTTCGTCTCGCTGCTCGCGCTCCCCGGCGGACGCCTCGGGGCCGTCTGGGTTGACGGGCGCGCGACCAAAGACGTGAAGGAGTCGCACGACGAAGATACCCCGCTCCCCGTCAGCATGCAGCTACGTTACGCGGAGGTCGGCGGCGACGGGCGTCTGTCGGACGAGGCCGTGCTCGACGAGAGAATCTGTGAGTGCTGTCAGACTTCGGCGGCCTTAACCTCGGACGGCCCCGTCGCCGTCTACCGCGACCGCTCGGAGCGGGAGGTGCGCGACACGTACCTCGTGCGAAGGCAGGCCGCGGGTTGGAGCGCGCCGCGCGCCGTCGTCGCAGACAACTGGCAGGTGACGGGCTGCCCCGTCAACGGGCCTTCCGTCGCGGCCGACGGCCGGCGCGTCGCGGTCGCGTGGTTCACGGCCGAGGGCGACAGTCCGCGCGTCAACGTCGCCTTCTCGGACGACGCGGGCGCGACGTTCGGCGAGGCGGTGCGCGTCGACGCCGGCGACGTGGTCGGGCGCGTCGACGTGTTGCTGCTGGCGGACGGTTCCGCGCTCGTCTGCTGGATGTCGGGCGCGTCGGGCGCGGGCGCGGTCAAAGCGCGTCGCGTCGCGCGCGGCGGCGAGGCCGGCCCCGTGGCGGTGGTCGCGCGGGCGGACGTGTCGCGCTCGGGCGGATTCCCGCGCGCGGCGCGCTCGGGCGACACGGTCTACTTTGCGTGGACGCAGTTCGGCAAGCCGCCCCGCGTGCAGACGGCCGCGGCGGACGTTTCCGCCTTCAAGTGAAGGGGCGGGCGGATGGAAAAATGCTTGTCTAAAGCCGCCGGAAGTGTGATGATTCCGCACGCCTCGCGCGTCGCTATTTTCCACGACAGACGAAGACGAGCCCGCAAGACTTAAGCCGCCGCTGTGCCCGACGAACGGACGAACAAGGGAAGCGACAAGACCGCCGAGCCCCCGCCGCGCCGCGCGCTCGCGCTCAGGTGGCACCTCGTGCTGCTCACGCTCGGGGCGCTGCTGCCGCTGATCATCTTCGCGGCCGTCGTCGTCTACCGCCTCGCCCAGAGCGAGCGCGCGGCGACCGACCGCCGCCTGCTCCGTTCCGCGCAAGACCTCTCGCTCGCGCTCGACCGCGAAATCCAGTCCACCGTCAGGGCCTTGACCGTGCTGGCCGAGTCCGACGAGCTCGACGCCGCAGACCTCGCGCCGTTCCACGCCGAGGCGAAGCGCGTCGTCTCGACGCAGCCCGCGTGGCTCACGCTCATCCTGCTCAAGCCCGACGGCCAGCAGGTCGTCAACACCAACACGCCGTGGGGCGCGCCGCTGCCGACGGCCAACGAGCCGGGGAGCTTCCGGCGCGCCGTCGAGCTGAAGCGGCCGGTCGTCGGCAGCATCACGCCGGGACGGCTGCGCCAGACGCTCGGCTTCCCCGTGCGCGTCCCCGTCGTGCGCGGCGGCGAGCTGCGCTACGTGCTCACGGCCGTCATCACGCCCGACTCGCTCGCAGTCCTCGTGGGTCTGCGCGACCCGAACAACGTGGAGCGGGCGCGCTCGCTGCTCGACGGCGAGGGCGTCATCGTCGCGAGCAGCCGCGAGCCCGAGCGGCTCGTCGGCGAACGCGCGAGGCCGGAGCTTTTCCAGCGCATGCGCGAAGCCGACGAGGGGCTCGTCAGCGGAACCGCGAGGGACGGCACGCCCGTCTACGTCGCGTACAGGCGCGACGCCTTCTCCGGGTGGACGGCGACGGTGTCGGTGCCCGCCTCCGTGATGGATTCGCCCGCGCGCGACTCGACGCTCGCCGTGCTCGGGCTCGGGCTCGGGCTGTTGGGTTTAAGCACGCTCGGGGCCTTCGCGCTCTCGCGCCACGTCGCGCGCGGGCTGTCGGCGGCGACCACGGCGGCCGAGGCGCTGGCGCGCGGCGGGCGGCCCCGCGTCGTCACCTCGACCGTGCGCGAGGTGGCGCAGCTCGCGCGCGCGCTGTCGAACTCGGCGTCGCTTTTGGAGCGGCGCGAGCGCGAGCGCGACGAACACCTCGCCCGCGCCGACGCCGCGCGCGCCGAGGCCGAGGCCGCGCGCCGCGCGCAGGAGGAGTCGCTCGGGGGGCTGCGCGAGAGCGAGGAGCGCTTCGCCAAGGCGTTCGAGGCGAGCCCGCTCGCGCTGACCATCACGTCTTTGAAGACGGGGCGGCTGCTCGAAGTCAACGAGACGTTCACGCGGCTCTCGGGCTACGCGCGCGACGAGGCGGTCGGCCACACGACGATTGAACTCGGGCTGTGGGCCGAGCCCGAAGACCGCGACGAGGAACTGTCCTCGCTCGCGAGTCACGGGCGCGTGCGCGAGCGGGTCTACCGCTTCCGCATGCGGGACGGCTCCGAGATGTTCGGCCTGCTCTCGGCCGAGCAGATCGAGATCGGCGGCGAGCCCTGCGCGCTGACGGTCATCGAGGACATCACCGAGCAGAGGCGCGGCGAGGAGGAGCGCGAGCGCCTGCTCGAACGCGAGAAGGCGCTGAGGGCCAAGGCCGAGGAGGCGAACCGCCTGAAGGACGAATTTCTCGCCACGGTCTCGCACGAACTGCGGACGCCGCTGACCGCCATCCTCGGCTGGTCGCAGATGCTTGAGACGGGGTCGCTCGACACCGATACCGCGCGCCACGCCGTCAACGTCATCAGGCGCAACGCCGAGCAGCAGCGGCAGATCGTCGAGGACGTGCTCGACGTGTCGCGCATCGTCACGGGCAAGCTCAGGCTTGAGTCGGCGCTCGTCGAGCTGTCGCCGGTCGTGCTCGCGGCGCTCGACACCATCGAGCCGGCGGCCGAGGCCAAGTCCATCCGCCTGCGCTCGTCGCTCGACCCGAGGGCGCTGGTGACGGGCGACCCGGCGCGGCTCCAACAGGTCGTGTGGAATCTTCTGTCGAACGCGGTGAAGTTCACGCCCGCGGGCGGCGAGGTGCGCGTGAGCGTCGGGCGGCTGCTCACGCACGTCCGCGTCGAGGTCTGCGACACGGGGCAGGGCGTAAGCCCAGAGTTTCTGCCTTACGTCTTCGACCGCTTCCGGCAGGCCGACAGCTCGACGACGCGCCGGCACGGCGGGCTCGGGCTCGGGCTCTCGGTCGTGCGCCATCTGGTCGAGGCGCACGGCGGGAACGTTCACGCCTACAGCGCGGGCGAGGGGCAGGGCGCGACCTTCACCGTTGACCTCCCGCTGCCGCTCGAAGCCGAGCCGGCAGCGCCGGACGCCGCGGGCGGCGTGCAGGAAGCGTCGCCCGACGCGCCCGTGCAGACGGCGCGCGGCGGCGACGCGGGCGCGTCGATGCCCCCGCTCGTCGGCATGCGCGTGCTGCTGGTCGACGACGACGAGGACACGCTTGAGATGCTGCGGGTGTTCGTGCGCCGCGCGGGGGCGGAGGTGACGGCCGTCACCTCCGCGATGGCCGCGCTCGAAGCGTTGGAGGGCGTGAGGCCGGACGTGTTGGTCGCGGACATCGGCATGCCGTCCGTCGACGGCTACGAGTTCATCCAACGGCTGCGCGCGCTCGGGGCCGAGCGGGGCGGCCAGACGCCGGCCGTCGCGCTCACGGCCTACGCGGCCGAGGCCGACCGCGTCCGCGCGCTGCGCACGGGCTTCGACGCGCACCTCGCCAAACCCGTAGACCCCGCCGCGCTCGTCAACGCCCTCCTCAACCTTGCCGCGCGCCAGTCGCCGCGCGGGGGCGGACGATGAGCGGCGCGACGTTAACGAAGGTCACGGTCTGGGTCGCCGTCGCGGGGTACGCCGCCGGCGCGGCCGCCTTCGCGCTCTCGCGGAAGAGGGGCGGGTGGAGTGCGGCGGCGAGGCTCGCGTGGACGGCGGGCTGCGCCGGCCTGCTCGCGCACACGGCCTGCGCCTTCCACTTCTATCACGGGTGGAGCCACGGCGCGGCTTACCTCGACACGGAGCGTCAGACCGGCGACGTGTTCGGTCTTTACTGGGGCGGTGGGCTCTTCATCAACTACGCGCTGCTCGCGTGCTGGTGTCTCGACGTGGCCGTGTGGTGGGCGCGCGGGCTCGACTCTTACCGCCGCCGCCCGTGGCCGCTCGTGGCCGCGTGGCACGGGTTCATGCTCTTCATCTTCTTCAACGCCACGGTCGTCTTTAAGACCGGGCCCGCGCGCTGGGCCGGCCTCTTCGTGTGCGCGGGTCTGTGCCTCGCGTGGTGGCTGGCCGGGCGCGGTCGGCTCTCGGTCGCTCGGGGCGGCGCGGGGGTGAACGCATGAACCAAACGGGCGCGGGGGTGCGCCACACCTCGGCCGGCCCGTTCTCGCTCCCGTTCTATTACGGGTGGGTGAACCTGCTGGTGGCCGCGTTGGCGATGGTCGGGACGCTGCCCGGCAGGACGCAGGGGCTCGGCCTCATCACCGAGCGGCTGCTCACAGACCTCGGCATCGACCGCCTCACCTTCGCGCAGATAAATCTCTGGGCGACGCTCGCGGGCGCGCTCTTCGGCCTCGGCGTCGGGCGTCTGGTAGACCGCTTCGGGAGCCGCGCGGTGCTGACAGCCGTCGCCGCGTCGCTCGGCGTGGTCGTCCTGTCGATGAGCGGGGCCGAAGGGTTGGTTTCGCTCGCCCTACTCATCACGCTCACGCGGGGCTTAGGCCAGAGCGCGCTCTCGGTCGTGAGCATCACGGTGGTGGGCAAGTGGTTCGTGCGCAGGCTGAGCCTGGCGATGGCGGTCTACACGGTCGCGCTGAGCGTGGGCTTCATGCTGGCGTTCCCGCTGGTGGGCGCGGCGGTCATCGAGTACGGCTGGCGCGCGGCGTGGGCGGCCATCGGCCTCGCGCTGCTGCTCGGGCTCGCGCCGCTCGCCTGGCTCCTCGTGCGGCGGACGCCCGAGTCGTGCGGCGTCGAGCCCGACGGCGAGCCCGAAGCCGAAGCGGCCGGCGGCGAGACCCCGGAGGAGAAGGCGACTTCCGGCCACACGCTGCGGCAGGCGCTCGCGACGCCGGCCTTCTGGGTCTTCGGCCTCGCCAGCGCGGTCTACGGCCTGATAGCCTCTGGGATAGCCCTCTTCAACGAGTCGATTCTGGCCGAGAGGGGCTTCGACGCCTCGGTCTATCACCGCAGCCTCGTGGTCGTCGCGCTGACCTCGCTGGCCGGAAACTTCCTCGGCGGCTGGCTGTCGAACAAGTGGAGCATGAGCCGCCTGCTGGCGCTGTCGATGGGGCTGCTCGGGTGTTCTCTGCTGGCGCTGCCGTACGTGGCGACCGAGGCGCACGTCGCGGCCTATGCGGTCGTGATGGGGCTGGCGGGCGGGTTCGTCATCGTCATCTTCTTCAGCTTCTGGAGCCACGCCTACGGGCGCGCGCACCTCGGCAGGATTCAGGGGGCCGCGCAGGCGCTCACGGTCGTCGCGTCGGCGGTGGGGCCGCTGCTGCTGGCCGAGTGCGTCGCCGCCACCGGCTCCTACGCCGCGATGTTCTACATCCTGACCCTCGTCGTCGCCGCGCTCGGCCTCGCCGCGTGGTTCGTCAACGTCCCCGCCCGCGCAGAGTCCTGAAGCCCTCAGCCCGCCCCGCTTCTCATGCGCAGCGCCGCGCCGAGGCCGTCGGCGAGCGTGCGCCGCACCTCAAGCCCGCCGAGGTCTACGCCCGAGCGCACGAGCGTCCGCGCCATGTCCGCGCCGATCCCGGTCAGGATGCACTCCGCGCCCATCAGGCGCACGGCCGAGGCGGCGCGGGTCAGGTGCCCGACGGCGTCGGCGTCCATCTTGCGCGCGCCCGTCACGTCGAGGATGACGACGCGCGCCTGCCGCTCGACGACGGCGCGCAGCAGCGCCCCGGTCATCACGCCCGCGCGCTCGCGGCCGAGGCTCCCGATGACGGGGCCGAGCAGCACGCCGTCCCAGATCGTGATGACGGGCGTCGAAAGCTCCTCGATGAGCGCGTCCTTGTCGCGGTTGGCCTCCTCGGCCTCGCGCTTGGCGGCGAGTATCTCGTCCTCGAAGCGGCGGCGCTGGCGCATCGGCACGAAGACGCAGTCGTTGACGGCCGCGCCGGCGCGCTCGGCGCGCGCGGCGTTGGCGAGCACGGGAACATCGTCGCCGTCGGCTCCGCGCAGCGACAGGTAGATTTCCTCGGCACGCCCGTGCAGCTTGAGCAGGGGGAAGAAGTAGGTCTGGTGGAAGATGCGCCCGCCCGGCGGGAGGATGGACTCGACGTGTTGGCCGTCGAGCGCGCCCGCGGCGCGGCCGAGCCAGCCCGCGAGCGTGGCGTTGGCCGCGAGGATGCGGCCGTCGTCGGCGAAGGTGAGGAAGCCGCAGGGCGCGGTGTTTAGCAGTTCGTCCATACCAACCGTGGCGGGCGCGTCTTTAAGAAATCCCCTCGGCGGTCAGGTACTCTTTGATGACGCGGACGGTCTCCTCCGGGTGGCTCACATGCGGGCAGTGCCCCGTGGCCTCAAGCACGCGCAGGGTGCTGCCACGCAGGTTGCGGCTCAGGTACTCGCCGACCTCCGCGGGCGCGATGGCGTCCTCCGAGCACTGCATGATGAGCGAGGGCACGCGCACCTTCGCGAGGTCGGCGCGGTTGTCCGCGAGGAAGGTCGCCTCGGCGAAGCGGCGCGCCACGCGCGGGTCGGTCGAGCAGAAGCTCTCCTCCAGCTCGCGCGCAAACTCGGGCCGCTCCGGGTTCTTCACGACGACCGGCGCGAGGAAGCTGGCCCAGCCGATGTAGTTCTTCTCCATCAGGTCGAGCAGCCCCTCGATGTCGGCGCGCTCGAAGCCGCCGCGGTAGTCCGGCGGGTCGTTGACGTAGCGCGGCGAAGGGCCGACGAGGACGAGCCGCGAGAAGAGGCGCGGCTCTTCGACCGACGCCAGCATCCCGACGACGCCGCTCACCGAGTGGCCGACGAAGACCGCGTCTTCGAGACGCAGCGCGCGGCACACGTCGAGCACGTCGCGCGCGTAGCCGCCGAGCGTCGAATACTTCTCGGGGTCGTAGGCGCGCATGTCGGACTTGCCCGAGCCGACGTAGTCGAAGAGGACGACGCGGAAGTCGTCCTCGAAGGCGGGCGCGACGAAGCGCCACATATTCTGGTCGCAGCCGAACCCGTGCGCGAAGACCATCGCGCGCTCGCCCCTGCCGGACACCTTCACGTTGTTACGCTTGAGAACGTCCACGGACATCTCGACCTTTCCCCCTTGAGCCCTTTTCGGAGTCCTTTGACGAAGAATCGCGCGTCAGGCGTCGCGCCGCGCGAGGCTCGCGGCGACGGCGGCGAGTTCCACCAGCTCGACCGGCTTCGGGACGTGCATCTGGTAGCCGGCCCGGAGCGCCTGCATCCTGTCCTCGGCGCGCGCGTAGGCCGTCAGCGCGATGGCGGGGACGCGGCCGCCGCCCTCGGCCGGCAGCTTCCTCACCTTCCTGATGAGGTCGTAGCCGTCCTCCTCGGGCATCCCGATGTCGCTGATGATGACGTGGGGCGGCTCCCCCACGATGAGGGCGAACGCCTCGGCGGCCGAGCCGACCGTCGTCACGTTCGCGCCGCAGTGTTCGAGCCCGGCCTTCAACATCTCGCGCGTGTCGGGCTCGTCGTCCACGACCAGCACGCGCAGGCCGTCGAGCCGGTCGGGGCACTCGAAGGCGGGCAGCGTGTCGCGCGCCGCCGGGTGGACGCGCTCCTGCGCGGGGTCGTTGGCGTAGACCGGCGCGACCGGGAGCATCACCGTGAAGGTCGAGCCGCGCCCTTCGCCCTCGCTCTCGGCGCGGACGCTCCCGCCGTGCAGCTCGACGAGGTGGCGGACGATGGCCAGTCCCAGCCCGAGCCCGCCGTGGCGGCGCGTCGTCCTCTGGTCGGCCTGCCGGAAGCGGTCGAAGACGTGCGGCAGAAACTCGGGCGCGATGCCGGCGCCGGTGTCCACGACCGCGACCTCGATGTGCGAGTTGACGCGCTCCATCCTGACCTGCACGCGCCCGCCGCGCGGCGTGAACTTGATGGCGTTCGACAGCAGGTTCCAGACGATCTGCTGGAGCCTGACGGGGTCGCCCGAGACCGAGACCAGCCCCGTGTCCATCACCTTCTGCACGCGGACGCCTTTGGCCTCGGCCGCCGGGCGGACGGCCTCGACCGCCGCCTCGATGAAGGAGTTCGGGTCTACGGGGCGCACGTCGAGCCTGAGCTTGCCCGTGATGGCGCGCGACACGTCGAGCAGGTCGTCGATGAGCTGCGACTGCGCGCGCGCGTTGCGCTCGATGGTCTCGAAGGCGCCGCCGGCCGAGTCGCCGGCGACCTGCCCCGTGCGGAGCATGTGCGCCCACCCGAGTATCGCGGTCAAAGGCGTCCGCAGCTCGTGCGAGACGGTGGCGAGGAACTCGTCCTTCAGCCGGTTCGCCTCGCGCGCCTCCGTGTAAAGTCGCTCGTTCTCGGCCGCGGACGCCTCGGCCTCGGCGCGCGCGCGCTTGGCCGCCTCGTAGAGCCGCGCGTTGTCCATCGTGACGGCCGCCTGCGCGGCGAGCCCCTCGACCATCCGCTCGTGCCGCTCGGTGAAGACGCCCGGCTCGGGGTGCCCGAAGAAGAGGCCGCCCAGAACCTCGCCCGAGCGCGCGACGACGGCGACGGCCAGATAACTCGTCACGGGGAGGTGCCCCTCGGGCATCCCGTAGTAGGGCGAGTTGTTGCCGTAGCGCGGGTCTTGCTTCACGTCCGCGATGCGCAGCACGCCCTCGCCCCGGAAGGTCGGGCCGAAGAGGTCTGTGGCGCGCGGCATCGGGAAGTGTGCGAAGGCTTCGAGCGGCACGCCCGAGAGCGTGTAGAGCATGTAGGACGCGCCCTCTTCGTTGAGCACGTTGTAGAAGAAGGAGCCGAAGCGCGCGCCCGTGAGTTCGGTCGCCGCGTCCGTGACGGCCTGAACGAGCTTGTGGAGGTCGAGCTCGCCCGAGAGCAACTGCCCGAGACGGTAGATGGTCTCCGCCTCCTCGCGCGCCTCCTGTTCGAGCCGGAGCAGCCGCTCGCGTTCCGCCGCGGCGCGCTTCTCCTCGGTCGTGTCGCGCACTTCGATGACGGTGCCGACGGCGCTGTCGCCTTCGCGCAGCGGGCTCGCCGTGAAGGCGACCGAGAAGAACGTGCCGTCCTTGCGGACGAAGACCTCCTCGCCCTGCTCCTGATTATTCTGCGGCAGCGCCCGGTCGATGGGACACTCTTCGAGCGGGTAGGGCCGCCCGTCGGGGCGCGTGTGGTGTATGAAGTGGTGGAGCGGGCGACCCTGCACCTCGCCGACCGTGAAGCCGGTCAGACGCTCGGCCGCCGGGTTCATGTAGGTGCAGTGCTGGCGCGCGTCCATGACGAAGAGGCCGACGCTGGCGTTCTTGAAGACGGTCTCAAGCTGCGCCCTTGAGTGATTCAGCTCGCGCTCGGCGTGCCTGCGCGCGGAGATGTCGCGGGCGATCTTGGAAGCGCCGACGACGCGCCCGTCGGGCCCCCGGATGGGGGAGACCGTCAGCGAGATGTCGACCGGCGAGCCGTCCTTGCGCCGGCGCACCGTCTCGTAGTGCTCGACCCGCTCGCCGGCGCGGATGCGCGAGAGGATGGTCGGCTCCTCATCCAGATGGTCGTCGGGGATGA
>JBEVKV010000286.1:0-9423 GCA_040509515.1 Pyrinomonadaceae bacterium | reverse complement strand
GCGAGAACACCGGCCTCACCGTCCGCCCCTTCTTCGTCGAGCTGGTGGGCGCGGGGCTGAGCGACGACGCGGACGTTGATGTCGAGGCCGGCGGCGATGCCGCGCGCACACGCGAGGCGGGGACGGTCAAGCTCAAAGGCGGCGGGCGCGAGAAGTTCGTCAACTTCAGGCGCGACCAGTTCGGCGAGCAGATGCCGGCGTTCTCGTCCGCGGGGCTCAACTTCCCGTGCCCGGTCTTTCTCAAGGCGACCAACTGGCTCACGGGCGGGAGCCGCGACCACTGGTCTTTCGTCGTCGATTGGTCGTGGGGCGAGGCCGGCAAGCAGTTCTGGAACAACGCCGTGATGGGGCAGACGTTGCTGCGCATGCTCTACGTGGTCGTCATCGCCTTCGTCGCGCTCGAACTGCTCGCGCTCTTCTCGGCCGCGTGGATGACGCGCGCCGTGACGGGCACCGTCCACAAGCTCTACCGCGCCACCGAGTCGGTCAAGCGCGGCGACTTCTCGCACCGCATACGCACGCGCTCGCGCGACCAGTTGGGCGAACTCGCGCTCGCCTTCAACGACATGTCGTCGAACATCGAGACGCTTCTGGCCGAGCGCGTCGAGCACGAGCGTCTGAAGCGCGAGGTCGAGATCGCGCACGAGGTGCAGGCGCAGCTCTTCCCGCGCAGCACGCCGGCGCTCGGGTCGGCGTCGATGGCGGGCGAGTGCCGCGCGGCCCTCGGCGTGGCGGGCGACTATTACGACTACGTCGAGGTGGTGCCCGGGCTCGTCGCCTTCACGCTGGGCGACGTGTCGGGGAAGGGGATTTCGGCCTCGCTCGTCATGTCGAATTTGCAGGCGGCGTTGCGCGCGCAGGTCGCCATCATCGGCGAGCGTCTGAGCGCGCAGGGTCGCGGCGCGGCGCTGCCGGCGGCCGCCGCGTCGGCCGGCGCGGACGGCGCGCAGGCGTCGGAGCTGCCCTGCGGCGTGACGGGGACGGACGAGGGCTGCGCCGTCTCGAAGATGGCCGAGAGCATCAACGGGCAGCTCTGCCGCGCGACGGACGCCAACCGCTTCGCGACGCTCTTTCTCGCGCTCTACGACGACCGCACGCGCTCGCTGCGGTACACGAACGCGGGGCACAACGCGCCGCTGCTCGTGCGCGCCGAAGGCCCCGTCGAGCGGCTGTGGGCGGGCGGGACGGTGCTCGGCGCGTTCGACTTCGCGCCGTTCGAGGAAGGGGTCGCGCAGCTCTCGGACGGCGACGTGCTCGTCGTCTACTCCGACGGTATCACGGAGGCGCAGAACGACGCGGGCGAGGAGTACGGCGAAGAGCGGCTGGCGGCGCTCGCCACCGAGCGCCGCCACGAGACCGTCGAGAACATCCGCCGGGACATCTTCGACGACATAGACCGCTGGTCGGGCGGTGCCGAGCGCGGCGACGACCAGACGCTTGTAATCTTAAAAGTTATTGAGTGAGCGGTAAGTGATGAGTGATAAGTGATGAGTGATGAGAGGCTGCTCGTTCCTCTCATCACTCATCACTGTTTTTAAGCCGTGACGATGACGGCGCGCGCGCCGGTCAGCTCGGTGAAGTCTTTGGTGTAGACGGTGCCGACGCGGCGCAGGCGGCCGACGGTTTCGACAAGCTCTTCGGTCGGGAGGTAGCCGTCGTCGGCGTAGGCGACGGCCCAGTAGGTGTGTTTCGAGGCGGCGTCGAGGAGGTCTTCGACGTGGCGCAGGTACTGGCGTCGCGCCTCCGCGCGCGCGCCGAGCTTGCCCTCGCGCGAGCGCTCGAAGTCGTCCCAGAAGTCGCCGTCGCCGCGCACCCACTCCTCGCGCCACGCCCAGCCCGAGTCGCGCGCGCCGCGGCGCGAGGGGCGCGGCAGGCGCAGGAAGAGCAGGTCGGCCGACTCGCGCGAGACGAAGTCGCGTGCGTCGCGGTTCGAGGCCGCGTTGCGGTGCCGGTTGTCGAAGGGGGCGGGCGCGGAGTCCCACAGCCGCTTGAAGACGCGCGAGAGCGGCTGGCGCAGCTCGCGCGTCTCGTCGTCGAACGCGAGCGCGTAGTCGCCGACGGCCATGCCGAGGTCGAGCGCGAGCGCGCGCTTTTCGGGTTCGAGCTTCTCCGCGTTCGCCCTCACGTTGTCGAACCACCACGCGTCGGTCTCGCCGAACCAGCGCCGCAACGCGGGGTTGTAGAGACGGTGGCGCGGCACGTAGGCGTCTTCGAGCACCCCGTCGACTTCCGACTCGCTCAAAACTTCCGAGTTGTTCTCGACGCGCGCGCGGGCGCGTGTGAAGGCCCACTGCGCGGGGTCGTTGGCGGTGACGCGCGCGCCCCAGCGCTTGAGGTAGGCGGCCGTCGTCGCCTCGCCCGCGAACGGGTCGGCGACCGATTTGAACTGGAGGCGGCGCAGCACGCTCAGCTCGAACGCGAGCCAGCCTTCGGGGAGTGAGTCGGAGAAGTTGCGCAACGTCGTCGGCCTCGGGGACTTTGATCTGAAATTTGAAATTTCAAATCTGAAATTAAAAAGCTGTGTCTCTCAGGGGCGCGTGTCCCACGGGTACTGCACGGGCGGCTCGCCCGCGTGGACGACCTCCTCGCCCTCGTGCGCGGCTTCGGCCGGCGCTTCCAGCGTCGGTTCGGCCGGCGTCCCTTCCGCGTTCGACTCTTCAGTGTTCGACTCTTCCGCGGTCGGCTCCGCGGCGGGCGCTTCGTCGGCGATGCGCTCGCGCGCGTAGGAGCGCAGCTCGGGCAGCCCTTCGAGCGAGAGGAAGGCGCGGACGACCAAAGGGTCGAACTCGATGGCGGCCCAGAGGCCGAGGTGTTTGCGCGCCTCGGACTCGGTGCCGGCCGGCCGCCAGGGGCGCGCGTCGGTGAGCGCGGCGTAGGCGTCCGCGACGCGCAGGATGCGCGCGCCCAGCGGTATCTGCTCGCCGCGCAGCGCGTCCGGGTAGCCGCCGCCGCCGTACCACTCGTGGTGCCAGCGGACGAGGAGTTGGACGGCGCGGTCGGCGCCCGCGCGCGCGGCCTCCTGCTCGCCGATGACCGGGTGGCGCGCGAGGTCGAGCCGCTCGGCCTCGTTGAGCGGCCCGTCGCGCTTGATGTATTCGCGCCCCATCGTCAGCTCGCCGATGTCGTGGAGCAGCGCGGCGTAGACGACAGAGGCGCGGTCGGCGCGCGAGAGGCGGAAGCTGGCGGCGAGCGCGTCGGCCAGTCGCGCCACGCGACTGGCGTGCGGGTGCGCGTAGCCCTCGAACACGTCGACGCCGCCCGCGAGGCGGAGAAACACCTCGCCAGCCGCGCGCTCGCTCTCTGCAAACTCGATGCTCATAGAGGTCAGAGTTTAAGGTTCAAAGCGCCACGGGGCAAGTAGTCAGTAGACAGTAGCGTCTACGCCTTACTTCCCCTGCTTCGCGAGCTTGAGGTCGTAGGCGGCGCGCAGGCTCGCGTCCTTGAGCACTTCGTAGGCTTGCGTGACCTTGGCGAAGGCGGCGTCGATGCGCTGGCGCTGCTCCTCGTCGGCGTCGCGGCGGAAGCGGTCGGGGTGGAGGCGTCGCGCGTGCGTGTAGTAGACGCGCTTGACCTCCTCGGGCGCTGCGCTGCGCGCGACGCCCAGAACTTCGTAGTGCGTCGCCCCGCGCGCGAGCGTCAAAAGCTCTTCGACCGTGCCCTGCGACGGCGGCTCGGGTTCCGCCGGCCGCTCACGCTCTCCCGTCTGTCGCGCGGGCTCTTGCGTGGTCGCCTGCTTCTCGGCGGGGCGCTGATGCTGCTGCGCGGCCGCGTGACGCAGCGCCTCGGCCGGCAGGACGCGCTGGCGGTCGGGGCGTTCGAGCAGGCCGGCCAGCCCGAGCACGTAGACGGCCCGCCGCGTCTCCTCTTCGGGGAGCCCCGCGACGGCGACGACCTCGCCCAGACGCAGCGGCGTGTAGAGGCGCGAGAGCACGAAGACCTCCGAGGGCTGGAGCCGGAGCCCCGCGGCGATCTTCTCGTTCATCCCCTCCGCGGGCGTGAGGAGTTCGTCGTCGCCCGTCCTGCCCGCGACCAACTCTCCCGGGAGCGCGCGCGCGGCCTCGACGAGCATCGGCCCTGCGTCGAGTTGCAGGCCCTGCGCCGGGCCGGCGAGCCGCACGCGCGGGTCGAAACTCCACTCGCCCTCCGCCCAGCGCAGCAGCTCGAAGAGCACTTCCTTCGACTGCCGCTCGCGCACCTTCTTCAAGCCCGCCTCGTCCAGCACTCCCGCGCGCAGCAGCGCGCCGCCCGCCTCCTCGTCCGAAGCGCCCTCGCCCACCAGCGAGTAGAGCCGCGAGGGGTCGGCCGCCCCGCTCCGCCGCAGCACCTCGACGAGACGGAAGGGGCGCAGGTTCGAGAACGCGGCCGCGACCAGCCCGCCCTCGAAATAGACCGCGGCCTTCGCGCGCTCGCGCGCGAGACGCAGCGCGCCCGACAGTCGAGCGTCCGAGATTTCTTGTACGAGTTCGGTTAGAGGCTGGTCGCTAAGTCGGCCGTTCATCGGCGTGCGGGGCCGGCCCTTCAGAAGACCCCGGGGTCATCATAGCCCAGCGGAGAGGCCGCAGGCCAGAGGTCAGGGGACGGTCGAGCGCGCGTCCTTAAAATGACCTCCGGCCTCTGACCTCCGACCTCTGGCCGCAGAAGTTTTGCGATAAAAAACGAAAGATTTTCTGTCACCGTTCGTACACTCCGCGCGGCAATCAAGGGCCGCCGGTTCGAGCGGATTTTCACGCCGGGGTGTCATGGTACAAAAGTCGAAATCGACCTCGGGCGCGCACGCGCCGTCGGGGGCAGGCTCGTCGCCGCGCTCAGCGGCCGGCGCGCGCGACTGCGCCGGCACGCGCGAGATGCCGCAGGGCTTGAGCGCGGAGGTCGTCAACCTGCTCAACGAGCAGGCGTTCGGGCGCGGCGAGGTCTACACCGAGCGGGAGGTCTGCGAGTCGTTCACGGAGATACTGCTGCGCCACTGGGATCCGTGCTGCGTCTCGACCTTCCTGCGCGGCGAGGACGGCGCCCTCGCGCTCTGCGCGAGCAGCGCGCACGAGCACCTCGACGCGGAGGCCGCGCGTGCGTTGGCCGAGGCGCTGGCCGCGGAGGTCTTACGCACGGGCGAGGAGTTCGGCGTCGGGCTCGGCCCGGACGCGGACGTGCGCTTGGAAGCGGGCGCGGAAAACGGGGAAGGCGTGCGGACGGATTCGGGCGGGCTTCTCAAGCGCGCGGGGCTTGAGGCGGGCGTGGCCGTGCCCATCAGCGCGAGCGGCGCGCTGACCGGCGTGCTCGTCGTCGCGTCGAAGGACGCGGGGCGGTTGCGCGAGGCCGTCGGCGGCGTGCGCTGTGTCGGGCAGGCGGTCGTCATCGCGCTCGGCAACGCGCGCCGCAGCGCGGCGATGAACGAGCAGCGCCGCCGCATCGAGTCGCTCGTCGGGGAGCTGCGCAGCCGCACGTCCGAGCTTGAGCGCGCAAACCTTGAGCTTCAGCGCGTCGGCCGCTACCGCTCGCTCTTCCTCGCGCGCATGTCGCACGAGCTGCGGACGCCGCTCACCTCGATTCTCGGCTTCGCGGAGATTCTGCTCGATCAGGAGCACCTGAGCGAGACGCAGCGCCGCTTCTGCGGCAAGATTCAGTCGTCGGGCTTCCAGCTACAGGCGAGCCTCAACCAGCTCGTAGACCTCTCGCGGCTCGAAGCCGGCCACACGGAGCTTTTCCTCCACGAGTTCTCTTTGCGCGAGACGCTGCGCGAGTCGTGCGCGGCCGTCTCGCGGCTGGCGCAGAAGCAGGGCGTGACGCTCGATTGCACGACCGCGCCCGAGTTGGGCGGCATCGTCTCGGACGAGGGCAAGCTCCGGCAGGTGCTCTACAACTTTCTCGCCTTCGCCATCGGGCGCAGCCCGGCGGGCGCGGCCGTCAACGTCAACGTCTTCCGCGTCGAGGGCGGCGGCCTGCGCATCGAGATTGCCGACGGCGGCGAGCCGCTCGAAGACCCGTCGAAACTCTTCGAGCCCGTCGACATCGACGCCCCGAACGAGCGCGGCACCAACATGAACGAACTGGGGCTCGTCATCGCCCACCGCCTGCTCGACGTGCTCGGCGGCTCGGTCGCGCTCCACGACCTTGAGCCCGCCGGACTCTCCGTCCACCTCAACCTCCCCGCCTGCCCGACGGAAAAGTAAGAAAGGCCGTAAACCGTAAACCGTGACAAGAGAAGAACGCTTTTCTTCCTTGTCACGGTTTATGGTTTACGGTTCACGGCTCTTCCGTCCTGCTCAGCTCTTCGAGGTAGCGCGTGTAGACGGCGAGCGCGTCGTCGCTCATCGAGTTGATGCGCAGGCCGATGAGGTAGCTCGGCTCCTGCCCGCCCTTGTCGAGCCGCAGGTAGTGCGCGGCGGTCGTCTCCATCTCGACGGCCCCGGCGGGGAGCGCGAGGCGCAGGACGAGCGGCCGCCCCTCGTCCACGAGGCACGTGTAGCCGACGTAGATCGAGCCGGCGACGACGCCCACGCCCGTCTCGCTCAAGTCGCGCGTGCGGCATTCGAGCCGCTCGCCCGTGAAGAGGAGGTCTGCGTCGTCGGGCGCTACGTCGCACGGCAGCTCCGCGTTGTACCTCGGCTTGCGTCGGCGTTCCTTACCTGACTGCTCCATCACGAAACGAATCCCCGGCCGCGCGCGCGCCGGTGTAGCGCGTGCGCGGAGGCTGTAGTGCTTCAGGTTGCGTTTGAGGCGGCGGGGCTTGTTGCCCTGATGAGTTTGGGGCAAGGGCGCGCCCGCGTCAATCAGGCGGCCTCGTAGAAGCTCAGCGCCGAGTCGCCCTGCTTGAGCACGCGCCAGCGGCGCAAGTCGCCCAGCGTCTCGGGGAGCGGGTTCTTGTGGTGGTGTTCGACGACGAGGACGCCGCCGCCGCGCAGAAGCTGTGCGGTGTGCGCGCCGAACTCGCGCAGCACCGAGAGGTAGTCCGACGCGTACGGCGGGTCGAAATAGACCACGTCCCACGGCTCAGAGCCCGCGCGCCACTCCTGCCCCTCGTTGCGGCTCGTGCGCTTGAGGTACTCGGCCGCGTCGCTCTTGACGACCTCGGTCATCTCCTCGGGGACGCCGAGCAGGTCGAGGTTCTCTTCGACGAGCCCGCACATCTTGTGAACGCGGTCGACGAAGGTGACGAAGGCCGCGCCGCGCGAGAGCGCCTCGATGCCGACGGCGCCGGTGCCGGCGCAGAGGTCGAGGAAGCGTGCGCCCGCGAGCCGCGGCGCGAGGACGTTGAAGAGCGTCTCGCGCAGGCGGTCGGCGGTCGGGCGCGTCTGCAACCCCTGCGGGTTCTTCAGCACACGCCCGCGGTACTGTCCGGCGATAACGCGCATGACTGGAATTTAACACAAGGCGTCGGCCGCGCTCAGCGGGGCTGCGCCTCGACCTCGACGACGAGAAAGACCTGCGAGCGGACGTTGAGCGTGCCGGCCGCGACGGGCGTGCGCGCGCGACTCGCTTCGGCGCGTAGCATGCTCGCCTCCGCGTTCCTGTCGGACAGGCCCGCCGACGCCTCGTTGCCGACCATTTCCGTCGGGCGCTCCGGGAAGCCGCCCTCGCGCTGTTCGACGACGCGGACGATGCGGCCGTTCATCGCCTCGGCCATCGCCTCGGCCTTCTGCATCGCCTGCCGGCTCGCGTCGCCGAGCGCCTTGCCGCGCGCGCGGTTCGACTCGCGGAGGATGAAGCTGACCCCGTCCACGCTGTTCGCGCCCGCGCCCGTCGCCGCGTCGATGAGCGCGCCGACCGAGTCGAGCGCCGATGTGGTCACGCTCACGCTGTTGCGCGCCTCGTAGCCGACGAGGCGCGGCATCTGCCCGCCGTAGTCGCGCTGCGGCACGAGGCCGTAGTCGCTCGTCTCGATCTCGGGGCTGGCGTTCGCGACCGCCTTGAGGGCGTTGATGACGGCCTCGCTCTTGCGCGCGTTCTGCTGCTGCGCGTCGAGCGCGCCGCGGCTCTGCGTGACGACCGAGAGGAGGACGACCGCCGTGTCGGGCGGCACCTTCGAGTCGGCCTCGCCCGTCACGAGCAGCCGCGTCCGCACGCTCTCCTTCTTCTCGGAACATGAGGCGGCGCAGACGAGCGCCGCGAGCGCGAAGAGGGCTGGAAGACGGCGGGGGATGATTCTCATGGGGCTTGAACTCCGCGCGCGCACAGCGCGTCTTCAGCGTTTGTCGATGGGAGGGAACTTCCAGACGGCCGTGCGCGCGACGACGAGCAGCTCGCCCGCGTCGTTGAAGGCGAGGCCGGAGGCGGCGCCCTTCACGCCGATGACTCCGAGGTAACGGCCGTTCGGGTCGAAGACCTGCACGCCCTTGAAGTCCGCGACGTAGACGCGCCCCTGATTGTCGACCGCGATGGCGCCGGGCGCGCGGAACAGACCCGGCTCGTCGCCGTCGCCGCCGAAGCGCGTCATGAAGCGTCCCTCGGGCGAGAACTTGAAGACCGCGTCGTTGAACTCGCCGAGCGCGTAGACGTTGCCCGTCCCGTCGGCGGCGACGCGGATGCTCAGCTCGCTGCGGTCGGTCTGGCCGCTGACGGCCTTCTCGATGACCTGTCTGACCTGCCCCGACGCATCGAGTCTGACGACGCTGTCGTGGCCTTTGCGCGCGAAGGCGACGAGCCCGCCGTCGGGCGTCGCGGTCACGTCGTCGTAGCTGCCGCCGCCCTCGCCGGTCGGCCCGAGCGGCTTGCCGGTCACGCCTTCGTATCGCGTGATGACGCCGCGCTGCACGACGTAGACGGTGCCGCGACGGTCGGCCGTCATCCCGCGCAGCGGCATCTTCGGCTCGACGGTCGTCCACTGCGTGATGAACTTGCCCGCGGAGTCGAAGACCTGTACGCGCCCGCCCGAATACTCGCCGACGTAGATGCGCCCCTCGGCGTCGACGGCGATGCTGCGCGCGTCCTTGAAGTTACCCGGGCCGATGCCTTCGCTGCCGAAGAAGGGCTTCGGCTCGGGCGGGCGCGCGGGGGGCGCGGGCGGCGGGTTGAGCGTCGCGCGCGTGTTCGTGCTGACGACCGAGCGCGTCACGTCCGAGGCCGCGCGGCCGACGAGGCTGATGACGGCGAAGACGATGCCGCCGCCTATCAGAAGCACGACCGCGATGATGACGAGCGCGGTCGTGGCGGGCGAGCCTTTGGACTTGCCGCGGTCGAAGGAGATGCGTACGTGCTGCTGGCGCTCGCGCCCCGGGAGCACGGCCGTGTTGGCGCAGAAGTGGCAGCGGATAGTCTCGCCCGCCGTCTCTGGGTCGTAGTCGAGCGGCGCGCCGCAGGAAGGGCATTGCAGTGTTTTGATCATCGGATTGAAACCTCACGCCGACGGAACCGGGGGCCGGGGCGGGCGACGCATTATACAGAGGTTGCGCCCCAAAATGAGAGCCCCGCCGCGCTGACTTCACGCGG
>JBEVKV010000285.1:0-3562 GCA_040509515.1 Pyrinomonadaceae bacterium | reverse complement strand
CCGCCGACGCCCCGTAGGGCGAGACGGCGCGGCGCGGCCGGCCGGATTCGGGTCACACCTCTGACTCTAGCGTGCGGCCGCGCTGGCCTTCGCGTCGCCCGCGGCGGCCGGATGCTGGCGCGAGCCGCCGCCGCGCGTGCCCGCCGGGGGGACGGCCGCGCGCCCGGCCTCAAGGCGCTGCTGCCACCAGACCATGATCGGGCTGGCGATGCCGATGGTCGAGTAGGTGCCGGCGATGATGCCGATGAAGAGCGCCACCGAGAAGCCGCGCAAGACCTGCCCGCCGAAGAGAACGAGCGAGAGCACCGAAAGGAAGACGAGCCCCGAGGTGATGATGGTGCGCGACATCGTCTGGTTGACCGACTCGTTCGTCAGGTCGTAGAGGTTCGAGCGGCGGTGCATCCTGAGGTTCTCGCGGATGCGGTCGAAGATGACGATGGTGTCGTTGACCGAGAAGCCGACGAGCGTGAGGAGCGCCGCGATGACCGTCAGGTTAACCTCGATCTGGAAGATCGAGAAGAAGGCGAGCGTGACGAGCACGTCGTGGAAGACGGCGAGGACGGCGGCCGCGCCGTACGTCCACTCGAAGCGGAAGCCGATGTAGAGCAGGATGCCGACGAGCGCGAGCAGCGTGACGGCGACCGCCTGGTTGCGGAGCGCCGCGCCGGCGACCGCGCCGACGGCCTCGGTGCCGATGATGCGGAAGGCGTTCCCCTCGGCCGGGAACGGCTGCGACTGCTCGACCTGCACCACGCCCGGCAGCGTCTTGAGCCCGTTGGCGACGGACTTGCGCCCGATGTCCACCTGCGTCTCGCCCTGCTCGGAGACGGTCTGGGCCGTCTCCATCTGCGGCAGGCGGATGAAGACCTCGCCCGGCTTGTCGGTCGCGGGCTGGATGATGACCTCGGAGACGCCGGCGGCCAGCAGCGCGTCGCGGATGGTCTCGGCCGACGGGCGCTCCTTGAAGTCCGCGGTGACGACGGTGCCGCCCTTGAAGTCGATGCCGAGGTAGAACGCCTCGGAGTCGCCCGGGGTGAGGTGCCGCGCCAGCGCCGAGGCGAGCCCCGCGAGCATGATGGTGACCGAGATGAGGATGAAGATCTTGCGCTTCCCCATCCAGTCGACGTTGACGTTGTTCAGTATCTGAAGCATGGCAAATCCAGTGATGAGTGATGAGTGATAGGTGATGAGGTAAGTGCTTTTCTTATCACTTATCACTCATCACTTATCACTTCCCTAAATGCTGAGCGTCTCAGCGCGCCCCTGCTTGCGCGCGAGCCCCCACATGAAGATGGTGCGCGAGACGTAGACGGCCGTGAACAGGTTGGCCAGCAGGCCGAGCACGAGCGTGACGGCGAAGCCGCGGATCGGCCCCGTCCCGAAGACGAAGAGGAAGAGCGACGAGACGATGGTCGTGACGTGCGTGTCGATGATCGTCACGAACGCGCGGTCGAAGCCGGCGTCGATGGCCGAGGCGACGGTCTTGCCCGTCGCCAACTCTTCGCGGATGCGCTCGAAGATGAGCACGTTCGAGTCCACGGCCATGCCGATGCCGAGGATGATGCCGGCGATGCCGGGCAGCGTCAGCGCGGCGTCGAAGATGATGAGCGCCGCCAGCGTCAGGATCGTGTTCAGCAGCAGCGCGATGACCGCGTTGATGCCCGCCCCGCGGTAGTAGACGACCATCGTCAGCACGACGAGCGCGAGCCCGACGAGCGAGGCGGTCACGCCGGCGCGGATCGAGTCCGCCCCGAGGCTCGGCCCCACCGTGCGTTCTTCGAGGTAGACGATGCGCGCGGGCAGCGCGCCCGAGCGCAGCGTGAGCGCGAGGCCGTTGGCCGAGTCCTTCGTGAAGTTGCCCGAAATCTGCCCCGAGTCGGTAATCTGCGACTTGATGAAGGGGGCCGACTGGACGCGATCGTTCAGGACGACGGCCATGTATGCGCCGACGTTGGCGGCCGTCCACGCGCCGAACTTCTGCGCGCCCGAGGGCTTGAGCGTGAAGTTGATCTGGTAACTGTCGCCGGGGCCGCCGCCCGGGCTGTTCGAGGCGGCGTCGGCGCTACGCAGTTCGCTGCCGTCGACGACCGCCGGGTTCTCGACGACGACCCAGGCCGACGGCTCGCCGGCCTTCGGCTGCGGCGTCGTGCCGGCCGCCGTCGGCTCGTCGCGCTCGTCGTAGGGGAGGATGCGGCGGTTCGACGGCACGGTGCCGCCGAGCGACTGGCGCGCGGCCTCCTCGGTCGGGTAGGTCTGCATCGGCGAGGGGTTGTTGGGGCTGACGACCTTCATCAGCTCCAGCCGCGACTCGCTCTTGAGCAGTTGCTTGATGCGCTCCGGGTCGTCGATGCCGGGCATCTGGAGGAGTATCTGGTGCGCGCTGGCGGGGCCGTGCGACTGGAGCGTCGGCTCGGCGACGCCGAGGGCGTTGATGCGCGTGTCGATGATCTTGAGCGCGTCCTCGGTGGCGCGGTTGCCGAGCGCCGTCTTGGCGGTGTCGGTCATCTCCCACGTCACGGTGTTGCCGCTGACCGAAGCCGACCAGATGCTCGGGTCGAAGCCCGAGACGCGGTTCGGCAGGCTGTCGCGAATCTCCGAAACCTTCGACGCGTCGTTGGCGACGAGCACGATGCGGTAGTTGCCCCCCGCGGTCTCGGAGCGGACTTCCTTCAGGTCGTAGCCCTGCTCGCGCGCGGTCTCCTGAAGGCTCCGCGACGAGTCGTCCGCGAGGCGCTTGAGGTAGTCCTGCACCTGCACCTGCATGACGAGCTGCGAGCCGCCGCGCAGGTCGAGCCCGAGGTGGATGTTCTCGCGCAGCGTCTTGTTGATGCCGGCGGGCGTGAAGTCGGCGAGCGTCGGCCGGTGGCGCGGCCCGACGACGACCCACAGCCCGAGCAGCGTCACGACGGCGATGATGATGACGCGGTGTAGAAGGTTCTTTTTCATGACTTCAGTTGTCAATTTTCAGTTGTTAGTCTTCAGCGGGAGCCCTCCGCGGGTCTTCTTACTGAAAACTAACAACTGAAGACTGTTTACTTCTGAGCTTCCTCTTCCCCCTGCATCCCGGCGACGGCCGAGCGCGAGACTTCGAGGATCGACTTGTCGGCGCTCATGACGAGCAGCGACTTCTCCTTGACCTGCTTGACGGTGGCGTAGATGCCGCCCGTCGTGATGACCTTATCGCCCGCCTTGAGCTGCGCGATCATGTCGCGCAGCGCGTGCTGGCGCTTCTGCTGCGGGCGGATGATCAGGAAGTAGAAGACGCCGAAGATGAGCGCCATCATCACGAGCGGGCTGGCGAACAAGGAGGCCCCGCCCTGGAGCAGTAAGAGAGCGTGTGTGTTCATCTGTGACTCTGGTTTTCGACCCGGCGGCGCCGCCCCGGCGCGCGCCGCACCACATGTTTAACCGGCGTCCGGCACGGGCGACGCCGCGCGCGCGACACGCCCGAGGGTGACCGCTCCACAGCCGTCTGCAGCTCGGCGTTGGGCCGGGGGCGGGGGCGCGCAGCGGGGCGTGCTGCACTCGACGCCGGAGGCGATTACGTCACGCACCGCCGGCC
>JBEVKV010000284.1:0-3466 GCA_040509515.1 Pyrinomonadaceae bacterium | reverse complement strand
ACAGAAATTTTCTGGAGGACAAACTTCATTCAACATTTATGTGAGATACAACAAACGAGATGCTCGGCGAGGCGGTTGGCGTAGCGGCAGGATGGCAGGCGGGAAGCGAATAGGCGCAGGCAGCGCCTTTTTTGTTTTTGGGGCTTTTTCCCTCCCCGCGTCCCTCCGCCCGCGCGAAATCTCGCCCGGCCGCGTCGCTCCCACCGAACAAAGTCCGTGCTATCATCCCGGCTCGTGAGGAAGATTCTGACGGCAGCCGAGATGCGCGAGGTAGACCGCCTGACCACCGAGCGGTTCGCCGTCCCTTCCATACTCCTGATGCAGGCGGCCGCCGACGCCTCCGCGCGCGAACTCGCGGCGCATTTCTCACACGACCTCCGCGGAAAGACCTTTCAAATTCTCTGCGGGCGCGGAAACAACGGCGGCGACGGCGCGGCGCTCGCCCGCGCGCTCTGGACAATCGGCGCGCGCGTTGACGTAGTGCTCTTCGGGCGCGCGGAAGAGTCGAAGGGCGACGCGCGCGCCAACTTCGAGATCGTCCGCCGGCTGTCGAGTTTTGACGCGGGCTCCGGCCGCCTCCCGCCGCCGCTCTCCTTCGTCGAGTGCGCGGACGTGGCCGCCTGGGAAGCGATGGCGAGCGCGCGCCACGGCTACGACGTGGTTGTGGACGCGCTCTTCGGGACGGGGCTGACACGCCCGCTCGAAGGTGTCTTCGCCAAAGTCGTCGCGCACCTCGAACTGCTGCGCGGCGCGCGCGAGCACGCGGGACACTCGACGCCGTTCTTCGTCTCGCTCGACCTCCCGTCGGGACTGAACGCGGACTCGGCCACGCCCCCGGGCCCGGCCGTCCGCGCCGACCTGACCGTCACCTACACCGCCCCGAAGCGCGCGAACGTGCTTCCGCCCGCGTCGCATTACGGCGGCCGTCTCGCCGTCGCAGACATCGGCTCGCCGCCCACGCTCGTCGAGGCCGCGCCTTCAAAACTCTTCCTGCTCGAAGCGTCCGACGCGCGCGCGTGGCTCGAAGCGACGCGCTACGCGCCCGACTCTTACAAGAACACGCACGGGCACGCGCTGGTCATCGCCGGCTCGCGCGGGATGACGGGAGCGGCCGTGCTCTGCGCGGGCGCGGCGATGTCCGCGGGGGCGGGGCTGGTCACGCTGGCCGCGCCGGAGTCGGCCATGCCGGCGGTCTCGACGCGGCTGATGCCGGAAGTGATGACGGTGTCTTTGAAGGAGACCGACGCGGGAAGCGTCAGCGCCGACGCCTCGGAACAGTTGCGGCCGGTCTACGAACGCGCGACCGTCGTCGCGGTCGGCCCCGGGCTCACGCGCGAGTCCGAGTCGACGCGCCGGTTCGTGCGCGAGACGGTCGAACGCCGCGCGACGCCTGTCGTCATCGACGCCGATGGCCTTAACGCGCTCGCCCCGTGGCCGTCCGAGTTAAAGGGGACGACGGACGCGCCCGTCGTCCTCACGCCGCACGCGGGCGAGATGCTGCGGCTGCTCGGCGCATCCGAATCTTCGGCGCTCGACGAGCGCGCGCGCGTCGTCGCGGAGTTCGCCTCCGCGCACGAACTTTACGTCGTGCTCAAAGGGACGCGCGCGCTCGTCGCCGCGCCCGACGGGAGCGTCTTCGTCAACCCGACCGGGAACGCGGGGCTCGGCACCGCCGGCTCCGGCGACACGCTCACGGGCATCATCACCGGTTTTCTCGCGCAGGAGTTTGCCGGAGGCAGAAAGGACGCTCTGTCGGCTTTGGTCGCGGCCGTCTACGTCGCGGGGCTCGCGGGAGATTTGGCGGCGCGCGAACTGGGGATGAGGACGATGGTCGCGTCCGACGTGAGAAAATATCTGGGCGCGGCCGTGCGCGCGCTCGACGCGGAAGGAGAGACGCCTTGAACGCCGCCACGCCGGAAGAGACGAACCCGCCACGGGCAGACGCCACGAACGCGACGGACGCGACAGACGCGACGGTGCCGACGGGCGTCTGGACTTCGACCGCCCCGGCGGAGACTTTCGAGGCGGGGCGGCGCGTGGGCGAGCGCCTGCGCGGCGGCGAGATTCTGCTGCTGAGCGGGACGCTCGGCGCGGGTAAGACCGTCTTTACGAAGGGGCTCGCCGCCGGGCTCGGGCTCGACCCGGCCGAAGTCTCAAGCCCCTCGTTCACGCTCGTCAACCGCCACGGCGAAGGCCGCCTCGTGCTCTACCACCTCGACCTCTACCGCCTCGCCGAAGGCCCCGCCGCGGCGCACGCCGTCGAGCTTGAAGAGTTGCTCTCCGACGAGCGCGCCGTTCTCGTCATCGAGTGGGCCGAGCGCATGGGGCGCTACCGTCTGCCCGACGCGGTCTGGCGCGTCTCAATCGAAGGCGACGGCGAAGACCCGCGCCGCATCCATATCACACGCGTCGCGGACGCGTAGGGTTCAAGCGCGCGACTTCGCATCCTCCGCGCCCCCGCGCGCTCTGTGTTAAATTACCTCTGACGCAGTCATTCGAGCTTAACGACAGCCAAACAACAGTCACAGGCTAAGTCTTTCACAGCAAGGAGAAACAGAAACATGCCGTACTCAGAAATTCTCATCAAGCCGATGCGCGAGGACTTAACGCGCGCGGGCATCGAGGAGACGCGCACGCCCGAAGAGGTCGAGCGCGCGATAGGCGAGACGAAGGGCACGCTGCTCGTCGTCGTCAACTCGGTCTGCGGCTGCGCCGCGGGCAAGGCGCGCCCCGGCCTCGCGATGGCGCTCCAGAACGAGGCGAAGCCCGACCGCACCATCACGGTCTTCGCCGGCGCGGACATCGAGGCGACCGCGAAGGCGCGCGAGCACTTCGCGCCCTACCCGCCGTCGTCGCCCCAGATCGGGCTCTTCAAAGACGGCCAGCTCGTCTTCATGCTCGAACGCCACCAGATCGAAAACAGGTTCGCCGAGCAGATCGCACAGGAACTCACACAAGCCTTCGACCGCTACTGCGCCCCGGCCGGCGCGGCCACGGCGTAAGCAAAAGGGGAAAGGGGAAAGGGTAAGGGGGAAAGAAAAGCAAAGCTTTTCCCCTTACCCTTTCCCCCTTGCCCCTTAATCCTTCCCCCATGTCTCTCTCTCTCGACACGCCCGTCCTGCACTTGTCGGAGCAGGGCATCACGCGTCTGGGCGCGCAGACGGCGCGGAGGCTCGCGCTGGCCGTGGCGCACGTCGCGGGCAAAGCGGACGCGGGCGAGGTCACGGTCGAAGACCTTCTCAACTACCTGCCGATGCGCTACGAGGATCGCTCGAACCTCGCGCGCATCGCAGACCTGACCGACGGCGTCGAGGCTTCGCTCGACCTCTACGTGCGCGTGGCGGGCGCGTTTCAGGTCGGGAAGAACCGCGGGCCGAAGGCTCCGCCGCTCTACATCTTCGAGGTGACGGCGGGCGACCCCGAAAGGACGGGCAAGCCGGTCGTCGTCTGGTGGTTCGTCTCGGGG
>JBEVKV010000283.1:0-14521 GCA_040509515.1 Pyrinomonadaceae bacterium | reverse complement strand
CGACAGCACAGAGCCCGCGACGCGCGCGGCGCGACGCCTGACGGCGCTCAGGCCGACGGGGCAGTTGCGCGTCAGAATCGTGCCGTCCCGCCGTCGGTAGAAGCGAACGCACAGGCGCCCCTCCGCGTTCGTGACGAGCGCCTCGGCGTCGCGCCTCGTCATCCCCGACAAATTGTAGACGTGCAGGTTGCAGCTCCCGCAGAAGCGCACGCGCTCGTCGCCGACCATCTTCCCCCAGTCGGCCGGGCACGGGGCGGCGATTCTCACCTCGTCGAGCGGGCTGGTAAATTTTGGCATCTCTTTCACTCCGTTCGCGGCGGGCTCAAACCTTTAGACGCGGCGTCGCCGCGCCCGTTCCAAAGTTTTGACGTGCGGTTCGGAAGTTTTGAAGGGCTGTCCTCTCAAACTCGTCGCGCTCAGCGCGGGGGCTCGGGGCTGTAGCGCGGCTCCTCGAAGCCGCGCGAGCGTTCGCGGCGGCGGAGCGCGCCGTCGTCGCGCCAGGGGCGCGGCAGAAGCCCCAGTCGCACCAGCGCGTCGCGGTACTCGTAGCGCACAGTCAGCTCCGCGGCCGGCGAGCGTTCGAGCCTCATGTCTATCCACGTCACGTCGTGCCCAACCGAGCGGCCGATGCCGGTCGCCGCGGAGCCGTCGTCCGCGCGCGGCTGCGCCGTGGCCGCCCCGGCCGAGTTGCGAGACTTCCGCGCCTCGCCCTGCGAACCCACCTCATTCTCGTCGCGCTCGCCGGAGCGCTCGCGAGGCTGCGGGTACACGTCGTGGGGCGGCGGCACAACGGGGTGCGGGCGCGGCGTGCTCTCGCGGAAGAAGACGGCGGTGATGACGCCGAGGTCAGAGGCGCGACCGAGTCGCGCGGCGTAAGAGTCGCGCTCGGTCGTGAAGTAGAAGCGGCGCGCGCGCGTCGAACTCATCTGCCAGCCCGAGACGCGGATGGTGCCGTAAGGCTCGATGACCCACTTGCTCG
The DNA here is from genome assembly GCA_040509515.1 of Pyrinomonadaceae bacterium. GTDB lineage: Bacteria > Acidobacteriota > Blastocatellia > Pyrinomonadales > Pyrinomonadaceae > QHXN01. Next base: position 13,542 of record JBEVKV010000283.1, on the reverse strand, counting down.
CGTCCCAGGCGGAGGTGCGCCGCGCGTCGATGCTGTTGAGGCCGTCCACCGACAGCGCCACGGCCACGCGGACGGGCAGCGGGTTGCGCACGAGCACCGTGTACTCCGCGCCCTCGCGCGCCTCGACGTAGCGGCGGCCGCGCCCGTAGAGCACTTCGAGCGGCCCGCCGCCGACCAGAACCTCAAGGCCGAAGCCGCCGTACTGAGGCGGCCGCGTCATGCGCCCCTCCTGCGCCGACGCCGGCAAGGCGCCGGCGAGGGTCAGCAAAATCGAAACCAGAATCGAGATCGAACGTGCCCTGCTCATCGCAAACCCCTCCTCAGGTCGGACTACCACACCGGAGGAACGCGTGCCGCCCGACCTTCTTGCGGCGGCGCGTGCGGCAATTTTTATGCGGGGAATCAGGCCAGACGCTTGCCGGCGAAGAGGCGGCGGCCGAGGACGACGAGCGTGAGTGCGGTGGTGACGGCGGCCGAGAGCAGGCAGTAGACGCAGAAGGCTTTGATGACGAACGCTTGTAGGTAGACGAACCAGACGGTCGCCAGAAACATCAGCGCGACCAGCGGGGCGAGCAGGCGGCGCGCGCCGTCGTAGCCGTAGGCCGCGAGCGTCGCCAAGCTGAAGGCCGTGAAGTACGCGAGCGCGCCCAGCGCGGCGACCGGCACCCCGCCCGCGACGGTCGAGTAGCTGCTCTGCAAGACCTCGTCGCAGCCCGACACGATCATGCAGCGGACGCTGTTGCCCGAGAGGTGCTCGGCCGTCAGGTACGACGCGTCCGCCACCCCGACGAGCGCCAGCACGGCCGCGATCACGTCCCACACGCGCCCGCGCGCGCCCTGTTCCGTCGCGTTCTGTTCCGTTCGCGGGGTGCTCATCGTCTCAGAAATGTGAACGCCGAAAGTTCGCGAAGGCCGCGCCGGGTCACTTCCCCGTCGAGCCGAGCGCGGCGTCAATCTCGCGCCGCAAATCAGCCTCGGTGATGAGCCGGCCGGGCACCAGCTCGCGCCCGTTCAGGTAGACGGTCGGCGTCCCCTTGACGCCCAGAGACATGCCGCGCGCGTAGTCGGCCTTGATGCGCTCGGTCAGGTCGGCGCGCTCCATGTCCGTCTTGAACTTCTGCACGTCGAGCCCGAGGCGCGACGCGTACGAGTCGAACTGCACGCGCGGCTCCATCGAGTCGCTCCACTCCTTCTGGTTGTCGTAGAGCATGTCGTGCATCTCCCAGAACTTGCCCTGCTGCCCGGCGGCCTCGGCCGCGCGCGCCGCCTGAAACGCGTACTTGTGCATAGCGAGCGGGAAGTTGCGGAAGACGAAACGGACGCGGTCGCCGTAGTCTTTGAGCACGTTGCGCAGCCCCGGCTCAAGGCCGCCGCAGGCCGGGCACTGGAAGTCGCTGAACTCTTCGAGCGTCACCTTCGCGGCGGCGCCCCCGCGTGCCCACGGGTTGGACGCGCCGGCCTGCGGCGCGCGCGCCTGCGGGGCGGGGCCGGAGTTGGAGTTGCCGTTCTGCTGCGCCGCCGGCGTGTTGCCGCCGCCCGCGCGCGACATCAGCACCACGGCGGCGATGACGGCGACGAGCACGCCGCCGATGATGATGAACGGGAGAGAGCTTTTCGACTGTTTGGGGTTGCGACTCATTTCGGGAAGAGACCTTCCGGGAAAATTTTTTAACGACCCGCGCGACTTCCGTCCGGCGGCCGGCACAATGGTAACACCTGACGCCGCGCCAGTCGAAACGGGACGGGGCGCGCCCGTAGCTTAGAAAAACCGCGCGGTTGTGTTACCTTTTGCCCGACCCGCCCCCAAGACGGCGCCCGCGCGCGGCGCACGGTTCCCCCTAACCCGGCCCTAGAATCCGAGGAGGAGAATGTTCCAACAAGAGGCGACGACCCGGCTGCCGGACGACCCGGTCTCGATTTACGACCGCTTCACGAACCTCTACGACCTGATGTTCCGGGTCAACGGCTACAGCCGTTCGGTCGAACGCTACCTGCGCGAGAATCCTCTGCCGCTCGCGGCCGGGGCGCGCGTGCTCGACGCCGGCTGCGGGACGGGGCTGCTCACGCTCGCGTTTCTGCGCGCGCACAGGCGGCCGGCCGACATCGCCTCGATAGACCTCTCGGTGCGCTCGCTCCAGACGGCGCGGAAGGCGGCGCGCAAGCTCAAGTCCGCGCCGCGCCGCGAGGTCTCCTTCGCGCAGGCCAACGCGCTCTCGCTGCCCTTCGCCGACGAGGCGTTCGACCTCGTGATGACGAGCGGCGTGCTCGAATACCTGCCGCTGCGCGAGGGGCTGCAAGAGGTGGCGCGCGTGCTCGCGCCCGGCGGGCTGCTCTTCTTCGTCCCCGTGCGGCCGGCTCCGTTCACGAAACTGCTCGAAGTCATGTTCCGCTTCAAGGCGCACCCGCCCGAAGAGGTCGAGGAGAACACGCGCCGCTTCTTCCGCATCATCGAACACCACCGCTTCGCGCCCTTCGAGCCCATCGCCTGGTCGAAGAGCCTCGTCATCGCACAAAAGCCTTGAGTCAGTGATGAGTGATAAGAAAAAGAAGACGGGTCGTGTCTTCTCTTATCACTTATCACTTATCACCTATCACTCGTCACCCCTCGAATCACCTCGCGCGTGATGGTCGGGATGATGTCGCGCTCTTTGGCGAAGTCCGTGGTGAAGGTGACGACGACGAGGCGGCGGCCGCCGGGAAGCTCAAGGTAAGCGGCGTCGTGGCGCGCGGTGCTCGTCCAGCCGGCCTTCGACCAGAGGCGCGCGCCGGGCTCAAGCGCCATCCCCGTGTAGCCGTGCGCCTGGTCGTCCGGGTCGTCGGACTTGCCGGAGAAGTCGCGCTTTAAGAGTTCCAGCATCCGGCGGCTGCGCTCGGGTGTGACGGCGCGGCCCGTGGCGACCTCCGCGAGCAGTCGCGCCGTGGCGTCGGTCGTGAGCTTGTTGCGGTTCTCGAACTTCGGCCCGAGGAACTGCCGCTCGCGCCCGTACGGCCCCTCGCACCACGGCTTCTGGTTGACGTTGATGCCGCCCGGCCCCACGCGGTAGCCGAGCGCGTCGAAGTAGCGATTGACCGCGTTCCGCTGCTCCGCCCACTTCGATAGTTCGCCGGGCGAAAGCTCCGCGCCGTTCGACACGCCCGTCAGCGAGTCGAGCACGTAATGCGTCGCGTCGTTCGACGAGTCCACAATCATGTCGCGCAGCGCGCGCGTGAACTCCTCCGACTCCCTCAGCCGCCCGTCCTCAAGCCAGCGGTGCGCCGCCGCGAGGTAGAACAACTTGACGACGCTCGCCGGGTAGATGGGCTCTGCGCCGCGGAAGCTCGCCTGCTCGACGCGCGCCGGGTCGGTCAGGTCTATGACCGTCAACGCGAGATGCTTCTCGGCGAAACCCTTCTCCTTAAAACGTTCGAGCGCGGCGCGCGCCGCCTCGTCCACCACGCGCTGAAGCTTCGACGAAGGTCGCGCGGAACTTTGCGCCGCCTCCGGCCGCGGCTTCCCTGCGCCCGCGTCCTGCGCCGTCGCGGCCTCGGACGCGGCGCAGACGAGTAGCGCGAACATGAGCGCGCGCACGCGTTTCCGAATCGTCATCAGTCCTTTACCCTTTCTCAATGGCTGGTATACTCCGCGTGCGCGGCGGCCGCCGCATCATCAACAGACCAACGCGGGACACGAAAGGCGAAGACGCTCTCATGGCTCAAGACAACGAAGCCGGGCTGGTCAGGGGAATACGCAAGTGGGACTTCGTCGCGCTCATCATCAACAGCATGGTCGGCGCGGGCATCTTCGTCCTGCCGGCGCGCGCCTTCGGGCTCATCGGCCCTTACAGCCTCGCCGCCTTCGTCATCTGCGCGCTCGTCGTCGCGCTCATCATCCTCTGCTTCGCGGAGGTGGGCAGCCGCTTCAGGGAGACGGGCGGCCCCTACCTCTACGCGCGCGAGGCGTTCGGCCCGACCGCGGGCTTTCAGGTCGGGTGGATGTTCTGGCTCGCGCGGCTCACGTCCTCGGCGACCAACTGCAACCTGCTCGTCGTCTACCTCGGCTACTTCTGGCCGTGGGCCAACACGGGGCTGTGGCGCGCGGGAATCATCACGGCGGTCATCGTCGGGCTGACGGCGATTAACTACGTCGGCGTGCGCGACGCGGCGGCGGTGAGCAACTTTTTCGCGGTCGGGAAACTTTTGCCGCTGCTGCTGTTCGTCGCCGTCGGCCTCTTCTTCGTCAGCCCCGCGAACTTCGACGCGGCGGCGCTGCCCGCCGTCGACTCTTTCTCGACCGCCGTCCTGCTGCTCGTCTACGCCTTCACCGGCTTCGAGAACGCGACGGTGCCCACGGGCGAAGTCCGAGACCCGCAGCGCAACATCCCCATCGCGACCTTAATCGCCGTCGGCATCGTCGCGGCCTTCTACATCTCGATTCAGGCGGTGTGCGTCGGGACGCTGCCCGGGCTCGCCGCCTCCGAGCGGCCGATAGCCGACGCGGCTCGCGTCTTCCTCGGGCCGTTCGGCGCGACGCTCATCGTCGCGGGCGCGGCCGTCTCGATCATCGGCAATTTGAACGCGGGCGTGCTGACGACCTCGCGGCTCCCGTTCGCGATGTCCGAGCGCGGCGAGCTGCCGCGCTTCCTCTCCGCCACGCACGCGCGTTTCCGCACGCCGCACACCGCCATCCTGCTGACCGGCGCGCTGCTGCTCGCGCTGACGCTCTCAAGCTCGGTAATGAGCGCGCTGACTTTGAGCACCGTCGCGCGGCTGCTGGCCTACGCCGCGACGTGTCTCGCGCTGCCCGTGCTGCGCCGCCGCCGCGAAGCGCCGCCCGCGCACTTCCGCGTGCCCGGCGGCATGGGCGTAGCGGTCGCCGCGCTCTTGCTCTGCGTCTGGCTGCTCTCGCAGAGCACGGGGCGCGAGGCGCGCGACGCCGGCATCACCATCGCCGTCGGGTTCGCCGTCTACTTCTTCTTCACCCTGAGACGACGCCGCGCCGCCGGTTCCTAACAACGACGCCCGCGCCCGTTCACTTCTCAAAGACGACGCGGCCGTCCGCGACGGTCATCCTCACACGCACCTTCTCGATGGCGGCGGGCTCAATCGTAAAAATGTCTTCGGAGAGAATCACGAGGTCGGCGAGCTTGCCGGGCGTGATGGTGCCTTTGACGTGCTCGGCGAACTCCGCGTAGGCCGAGCCGAAGGTGAAGGCGCGCACCGCCTCTTCGACCGTAATCTTCTGCTCGGGCACCCAGCCCGATGGGTTCTTGCCGTCGAGCGTGCGGCGCGTGACGGCCGCGTATATCCCTAAGACGGGGTCGAGCGGCGCGACCGACCAGTCGGAGCCGAAGGCCAGCACCGCGCCCGCGTCGAGCAGCGAGCGGAAGGCGTAAGTTCCCTTCGCGCGCTCGCGTCCGATGCGTTTCTCGGCCCAACGGCCGTCGTCGATGCAGTGGTACGGCTGCATCGAGGCGACGACGCGGTCGCGCGCAAAACGCGGGATGTCCCCCGCGCGTATGTGCTGCGCGTGCTCGATGCGGAAGCGACGGTCGCGCGCGCCGTTCTGCTTCTCGACCTGCTCGAAGATGGTCAGGATAGAGTCGTTGGCCTTGTCGCCGATGGCGTGAATCATGACCTGTAGGCCGGCCGCGTCCGCCCCCTGCACGCGCTTCAGCATCGCGCCCTCGGGGAACATCTCGTCGCCCGGGAGCCCCGACGTGTTCGGCGCGTCGAGGTACGGGTCGAAGAAGAGCGCGGTGGTCGAGCCGAGGCTGCCGTCGGCGAACGCCTTCAAACCACCGACGCGGAGCATGTCGCTCCCGAAGGCGCGGCGGACGCCGACGCGCCCCAGACGCTCCCACTCCGGCAGCGGCGCGACGGCGTACACGCGCGTCTTCAACTCGCCGCGTTCGAGCAGAGTCTGGTAGACGCCCACGTCCGCGCCGGCCGACATGTCCTGCACGCTCGTCACGCCGTGCGCGGTGGCGTGCGCGGTCGCGGCGCGCGCCGCCTCAAGCTTCTCCGCGAGGCTCGGCTCGGGCACAACCTTCCAGACGTAGCTCATCGCGGCGTCCTTCAAAACGCCGGTCGGCTCTCCGGTCTTCGCGTCGCGCACGATCTGGCCGCCGGGCGGGTCGGGCGTGTCGCGCGTGACGCCCGCGAGCCTGAGCGCGTGGCTGTTGGCGAGCGCCATGTGGCCGTCGAGCCGGTTGACGAAGACCGGGCGGTCGGCCGTGAAAGAGTCTATCAACTCCTTCGTCGGCAGCGGCGCGGCCCCGTTAACGTTCGGCCAGCGCTCGTGATCCCAGTCGCCGCCCGTGACCCAACGCCCCTTCGGGAGTTTTTCGGAGAAGCGCCGGATGCGCTCGGCGAACTCGCGCGGCGTCGCCGCGTCGCGCAGGTCAACGCTCGAAAGCTGGAAGCCGCCCGACAGGAAATGTACGTGCGCGTCGTTAAAGCCCGGCAGCACGAGCGCGCCGCCCGCGTCCACGACGCGCGTGCGCGCGCCGGCCAACGCACGCACCTCCGCGCTCGTCCCGACGGCGGCGATGCGGTTGCCGTAGACGGCGACGGCCTCCGCGTCCGGCGTCTTCGCGTCCAGCGTGCGCACGCGCGCGTTGACGATGACGAGGTCGGCCTCGAACTTTCGCGCGTCGGAAGTTGTCGGGATGAAGGCTGTCATCAGGCATGCGAGAAGAACCGAGGCGAGAATTGCTCTCATCTTCTGGGCGTCCTCTGGTCTGTGAAAGGGTTCCGGCCGTGTGTAGTTACTGATTCGGCGGAGGCGTAGTGTATCATTGCGCCGTCGCCTTCCGGCAAGAATTTTCCGACACACATAGAAGACTTCTTCGGTGGACACACTCGTCAAAAACTTGCGCGCACTGCTCGGCCCCGGACAGGTCATCTCCGACCCGGAGGAGCTGCTGGTCTACGAGTGCGACGGGCTGACGCACTACCGGCACAGGCCGCGCGCGGTCGTCTTCCCCGCTTCGACCGAAGAAGTCTCGGAGGTCTTGCGGCTGCTCGAACGAGAGCGCGTGCCGCTCGTGCCGCGCGGCGCGGGGACGGGGCTCTCGGGCGGCGCGCTAGCGTTGGGCGGCGGCGTGTGCGTCGAGCTGTCGAGGATGCGCCGCGTGCTCAAAGTTGACGAGGAGAACCGCCTCGCCGTGGTCGAGGCGGGCGTCGTCAACGCGCACGTCTCGCGCGCCGTCTCGCGCCACGGCCTCTACTACGTGCCCGACCCTTCGAGCCAGGGCAGTTGCACCGTCGGCGGCAACGTCGGCGAGAACGCCGGCGGCATACACTGTCTGAAGTACGGGACGACGACCGACCATGTGCTCGGCGCGCGCGTCGTGCTCGTGGGCGGGCGCGTCGTGGACTTGGGCGGCGCGGGAGCCTTCGCCCCCGGCTACGACCTGCTCGGCCTCTTCGTCGGCAGCGAGGGCACGTTCGGCGTCGTCACCGAAATCACCGTGCGTCTGACGCCGGTCGCACCGTCCGTGCGGACGCTGCTCGCCGACTTCCTCCGGCTCGACGACGCGAGCCGCGCCGTCTCGGCCATCATTGCCGAAGGCATCATCCCGGCCGGGCTTGAGATGGTTGACGGCGCGACCATCCGCGCCGTCGAGGCGAGCGTCTTCGCCGCCGGGATGCCCACCGACGCGGAGGCCGCGCTGCTCGTCGAACTCGACGGGCTCGAAGCGGGAATGGACGAAGAGGTCGAACGCGTCCGCGCCATCTGCGCGACGCACGGCGCGCGCTCCGTCCGACTGGCCGCCGACGAGGCCGAGCGCAAGCGCCTGTGGGCGGCGCGCAAGGGCGCGTTCGGCGCGATGGGGCGCATCACGCCCGACATACTCATACAGGACGCCGTCGTCCCGCGCTCGCGCCTGCCCGAAGTGCTCGCCGAGACCTACCGCATCGGCGCGCGCCACTCCTTGCGCGTCGCCAACGTCTTCCACGCGGGCGACGGCAACCTCCACCCGCTCGTCTGCTTCGACTCGCGCGACGCCGGACAGGTCGAGCGCGTCCACGAGGCCGGCCGCGAGATTATGGAGACGTGCGTCCGCGCCGGCGGCACCATCACGGGCGAGCACGGCGTCGGCCTCGACAAGAGCGACTACCTGCCGCTCGTCTTCTCGGAGGAAGATTTGCGCGCGATGCTACAGGTGCGCGCCGCCTTCGACCCGACGGGACTCTGCAACCCGGGCAAGATCATCCCCGCGCCCAAAGGCTGCGGCGAGGCGCGCGTCGTCGCCGAGGCGGGCGAACGCCGGAGGGCGAACGCCGAAGGACGGAAGACGGAAGACGAGAGGCAGCGTGTCGAGATGGCGACTGCTTCTACTTTGAGCGCCGCGACTTCGAGCGCCGCCGAGACGCGAGCCCCGAGTCGAGTCTCGAAGGCAACACTCTCAAGCTCGCACACCGCGGCGACCTCGACCGACGCACGCGACGCGCTCGTCGTCGAGCCGGGGACGTTCGACGAAGTCCGCGAGGTCTTGCGCGACGCCGAGCGCGAAGGCCGGAGCGTCATCCCCTTCGGCGTCGGCGCGCAGAGTGATTTGCCCGGTGGTTTAAATGTCGCCGCGCGTGACCGCCGCCGTCGCGTCGTGCTGAAGACGACGCGCCTGTCCCGGCTCGTCGAGCACGAACCCGCAGACCTCGTGGCGACCGCGGAGGCGGGCATGACGCTCGCGGACTTTAACCGCGAGGTCGGGCGCGCGGGACAGTGGCTCCCGCTCGACCCGCCCGGCGCGCACGCGGCGACGCTCGGCGGCGTGGTGGCGACCGGCGCTCCGGGCGCGCAGGCGTTCGGCTACGGCGCGCCGCGCTCGCATGTGCTCGGGATGCGCGTGGCGCTGGCGGGCGGGCGCTTGATACGCGTGGGCGGCCGCGTCGTCAAGAACGTCGCCGGCTACGACCTCTGTAAACTCTTCAACGGCAGCCGCGGCACGCTCGGCGTCATCCTCGAAATCACGTTCCGCCTGCGCCCGCGCCCCCGGCGCGAGGCCACGCTCGTCGCGCGCTCGGAAGACCTCGGCGAACTGCTTGGGGCGGCGCGCGCGCTGGCCGTCTCGCAACTGCTCCCCGTCGCCGTCGAGCTGCTCTCGCCGCGCGTGGCGCAAGAGGTCGGCGCGTCGGGCGAGGGCGAAGCGCGCGACTTCGTCATGCTCGCGCGCTTCGCGGGGACAGAAAGCGCGGTCGAATATCAGCTCGCGCGCGCGGCCGAGCTGGTCGCGGGCGCGTCGAAGGCGGTCGACGCCGAGCGGGTCGAAGACGACGAAAGTCTCTGGGCGCGTCTCACTTCGGCGAGGCGTGGGGGCGGCGACGGGCTCGTGTGGCGCGCGGGCCTGCTGCCCTCCGCGCTCGGCGGTTTATTGACGAAACTGGGCGCGGGCGGCGAAGGCGCGCGCGCGACGGCGTGGCACGCGGGCGCGGGCGACGGCCGGCTGCGCGTTTTGGAGGACGTGCCGGCGCGCGTCGCGGGCGTTGAAGATGAGGTTGAAGATGAGAGGGCCGCTTCCGTGCTCGCGTCGCTGCGCGGGATGCGCGAGGCGGCGCGCGCGGCGGGCGGCTCGCTCGTCGTCGAGCACGCGCCCGCGTGGCTCGCGCGCGAATTCGACGCGTGGGGCTTGTCCGACTCGGCCGCCTTTCTGATGAAGCGTCTGAAGGAGCAGCTCGACCCGGCGGACACTTTCTCGCCCGGCCGCTTCGGGTTTAATTTGCAAAGCTCATCATAAGAACCGATTGAATGCCCGAACACTCGACACAAATCGCGGGGGCGCTGGCGGCCGAGGAGCGGAAGCTGCTGGCGTGCGTCCACTGCGGCCTCTGTCTGGAGGCGTGCCCGACCTACGTCCACACGGGCGACGAGAACGACGGCCCGCGCGGCCGCATCTACCTGATGCGCGCGGTCGAGGAGGGGCGGCTGCGTCTCGACTCGAACTCCTTCACGCGCCACATCGACCGCTGCCTCGGCTGCCGCGCGTGCGAGAGCGCGTGCCCGGCCGGCGTCGAGTACGGCCAACTGCTCGAAGCCGCGCGCGCGGACATCTCGGCGGGCGGGCGGCGCGAGGGCTGGACTTCGCGCGCCATGCGGCTCGCGCTCCGGCACGTCTGGTCGCGCCCCGCGCGTCTGCGCCTCGCCTTCGCCTTCGCGCGCCTGCTGCGCGACTCGCGTCTGCCGCACCTCCTGCTCGCGTCGAGGCTGACAAAGCTCTTGCCCGCGCGCGTCGAACTCTCACTCGCGCTGCTCGACAGTTCGCGCCCGACGCGTCCGCGCGGAGGCGGCGGCAAAGTCGGAGCGTCGGGGCGCGGCATTGATTCGAGGGATTCGAGCGATTCGCGCGCGCTGCTGTTCGAGGGATGTGTGACTGAAGGGCTGTTCGCGCGCGTCAACCGCGCGACCGAGCGCGTGCTGGCGGCCAACGGTTGCGGGGTGAGCGCGCCGCGCGGGCAGGTCTGCTGCGGCGCTCTGCACGCGCACGCGGGCGACCTCAAAGGCGCGCGGCGGCTCGCGCGTCTCAACGTCGAGGCGTTTGAGACGGACGAGAGCGCCGCCGTCGTCACCAACGCCGGCGGGTGCGGCGCGATGCTCGCCTCCTACGCGCACCTGCTCGCCACTGATGCGGAGTACGCGGAGAGGGCGCGCGACTTTAGCGCGCGCGTGCGCGACGTGAGCCAGCAGCTAGACGCGGTGGGACTCGGGCGCGCGGGCGCTCCGCTCGAAGACGTGGCCGTGACCTACGACGCGTCGTGCCACCTCCTGCACGGGCAGAAGGCGCGGACGGAGCCGCTGCGCGTGCTCGGCGCGGTCGAGGGCGTGAGGCTCGTGCCGCTCGAAGGCTCGGACGTGTGCTGCGGCGGCGCGGGCGTCTACAACCTGCTTGAGCCGGAACTCTCCGCGCGCGTGCTCGAAGAAAAGCTCGCGCACGTCCGCGCGACCGGGGCCGGGGTGCTCGCGACGGGCAACCCCGGCTGTCACATGCAGCTCGGCGCGGGCGCGCGGCTCGCCGGCCTGCCGCTCGTCGTCGTCCACCCCGTCGAACTGCTCGACGAGTCGTACAGACGCGCCGGGCTCTACGAAGACGCGCCGGAAATTTGAGATTTCAAATTTGAGATTTGAAATTCAAGCGATGAAATCCCGCGCCGCCATGACGAGTCGGAAGCTGTTCGTGGCCGCGCTGCTTTTAGTCGCGGCGTCACCGTCCGTCGCAACGGTCTGGGGGCAGGCGGTCGCAGACGACGCGCAAAGTGTCGAGCGCGTGCGCGCGCTCTACGAGGCGGCGAAGGCGAGGGAGGCGGCGGGCGACTGGGCGGAGGCCGAGCGCGCGTGGGAGGAGGTCGTGCGGCGCGCGCCGGGCGACGCGCGCGCGTGGGTGAATCTGGGCGCGGCGCGCAGCCGCCGGGAACGACGCGCCGAGGCAATCGAGGCGTGGAACCGCGCCGTGGCGCTCGACCCGCGGCTCGCGGGCGCGCACTTCAACATCGGGCTCGCGCTCGTGCGCGGGGGCGAGGCGGAGGCGGCCGTCGCGCCGCTCAGGCGCGCGCTCGCGCTCGAACCAGAGAACGAGGCGGCGCGCCGCGCGCTCGCCGTCGCGCTGGTCGGGGCCGAACGCTTCCGCGAGGCGAGCCGCGAGATCGCGCAACTGCTCGCGCGCGCGCCGCGCGACCCGGCGCTCCTCGAACTCTCGGCGCGCGCCTTCATGCCGCAGAAGCGTTACGCCGAGGCGGTCACGGTCTTGCGCAGACTTCTCGACCTCGGCGCGGGCACGGCGACGGCGGAGCTTTGGGCGATGTATGGCGACGCGCTCGACAACGTGCGGCGGACGCCGGAGGCGGCGGAGGCTTACGAGCAGGCGGTCAGGCTCGACCCCGAGTCGAACCGCAGGCGCTACGCGCTCGGCTACCTCTACTGGCAACTCTACCAGTACGACAGGGCTGAGCCGGTTCTGCGCGAAGTGCTGCGGCGCGACGCGGGGGACGCGCGCGCGGCCTTCACGCTCGGCGACCTCTACCTGACGCGCGGGCAGGTGTCGGGCGCGCTCCCGCTGCTCGAACAGGCGGCGCGCGCCTACCCGTCGGAGTTCGACACGCGCTTCACGCTGGGGCGCGCGCTGATGCGGGCCGGCGAGGTCGCGCGCGCCGTCGAGGAGCTGAGCGCGGCCGTCAAACTCCGCGACGAAGTCTCCGAAGGCCACTACCAACTCGGCCGCGCCCTCACCCTCGCCGGCCGCAAGGACGAGGCGCGCCGCGAGTTCGACCGCGCGCGCGTCCTCAAAGACCAGCGGCGCGAGGCCGAGGAACCGAAAAAGCAGTAGTTACTACTGTCCACTCTCGAAAGCGACGCGGCCGCCGACGAGGGTGAGGCGGACGCGGCCGTCGGCGTCGAGCGCGGCGAGGTCGGCGCGCTTGCCCGTCTCTATCGAGCCGCAGGCGGCGTCTGCCCCGAGGAGCCGCGCGGGGTTGTGCGAGGCCATGCGCGCGATGTCCGTCTCCGGAAGGCCGAGCGCGAGCGCGGTGCGGACGGCGTCGCGCATCGAGATGACCGAGCCGGCGATGCTGCCGCGCTCGTTGCGCGTGCGCCCGCCCTCGACCGTGATGGTCTCGCCCCAGACGCGGTACTCGCCGTCGCCGAGCCCCGCGGGCGCGACCGCGTCGCTGATGAGCGAAACGCCCGAGGCGGTCTTGCAGCGCAGGACGAGGCGGAGCATGAGGGGGTCGCTGTGCACGCCGTCGGCGATGAGGTCGACCGTCACGTCATCCCGCAAGAGCCCCCAGCCGATGGGGCCGGGCTCGCGGTGGTGGAGCGGCGACATCGCGTTGAGGAAGTGAGTCATGTGGAGCGCGCCCGCCGCGCGCGCGCGCTCAAGCGTCTCAACGTCGGCGCGCGTGTGGCCGATGGAGACGACCCAGCCGCGCCGCGCGAGTTCCGAGACGAGCGCGACGCCGCCTTCGACCTCCGGCGCGAGCGTGATCATGTGCGCCGCGCCTTCGACGCCGACGACCGGCAGGTCTTCGAGTTCCGTCCCCGCGCGGAAGTCGCGGAAGTAGGCCGTGCGCAGCGCGCCGCACTGGCGCTCGTTGACGAAGGGGCCTTCGTAGTGGACGCCGAGAGAGCGCGCGGCCGGCGGCGCGTCGTTCTGCGAGCGCATCAATTCTTTAATCGCGCCGACCGCGCGCCGGTAGTCCTCGACCGGCGCGGGGACGAGCGTCGGGAGCCAGGCGGTCACCCCCTCGCCTGCCAGATATTGCGCGACGCGCCGAAGGTCTTCGGCGTCGGCCTCAAGCGTGTCCACACCGACCGCGCCGTGGATGTGAACGTCGACGAAGCCCGGGTAGACGGTCAGCCCCGCGAGGTCAATCTCGCGCGCGCCGGCCGGCGCATCGACGCCCTCCTGAATGCGCGCGATTCTTCCGTCTTCGACGAGGAGCGAGCGCCCCTCCGCGACTTCATCCGGGAGGACGAGTCGCGCGCCCGCGAGCAGCAGCGGCGCGTGTGTTTCCATGTCTTCCATAGGTTCTCGAAAGCTCGGCCCGAAAAGTCCGTGTGCCCGCCGCGCC
>JBEVKV010000282.1:0-3494 GCA_040509515.1 Pyrinomonadaceae bacterium | reverse complement strand
GCGGAAGGGTGGGGTGCGAGCTAAGCTAAGGGGAAAGGGTCAGGGGGAAGGGGTAAAGGAGACTGAAATCCTTTACCCCTTCCCCTGACCCATTCCCCGCGAAGCCTTAAGAGTCGGCCTGCCCGGCGAAGTGCGCGGTGCTCGCGCCGGAGACGTAGGGCGCGTGCTCGGTGAGCGCGTCGTCGATGAGCTTGCGCTGTTCGAGTTCGTGGATGGTGTAAGAGCCGGTGGCGGGGCTGGCCGACGCCGCGCGGCCGGCGTAGTAAGGCCGCTCGCAACCTTTGAGCAAGCCGGCGAGGCGCGGCTCGACGAACTGCCAGCCGCCGTAGTTCTTCGGCTCCTCCTGACACCAGACGAGCTGCGTCGCCTGCGGGTACGAGGCGAAGATTTCGCGCAGCGCGCGCTCGGGGAACGGGTAGAACTGCTCAAGGCGGACGATGGCGACGCGCTCGTCGCCCGTCTTCCTGCGCGCCGCCGCGAGGTCGTAGAAGACCTTGCCGCCGCAGACGACGACGCGCCGGACGGCCGACCTGTCGGCCACCTCGGCGTCGTCGATGACGGGGCGGAAGCCGCCCGCCGTCAACTCTTCGATTGAAGAGACGGCCGCCGGCAGCCGCAGCAGGCTCTTCGGCGTCATCACGACGAGCGGCCGCGCGGCCGTCTGCCTGACCTGACGCCTGAGCAGGTGGAAGTACTGCGCGGGCGTCGTCGGGTAACAGACCTGCATGTTGTTCTCGGCGCAGAGTTGGAGGTAGCGTTCGAGCCGCGCGTTCGAGTGCTCCGGCCCCTGCCCCTCGTAGCCGTGCGGGAGCAGGAGGACGAGCCGCGAGGGCTGCTGCCACTTGTCCACGCCCGGCGCGATGAAGGTGTCGATGATGACCTGCGCGCCGTTCGAGAAGTCGCCGAACTGCGCCTCCCACGCGACGAGCGCATCGCGCGCCTCGACCGTGTAACCGTACTCGAAGCCGAGCACGCCCTGCTCGGAGAGTGAGCTGTCGAAGACCTCGACGAGCGCGCGCCCCTCGGTGCGCGCCGTCATCTCGGAGAGCGGCTCCCACGGCTTGCCCGTCCGCGTGTCGTACATGATGGCGTGGCGGTGGCTGAACGTGCCGCGCCCCGAGTCCTGACCCGACAGGCGCACGCGCGTCCCTTCCGCCCCCAGCGAGCCGAAGGCCATCAGCTCGCCGAAGCCCCAGTCGAGCGGTGCCTGGCCGTCGCCCATCTTCGCGCGCCGCGCGAGCTGGCTGACCATCTTCGGGTTGATGTTGAAGCCCTCGGGCACGACCGCGATGCGGTGCGCGATGTCGCGGATGGTCTCGGCCGGGACGCCGGTCTCGACGATGTCGGAGCCGTCCTCCTCGGGGACGGGCGGCGGCAACTCCTTGAGCGGCTCCTTCCGGGCGACGATCTCCTTGGCGCGCGCGTAGCTGCGCTCGTAGCGCTCGACGGCCTCGCGCGTCATCTGCTCGACCTCCTCCTCCGTGACGACGCCTTCGCCGACGAGGCGCTGCGCGTAGACGGCGCGCACGCCCGGGTGCGCCTTGACGCGCGCGTACATCAGAGGCTGCGTGTAGCTCGGCTCGTCGCCCTCGTTGTGACCCAGACGGCGGAAGCCGATCACGTCGAGCACCACGTCCTTGTTGAACTCCTGCCGGAAGTCGAGCGCCATGCGCAGGCAGCGGTAGGCGGCCTCGGGGTCGTCGCCGTTGATGTGGAAGATGGGCAACTGCGTCATCTTCGCCACGTCGGTCGAGTAGATGGACGAGCGGCTGTCCTCGGGCGAGGTGGTGAAGCCTATCTGGTTGTTGATGATGATGTGAAGCGTGCCGCCCGTGCGGTAGCCGTGCAGGTCGGCGAGCTGCAACGTCTCCATCACGATGCCCTGCCCGGCGAAGGCCGCGTCGCCGTGCAGCAACACCGGGAGCGCGCGGTCGATGACCTCCTCGCGCGCCTGCCCCGCGAGCTGCCACGCGTCCTGCTTGGCGCGCACCATGCCCTCGACCACCGGGTCTACGAATTCGAGGTGGCTCGGGTTGGGCGAGATGGTGATGTGCACCGTCTTGCCCGACGCCGTCTCGCGCTCGCCCGTCGCGCCCTGATGGTACTTCACGTCGCCCTCGTCGGCCGGGAAGTCAGGGTGGACGGAGCCCTCGAAGGCGGTGAATATCCTTTCGGAGAAGTTGCCGACGACGTTGGCGAGGACGTTGAGCCGCCCGCGGTGCGCCATCCCCAGAGTGATGTCCTCGACGCCCTTCTCGGCCGCGCGCTCGACGAGCCGGTCGAGGAGCGCGATGATCGTCTCGCAGCCCTCAAGGCTGAAGCGCTTCTGCCCGAGGTACTTCGTGTGGAGGAAGCGCTCGAACTGCTCGGCGCGGATGAGCCGCATCAGCAGCGCCTTCTTCGTCTCGGGCGCGAGCGGCTCGGGGTAGACGAACTCCTGCCGAATCTGGTCGCGTATCCAGAGCTTCTGCTCCTTGCTCTGGATGTGCCGGTACTCGGTTCCGACCTTGCCGCAGTAGGCGCGCCGCAGGATGTCTAAAATCTCGCGTAAGCTGGCGCTCTCCTTGCCGCCGAGTCCGCCGGTGATGAACTCCCTGTCCAAGTCCCAGATCGTGAGCCCGTAGGTCTCGATGTCCAGCTCCGGGTGATACTGAATGGGGAGCGCGTTCAGCGGGTCGATGTCAGCGACGAGGTGGCCGCGCACGCGGTAGGCGTTGATGAGTTCGAGGACGCGCGCCTGCTTGACGATCTGGTCGCGCCTGCCGTCGCCGCCGAGGAGCGCCGGGTTGAAGTCCGTGGCCCAGCGCATCGGCTGGTGCGCGATGCCGAGGTCGCGGAAGACGCGGACGTAGAAGTCGTGCTCGCCGAGCAGCAGCGCGTGGACGTGCGCCAGAAACGCGCCCGACTCCGCGCCCTGTATGACGCGGTGGTCGTAGGTCGACGAGACGTTGACGACCTTGCTGATGCCGAGGAGCGAGAGCGCCTGCGGCGTCATCGCGTGGTACTCGGCCGGGTACTCGATGGCCCCGGTCGCGATGATGGCCGACTGCCCGGCCATCAGGCGCGGCGTCGAAGAGACGGTGCCGATGGTGCCCGGGTTCGTCAGGGAGATGGTCGTGTCCTGAAAGTCGGGCACGCCGAGCTTGCCCGCGCGCGCGCGCTTGACCACGTCGTCGTAGGCGGCGAGGAACTCCGCGAAGTTGAGCGCGCCCGCGTTCTTGACGTTCGGGACGAGGAGCGTGCGCGTCCCGTCCTTCTTCTCCATGTCGATGGCGACGCCGAGGTTGACCTCCGCGCGGCGGACGCGCGCGGGGACGCCGTCCGCGACCGCGAAGCCGTCGTTCATCTGCGGGAAGCGTTCGAGCGCGCGCAGGATGGCGTAGGCGATGAAGTGCGTGTAGGAAGCCTTGCCGCGCTTGTGCTCCTTCAAATACTGGTTGACGAGCGCGCGGTTCTCTTCCAGAACCTTGACGGGCACCTGACGATTCGACGTG
>JBEVKV010000281.1:0-11148 GCA_040509515.1 Pyrinomonadaceae bacterium | reverse complement strand
CTTCGGACAGTCTCCGGCGACGCGGCCGGACAGCCGGCAGAAGGAGGGTTCCGCCGCGCAGGATTCTCGATCAGGCAACCCGGAAATCCCTGCCTCGGAACCCAAACCGGGCAGACCGGAGAATAGAGTCGCTGCTGACGAGCCCCGACCGAACGACCTACATGGCGAAGTCGAGACCTTGAAGGCCGAGAACACCACCGTCCGAGAACAGCTTCGCAGGATGGAGGAGCAACAGAAGGCTCTGCTGGAGTTGGTCGAACGTTTACAGCGACGGCTCGACGGCGCCGCGACCGCGGACGTGCAGCCCGCCGTGCCGCCGCCGGGGCCGCCGCAGGCGGCGGAAGCCCCGGCACCGTTGACGAATGAAGCAAATACTTCCGCGCCGCCGGCATCCGCCCCCGGCAAACAGAACGGCGACGACGACCGTTACAGGGACGGAATTATTATCTGGGAGACGAAAGAGGACGCTAAGGTTCCTTTCCTTTTGAAGTTCAACAACAACACTCAAGTCCGGTATCTCAACACTCTTGCATCCAACGACACGTTCACCGACCACCTGGGCGTCGTCCGCGAGGTTCATAAACGCAACGACATTACGGTCAACCGTTCGATGTTCATCTTAGGCGGCTACGTGTTCGACAAGAGGCTGCGGTATAGCCTCACCGTCTGGACATCGGCCGGGGCCGCCTCAATCGTCGTAGCCGGAAACATCGGCTGGCAATTCAACAAGAAACTCACGATCACCGGAGGCTACACGGGCGTTCCGGGCACCCGCTCACTCGTCAACACGTTCCCATTTTTTGCCTCGACCGATAGGACGCTGGCGGACAACTTCTTCCGCCCCGCCTTCACGCAGGGAGTCTGGGCGAACGGAGAAATCGCAAAGGGGCTGCATTACATATTTTTCGTCGGCAACGGTCTCAATACTCTGAATATCTCGGCCAACAAGATTGATACGAAACTGCTGACTTCCGGCAGCGTCTGGTGGGAACCGTTGGGAGACTTCGGAGAACCGGGCAAAGCACGGAACATGTATGAAGATTACTTCGCTTCCAAAAATGTTCGCGTCCGACTCGGCACCTCTTTTACCAGATCGCCGGAAGACCGCTTTTCAAATCTCGACCAATCAAATCCCGACAACACTTCACTCTACAATTCCGACGGCGTGCTGACCTTCTCGACCGGAGCGTTCGCGCCGGGCGTGACTCTTGAGAAGGCTACCTACCGCATGTGGGCCACCGACGGCGGGCTCAAATACAACGGACTTGCGCTCAACGGGCAGTACTTCTTTCGCTGGCTCAACGATTTCAAAGCCGACGGCCCGCTCCCCGTCTCATCCACCTTCGACCACGGCTTTGAGTTGTCGGCGAGCAAGTTTGTCGTCCCCAAGAAGCTGATTCTGTTTGCCCGCGGGTCGGCGGTCTTCGGACAGTTCGGCGACTCCCACGAGTACGCCGGTGGTTTCAAGTGGCATTTCCTTCCGACCGAGCGTTTGTGGCTGAGCGGGGAGCTGATGCGGGTCTGGAAAGTTCCTTATAGCGGTGCCTTTACTCCGTACACCGTGGGTATGACCGGCTGGGCACCGATGATTCAGACTGTACTCGCTTTTTGACCATCGTTTGCTGATGTCGGAGGTTTCAAACGGTTCCGACGGAGGAGTTATGAAAAAGGCTTTGACGGCGTGTCTGATCGTGACCTGCCTGGTCTTTGTTCCTTTCGCGCGGGCGCAGGAGAAGCCGCGCGTCGAGAAAGACCTGCTGGGGGAGAAGAGCATTCCGGCCGAAGCGTATTACGGGGTGCAGACCGCCCGCGCCATCGACAATTTTAAGATCTCCGGCGTCCTCATCAACCACTACCCCGGCTTCGTCGAAGCGTGGGCCGTGGTCAAGCTCGCCGCCGCCCGCGCCAACACCGACGTGGGCGCGATGAAGCCGGAGCAGCTCGCCGCCATCGAGAAGGCTTGCCGCGCGGTGCTCGACGGCAAGTATCACGACCAGTTCGTGGTCGATTGGTATCAGGGCGGCGCGGGCACTTCGACGAACATGAACGCGAACGAGGTGCTCGCCAACGTCGCGCTCGAACTGTCGGGGCGCAAAAAAGGCGAGTACCAGTTCGTAGACCCGCACGACGCCCTGAACATGTCCCAATCGACGAACGACTCGTACCCGACGGCGGTGAAGGTCGCGTTCCTGCTGCGCAACGACAAGCTCGTCGGGGAGTTGCAACAACTCGTCAAGTCTTTCCGCGCGAAGGGGGACGCCTACCTCGAAATCGTGAAGATGGGCCGCACCGAGATGCAGGACGCGGTGCCCATGACCGTCGGGCAGGAGTTCCACGCGTTCGCCGCCTCGCTCGAAAGCGAGATTCAACTGCTGCGCGACTCGGAGAAGTACCTCTACTCGGTGAACATGGGCGCGACCGCCATCGGCACCGGGCTCAACGCGCCGAAGGGGTACGCCGAGAGTTGCGCCGCGCACCTCGCGAATCTCACCGGCAAGCCCATCGTCCCCGCGTCAGACATGCTGGCGGCGACGTGGGATCAGCAGGGCTTCGTCGTCTACTCGTCGGCGCTGAAGAGCCTCGCCGTGAAGCTCTCGAAGATTGCGGGCGACCTGATTCTGCTGACTTCCGGGCCGCGCGCGGGACTCTCCGAGATCAACCTGCCGGCGCTGCAGCCCGGCTCGTCGATCATGCCCGGCAAGGTCAACCCCGTCATCCCGGAGTTAATCAACATCGTCGCGTTCCGCGTGATGGGCAACGACTACAGCGTCGGCCTCGCCGCGCACTCGGGGCAGTTGCAACTGAACGCGTACGAGCCGCTGGTGGGGCTGGCCGTGCTCGAATCGCAGAGCCTCCTCTTCAACGGGTCGAACGCCCTGCGCACCAAGTGCGTTGACGGCATCACGCTCAACGAGAAGGTGCTGGAGCGGTACATGGAGACTACGGTCGGCATCGTCACCGCGCTCAACCCCGTCATCGGCTACGAGAAGGCCACGGAACTGGCTCAGGAAGCGTACAAGAGTGGCAAGGGAATTCTCGAAATCATCCGGGAGAAGAAGATTCTTACCGAGCCGCAAATCAAGGAGCTGCTCGACCCGGTGAAGCTGACGAATCTGGATAAGAGCAAGTATCGGAAGTAGGCGAGCCGGTGGCGGCTGTCGCCGGCTCGACGACGAACGCTCTGACTTCGGAAGGTGAAAGAGTATGAGAAGGCAAACGACCCGCCGCCTGTTACTGGCGGTCTTCATCATCGCCGGCGTGCAGCAGGCGGCCGCGCAGACGCGGAAGCCGAACGTCGTGATTCTGGCGACCGGCGGCACCATCGCCGGCGCGGCGGCCTCGGGGACGCAGGCGGCCTACACCTCCGGCGCCGTCACCATCGACGCGATGGTCGCCGCCGTCCCCGGCGTCAAAGACCTCGCGAACATCAAGGGCGAGCAGGTCTCGAACGTCGGCTCGCAGGACATGTCTTTCGACATCATGCTCAGCCTCGCCAAGCGCGTCAACGAGCTGATGCGGAAGCCGGACGTGGACGGCATCGTCATCACCCACGGCACGGACACGATGGAGGAGACGGCCTTCTTCCTGAACCTCGTCGTCAAGGGCGACAAGCCCGTCGTCATGGTCGGCTCGATGCGCCCCTCGACCGCGGTCAGCGCCGACGGCCCTTTGAACCTCTACAACGCCGTGGGCGTCGCAGCCGACCCCGCAGCCCGTGGGCGCGGCGTGCTCGTCGTGATGAACGACTGGATTCAGGCGGCCCACTCGCTGACGAAGACGAGCACGACGGCCGTCCAGACCTTCATGTCGCCCCTGCGCGGCGTGGTGGGAGTCGCCACGTACGGCAAGAACGACTTCTACAACACCCCGGCGTGGAAGCACACGTCGGCGAGCGAGTTCGACGTGTCGGGCGTCTCGAAGCTGCCGCGCGTCGATGTCGTCTTCGCCTGCGCCGACATGCCGCCCGACCTGATCGACGCCTCGGCCGCGAACGGCGCGAAGGGCATCGTCATCGCCGGCGTCGGCAACGGCAACATGAATAAGGCTTCGCTGGAGGCCGCCGCGAACGCGGTGAAGAAGGGGGTCGTCGTCGTCAGGAGTTCGCGCGTGCCGACGGGCAGCGTGGGCCGCAACGTCGAGGTGAACGACGACGAGTTGGGGTTCGTCGCCTCGGACGAGCTGAATCCGCAGAAGGCGAGGATTCTGCTCTCGCTCGCGCTGCTGAAGGCGCGCGGCAAGCAGGAGATACAGAACCTCTTCTACACGTACTAGAGCCGGCGCGGCGCGAAACTCGAATGAGCATAGCAATCGAGCTGCTCGTCTTCTTCGCCTGCATTCTCATCGGCGCGCGGCGCGGCGGGATCGCCCTCGGGACGGTCGCGGGAATAGGGCTGGCGGTCTTCGTCTTCGTCTTCGCGCTGCCGCCGGGCGGCCCGCCGCCGGGCGTGCTCGGCATGATCATCGCGGTCATCACCGCGCTGGCGACGATGCAGGCCGCGGGCGGGCTCGACTACCTCGTGTCGCTCGCCGAGCGTGTTATGCGGCGGCGACCGCAATACATCGTCTTCATCGCCCCCGTCGCCACCTACCTCCTCGTCCTCGGCTCCGGCACGACGCACGTCATCTACGCGCTGCTGCCCGTCATCGCCGAGGTGGCGCGCAAGGGGGGCGTCAGGCCCGAGCGGCCGCTTTCCATCAGCGTCATCGCGGGGTTTCAGGGGGCCGTCGCTTCGCCGATCTCCGCGAGCACGGTGGCGGTGCTCGGGCTGCTGAGCGCGCAGGGCGTTTCGCTCCCGCGCATGCTGCTGGTCACCATCCCTTCGACGTTCGTCGCGGTCATCGCCGGCGCGCTGTCGGTCGCGTGGCGCGGCAGGAGATTGGATGAAGACCCCGAATACCAGAGACGCCTCGCGACGGGCGAGGTCAAGCCGGCGCGGGAGGTGAAGCCGCCGGAAGGGAGCGGCCTGCGCAGCGCGCGCGGCTCGATGCTCCTGTTCCTGTTGGGGATTGTCGCCGTGGTGCTGATCGGCATCTTCCCGGCCCTGCGCCCGACCTACGAGGTTGTGTCTGACGGCGGGGTGGACACGGATCAGGTCAGCATGGGGATGGCAATCATGATTGTGATGATCGCCGTCTCGGGTCTGACCATGCTCGTGTTCCGGGCCTCCCCCGAAGAGACCATCAAGGGCTCGATCATGCGCAGCGGCCTCACCGCGATCATTTCGATTCTGGGCATCTCGTGGCTCGGCTCGTCCTTCTTCGAGGGCAACCGGGGCTCAATCGTCGGCGCCATCTCCGGCCTTGTCGAAGTCTATCCGTTCGCCTTCGCCGCCGGCATGTTCGCGCTCTCCACCATGCTCTTCAGTCAGGCGGCCACGGTCTCCTTGCTCGTCCCCGTAGGTCTGGCGCTGGGGGTGCCGACGCCGCTGCTGGTCGCCTTCTACCCGGCGGCCGGCGGACTCTTCTTCGTGCCCACGTACGGGACGGTGCTGGCGGCCGTCTCCTTCGACCAGACGGGGACGACGAAGATCGGGAAGTACCTGCTCAACCACAGCTTCATGCGGCCGGGGCTCGTCGCCACGCTGACGGCAATACTGACCGCGCTCCTGCTGAGCAGAATCGTGCTCGACTAGCTCCCTCATAAATTCAAAAAAACCTGTCAATACTGACAGTGTTGCATTGCTGTAGAAGGAATAGTATCGGCGTGTTCAGGCACAAAACTATCCGGCGAGAGAGAGGCGCCATATCCAATAAAGAAAATGAGACGAGTGAGGCCGGGTTAGTCTTCTCCGTGGTGCCCTGCTGATGGTTGCGAGCCGGGGGGAGAGCCGGGGCGAAATGTTATGGCTCAAGTGACGACACTTAGCGATAGCAAGTTGAAGGCGCGCTCCGGCGTGAGGGTGGCCGCCGTCGCCTGGATGGTGGCGGCCACCTTCTACTTCTACCAGTACGTCCTGCGCTCCGCGCCCGCCGTCATGATGCCGCAGTTGTCGGAGGCTTTCGGCCTCAGCGCGCTGGGCGTGGCCTCCGTCGTGGGACTGTTCTACTACGGCTATGCGCCCTTCAGTCTGGTCGCGGGGATCGCGTTGGATCGGCTGGGGCCGAAACTCTTGATGCCCGCCGCCGCGGCGACGGTCGGCCTCGGCGCGCTCCTGTTCGCGACGGGCAGCGCCGAAGCGGCGAGCGCGGGTCGTCTGCTGCAAGGGGCCGGGGGAGTCTTCGCGCTGGTGGGTGCGATCTACATTGTCACCAAAAACTTTCCCGCCTCGCAGGCCGCCACGCTGATCGGCGCGACGCAGATGTTCGGGATGGCCGGCGGCTCCGCCGGGCAGTTCGCCGTCGGGCCGTTGATGGGCCGCGGGGTCGGTTGGGACGCCTTCTGGGTCGGGATGGGCGTCGTCGGTCTGGCGGTCGGCGTCCTGCTCTTTCTGCTGCTCCCGCGCGAGGAGAAGGCCGCGCAGCCTGACAACTGGATGAAGGGGGCGGCCGACGCCTTCAAGGTGGTCTTCAGGAACCCGCAGTCGATTCTGTGCGGACTGATTGCGGGGCTGCTCTTCATCCCGACGACCATCTTCGACATGGTCTGGGGCGTGCGTTACCTACAGGAGGCGCACGGCCTCGACTACGGGCAGGCGGTGATGCGCTCGGCGAGCGTGCCCTTCGGCTGGATCATCGGCTGCCCGCTGCTCGGCTTCGTCTCCGACCGGCTCGGGCGTCGGAAGCCCGTCATCATCGGGGCCGCCTGCGTGCTGCTGGGTTGTATGGCGTGGATTCTTTACGGCCCGCCCGGCGTGTTCCCGCCCTACGCGCTCGGGCTCCTGACGGGGGTGGTGTCGGGCGCGGCGATGCTGCCGTACACGGTCATCAAGGAGGCCAACCCCCCGCAGTTCGGCGGCACCGCGACCGGCGTCATCAACTTTCTAAACTTCACCTTCAGCGCGCTGCTCGGGCCGGCCTTCGCGGGGATTCTGCAACGCACCTCTGGCGGGGCCGCGCAGTTGGGGCTCGGTGATTTTCAGACGGCGTTCGCCCCGATGCTGTACGGCGTCGCCTTCGCGATTCTGCTCGCGCTGCTGTTGAAGGAGACGGGGCCCGCACGACGCCGTCCGGCGTGACGGAGGAGACGTAGAGATGAGCCGAACCGGAACCGGCAAGTATGAAAAGTTGTTGGAGAGATGCGGCGGCCTTGAGCCGGTGCCGACCGCGGTCGCACACCCCTGCGAGGCGACGGCGCTGGCGGGCGCGGTCGAGGCGGCGGTGAGGGGCTTGATAGTGCCGATTCTGGTCGGCCCGGCCGCAAAGATAGCCGCGACCGCGGAGTCGGCCGGGATAGACATCGGCGGTCTGGAGGTCGTGGACGCCGAGCACAGTCAGGCGGCGGCCCTGAAGGCGGTAGCGCTCGTCAGGGAGGGCCGCGCAGAGATACTGATGAAGGGGAGTCTGCACACTGACGAGCTGATGGCGGCGGTCGTCTCGCGCGACGGCCTGCGCACCGGCCGCCGCATCAGCCACGCCTTCATCATGGACGTGCCCGCCTACCACAAGGTTCTGGTCGTCACCGACGCCGCCATAAACATCGCCCCCGCGCTCGAAGAGAAGGCCGACATCTGCCAAAACGCCATCGACCTCTGCGTCTCGCTCGGCCTCGAATCGCCCAAAGTCGCCATCCTCGCCGCGGTCGAGACCGTCACCACGAAGATGCCCGCGACCATCGACGCCGCCGCGCTCTGTAAGATGGCCGGGCGGGGACAGATTAGGGGCGGGCGTCTCGACGGGCCGCTGGCGTTCGACAACGCGATCAGCCGGGAGGCGGCCGAGACCAAAGGCATCGCTTCGGAGGTCGCGGGCGACCCCGACATCCTGCTCGCGCCCGACCTCGAAGCCGGGAACATCCTCGCCAAGCAGCTCAGCTTCCTCGCGGGCGCGGACAGCGCGGGGCTCGTGCTCGGGGCGCGCGTGCCCGTGATTCTGACCAGCCGCGCCGACAGCGTGCGTTCGCGGATAGCCAGTTGCGCCGTGGCCGCGCTCGTGGCGCACGCCCGGCGGACGAACCCGGGGAGGGGGCACTGATGGAGGATTACGCCCTCGTGCTCAACGCCGGGTCGTCGAGTCTGAAGTTCTGCGTCTTCCAGCGGCCGGCGGCCGAAGGCTGGCGGCTGGAGGCGCGGGGTCAGATCGAAGGCATCGGGACTGCGCCCCAACTGCGCGTCAAGGACGGCGCGGGCAAGCTGGTCGCCGACGAGCGTGTGGACACTTGGGTGCGGGACGGGCGCGACGCGGTCGACGTGCTCGCCGTGTGGCTCCGCTCGCACTACGGCGGCGCGCGCGTGCTGGGCGTCGGCCACCGCGTCGTGCACGGGGGCGTGTGGTTGACGACGCCCACCGTGGTCGACCGGCACATCCTCGCACACCTGTACGAACTGGTGCCCCTCGCCCCGCTGCACCAGCCGTACAACCTGGCGGCCATCGAGGCGGTCTTCGCGCGGCTGCCCGACGTGCCGCAGGTGGCCTGCTTCGACACTAGCTTCCACCGCGGTCAGCCGCGGGTCGCGGAGGTCATCCCGCTCCCCCGCGACCTCTGCAAAGCGGGGGTGCAGCGGTACGGCTTCCACGGCCTCTCTTACGAGTATGTCGCTTCCGTCCTGCCGGAGGTGGCACCTGAGATCGCGGGCGGTCGTGTCATCGTCGCACACCTCGGGAGCGGCGCGAGCATGTGCGCCCTGAAAGAAGGCAGGAGCGTTGACAGCACGCTGGGGTTCACGGCCCTCGACGGGCTCTGTATGGGGACGCGGCCGGGCGCGCTCGACCCCGGCGTCGTCCTCTACCTGCTCCAGAGCCTCACCCTCTCCCCGAAAGACATCGAGACGATTCTCTATAAGAAGTCGGGGCTGCTCGGCCTCTCCGGCATCAGCAACGACATGCGCGACCTGCTGGGCCGGAACGAACGCGAGGCGCAACTGGCGGTGGACTACTTCGTCTACCGCGCCGCCCGGGAGGTCGGCGCGCTGGCCGCCGTGCTGGAAGGCGTTGACGGGCTGGTCTTCACCGCAGGCATCGGCGAGAACTCGGCCGAGATTCGCGCGCGCATCTGCGACGCCTCGCGCTGGCTGGGCGTGGAACTCGACGCGGAGGCCAATGAGGCGCGCGGCCCACGAATCTCCACACGACAAAGCAAAGTCTCGGCGTGGGTCATCCCGACCGACGAGGAGTTGATGATAGCCCGGCACACGGGGTTGCTGCTCGGGCTCAGGTGAGGACTTTCGTGCCCGGCGAGGAGGAAAGAACACCACGATGACCACCACCGTCTCCAGCGGGGCCGCGGCCCTGAAAGAAACCGCCCCGTGGGAGGGGTTCAAGCCGGGTCTCTGGCAGAAGGAGATCAACGTCCGCGACTTCATCCAGCAGAACTACGCGCCGTACGAGGGCGACGGCTCGTTCCTCGCGCCCGCGACCGAGCGGACGAAGAATCTCTGGGCGCGGCTGAACGAACTTTTCGCCGAGGAGCGCGTGCGCGGCGTGCTCGACGTGTCGCCGGTTCCCAGCTCCATCACCGCGCACGCCCCCGGCTACATCGATCAGGAGAACGAGGTCATCTTCGGCCTCCAGACCGAAGCCCCCCTGAAGCGGGCCATCATGCCGAACGGCGGGCTGCGGATGGTCTTGAGCGCGCTCAAGGCTTACGGCTACGAGGCCGACCCGCACATGGTCGAAGCCTTCACGAAATACCGCAAGACTCACAACGAGGGCGTCTTCGACGCCTACACGGAGGAGATCAGGCGTTGCCGCAGCTCGCACATCCTGACGGGTCTGCCCGACGCCTACGGGCGCGGCCGCATCATCGGCGACTACCGCCGCGTGGCGCTCTACGGCGTCGCGCGGCTCATCCAGCGGAAGCTGGAGGAGAAGCACGCCCTCGACGCCGCACACTCAGCCGACGAAGTCATCCGCGACCGCGAGGAGTTGGCCGAGCAGATTCGCGCGCTCGGCGAGCTGCAACAGATGGCCGCCGCGTACGGGTTCGACATCGCGGCCCCGGCGCGCACGGCGCGCGAGGCCGTGCAGTGGCTCTACTTCGGGTACCTCGCGGCGGTGAAGGAGCAGAACGGCGCGGCGATGTCGCTCGGGCGGATTTCGACCTTCCTCGACATCTACTTCGCGCGCGACCTCGCGCACGGCCGTCTCGACGAAAAGCAGGCGCAGGAGATCGTTGACGACTTCGTCATCAAACTGCGCATCGTCCGCTTCCTGCGCACGCCCGAGTACGACGAGTTGTTCGCGGGCGACCCGACGTGGGTCACGGAGTCGATTGCCGGGATGGGGGACGACGGGCGGCCGCTGGTGACGAAGACGAGCTTCCGCTTCCTGCAAACGCTCTACAACCTCGGCCCCGCCCCCGAGCCGAACCTGACCGTCTGGTACACGCCGCGCCTGCCCGACGGCTTCCGCCGCTTCGCCGTCAAGGTGGCGATAGACACCAGCTCGATCCAGTTCGAGTCGGACGAGATCATGCGCCGCGCGCTGGGCGACGACGGCGCCATCGCCTGCTGCGTCTCGCCGATGCAGGTCGGCAAAGGGATGCAGTTCTTCGGCGCGCGCGCCAACCTCGCCAAGTGCCTCCTCTACGCCATCAACGGCGGGCGCGACGAGCTGACGGGCGCGCAGGTGGGCCCGGCCCTCGGCGCCGCCGAGGGCGACTACCTCGACTTCGACGACGTGCTCGGCCGCTTCGAGCGGATGATGGAGTGGCTGGCGGGCGTCTACGTCAACGCCATGAACGTCATCCACTACATGCACGACAAGTACGCCTACGAGCGGATCGAGATGGCGCTGCACGACTATGCGCCGCTGCGGACCATGGCGTTCGGCATCGCGGGCATGTCGGTCGTCGCCGACAGCCTCTCGGCCATGAAACACGCGAAAGTGCGCGTGGTGCGCAATGACACCGGGTTGATTACCGACTATCAGACGGAAGGAACGTTCCCGGTCTTTGGCAACAACGACAATCGCGTCGACCAGCTCGCCGCATGGGCCGTCAGCACGTTCATGGCAAAGCTGCGCAAGTACCCGACCTACCGCAACGCGCTGCACACCCAGTCGATACTCACCATCACGTCCAACGTGGTGTATGGCAAGGCGACGGGCAACACG
>JBEVKV010000280.1:0-3216 GCA_040509515.1 Pyrinomonadaceae bacterium | reverse complement strand
GAGAAGGGACGAGCGTCCGCTCTTGTCACGGTTCACGGTTTACGGTTTACGCGCGGGCGGTTTGCGCGCTCTTACTCTTCTTCGATGGTGACTTTATTCATCACCACGTCGGTCTTGGGGCGGTCGCCGGGGTGCGTGGGCGTGGTGGCGATCTGATCCACAACGTCCTGCCCCTCGACGACGCGGCCGAACTTGGTGTAGGACGGCGGCAGCGGGTAGTCGGTGTGCATGATGAAGAACTGCGAGCCGTTGGTGTTCGGGCCGGCGTTGGCCATCGCCACGGTGCCGCGCTCGTAGGCGCCGCGGTAGAGTTCGGACGAGCGGTTGATCTCGTCGTTGAAGCGCCCGCCCCACGCCGACTGGCCGCCGCGCCCCGTCCCCTCGGGGTCGCCGCCCTGAATCATGAAGCCCTTGATGACGCGGTGGAAGATGACGCCGTCGTACTTGCCCGCCTCGGCCAGCAGCCGGAAGTTCTCCGTCGTCTTCGGCGCGTCCTCCTCCAACAGCTCGAAGCGGATGGTGCCCAGATTGGTCTCGATTCTCGCGATACGTTTAGCCATAAGTCCTCCCAAGTAGTCAGTAGACAGTAGTCGGTAGTCAGTAGAAGAATCTTCATCAGCCGGTCAGCACGTCAGCGGCTACGCCCGCGACGCGGGGCGCTACTGACTGCCGACTACTGTCTACTGACTACTTCCTCAAGAACAAATCTCTCGATGGCGGCGGCGACGCCGTCCTCGTCGTTGGTGGCGGTCGGGTGGAAGCGCCGCCCCTCGCCGAGCGCGGGGTCTGCGTTGCCCATCAGGACGCCGGTGCCCGCCCACTCAAGCATCTCAAGGTCGTTGTGGTTGTCGCCGACGGCCATCACCTCTTCGCGCCCGAGCCCCTGCTCGTCGGCCACGGCCGCGAGCCCCGCGCCCTTCGAGGCGTCGGGGTGCAGCACGTCGAGCAGCGCGAAGTCCGTCTTCGGGTAGAGCGTCAGCAGCAGACGCACAGACGCGCCCAGCTCGTCGCGCATCACGCCGGCGAGGCGCTCCATCTCCGCGCAGCCGCCCGAGAAGGCGACGTGCAGCGGGTCGTGGTCGAGGTAGTCTTCGAGCGAGCGGACGCGCCGGATGGCGGCGGCCGCCTCGCCGCCCACGACGCGGCGCGACCACTCGATGTACTTTTCGAGCGCGGTGTTGCCGGGGCTGATGTGGTCGTAGACGAGAAGCCCCGCGCCGACGTGGTCGTCGCTGACGAGCGCGTCGGCCCCGTGCGCGCGCCCCGTGCGGACGACCGCGCGCGCCGCCTCGACCGGCATCAGGATGGCCGCGACCGTCTCCAGAGAGTGCGCGTGCTTGGTGAGCGCGCCGTTGTGCGCGATGACGGGCACGTCCAAGCCCAATTCGAGCGCGAGCGGGCGCGCGTCGCGGAAGCGCCGTCCGGTGACGAGCGCGACGCCCACGCCGCGCGCGCGCGCCGCGCCGACGGCCGCGCGGTTGCGCTCCGAAAGAGACCCGCGCGAGTCGAGCAGCGTCCCGTCGAGGTCGAGGGCTATTAAACGGATGGCCATCGTCGGTGGCTCGACTCTAGCACCGGCGGCCTGAGGCGCGCAAACAGCCCCGCCCCGGCCGGCGACGCGCCGAAATCGTGAGCATTGACATCGGTCGCCTCGGGTAATATCTTTCGGACGCACTTCCCGCCGGTCGGCCCGCGCGGCCTCACGCTAAAGATTTCAAATCGCGGGCCGCGGGCCTTTCGTGGAGAGATACAGATGCGCAGACTCTTCGTCATCTCCGACCTGCACTTGGGCGGCCGCCCCGACGCCTTCGACGACGCGGGCGGGCGGGTCACGGGCTTTCAGATCAACAACTCTTACGCGGCGCTCACGGAGTTCGTGGACTGGGTCGGCTCAATCGCGCGCGCCGCCGACTCGGAAGGGGTCGAGATTGTCGTCAACGGCGACATCGTAGACTTTCTCGCGGAAGACGATTTGGACGGCGGGCCGGGCGGCGCGCGCGTCTGGGCGGCCGGCGAGGCGGAGGCTTGCGCGAGGCTCGACCAGATCGCGCTCCGCACGCGCGGGGGCGGCGCGCGTGGCGTCTTCGACGCGCTCAAGGATTTCGTCGCGGCGGGGAACCGCCTGACGCTGCTGCTCGGCAACCACGACGTGGAGCTGTCGCTGCCGCGCGTGCGCGCACGGCTCGACGCGCTCACGGGCGGCGGGCGCGGGTTCGTGCGCTTCGTCTACGACGGCGAAGCCTACACGCCGGGGCGCGTCCTCATCGAGCACGGGAACCGCTACGACCGCTGGAACATGCTCGACTACAGTGCGCTCCGGCAGGAGCGCTCGATGCTCTCGCGCGGGCTCGCGGTCGAAGAGGAGCGCCGGCAGGAGCGTTACTTCGTCCCGCCGGCCGGGACGTATCTGGTGATTCATTTCATGAACCGCGTCAAGGCGCGCTACCGGTTCATCGACCTGCTCAAGCCCGAGACCAACGCGATGCTCCCGCTGCTGCTCGCGCTTGAGCCCGACCTGCGGCAGTACCTCGGCGAAGTGCTCAACGCCTCGCCCATCGTCAGGCAGTACCTCCGCCACGGGCTTGAGACGGCCGTCACGACGAAGCAGCCCGGCGACCTGAGCGCGGCGCTGGACGACGCCGTCGAGGAGCTTTCGCTCGACCAGCTCCTGCTCGAAACTTTCAGCGAGGCGGGCCACGCGGCGGACGCGGCGATGTTCGTGGAAGCGCCCGCCGTGGCGTGGAAGTCCGGCGACCTGAGCGTCGGGGGCGGAGGCCGCGCGGGCGGCCGTGCGGCGGCGGGCGACCTGAGCATCGGCGACAAGTTGGAGTGGTTCAAGGCGCAGATGAAGGACGCGCGCGAGTGGTTCAGGGCGCGCGCCGGGCAGCTCGCGGACACTGCCGAGAGCGCATCGCTGCTGCTCGGCGTAAAGCGCGCCGAGACGCCCGAAGAGCGGCTCCGGCAGCTACACGCCGCGCTCCGACGCCTCAACCGCGACGACCGCTCCTTCAGCCTCGACTACGAGGAACCGAACTACGCCGAGGCCGCGCGCAGGACTTCCGCCGACGGAGATTTCGACGCCGTCCTCTACGGTCACACGCACCTCCCGAAGAAGATGACGCTGGACGCGGGCGGACGCCGCCGCTGGTACCTCAACACCGGAACTTGGTGCGACGTGATACGACTGCCCGCGGAGGTCGGCTCGGACTACGAGAC
>JBEVKV010000279.1:0-8908 GCA_040509515.1 Pyrinomonadaceae bacterium | reverse complement strand
GCCCTCGACGTACTCCATGACGATGAAGGGGCGGCCGTCTTCCGCGTCCTTCATGTCGAACACGATGCAGATGTTCGGGTGACAGCCCACCGACGCCGCCGTGATAGCTTCACGGTTAAAGCTCAGGAGAAATCGCTCTTCGCTCTGGTGTGGAGTTGATAAAAGTTTGATTGCCACCGGCCGCTGCAACCGCGGCGGCCGGCGACAAGATACCCCCGTAGACCCGCGCGCCCTCGCGGACTACGTCGAATAACTCACGGGTAGAGGAGGAAGGGTTTGCGGCTCTCGCGGAACTCCGCGGCCTGTCGATCCCACTCTTCGAGGAGGGGTTGGAGCCGGCCGCCTTCGATGGCGAGCCGCACCCGATCAGACCCGGTGAGGCGGTCGATGGTCGCCGTCCATGCGAAGTCGCGCAGGTGCCGCCTCCGTATCTCGTCGATGAGCAGGAGCGAGGTGCGGACGGGCCGGTACGCGCGCCGGTCGGTGACGGCGAAGCGAATCGCGGGGATGGTCTGCCCCTTGTGCTTGGCGGCCGTCGGCGACACCGCCATCGTAACGGCCTCGAAACGGACGCCCGGGAGCCGCCGCTCGTTCATCACGCGGGCGACCTCCTCCGCCTTCAGCCACGGCGCGCCGATCTGCTCGAAGGGACGGTCGGTGCCGCGGCCCTCGGTCAGATTCGTGCCCTCAAAGTAGACCGACCCGGGGTAACTCGTCAGCGCGGCCAGCGAGCGGAGGTTCGGCGAGGGGTTCACCCACGGCAGCCCGGTCTCGTCGAACCACTGCGAGCGCCGCCAGTTCTCGACCCGCGCGACGACGAGGTTCGCGTCGATGCCGTACTTCCGGTTGAAGAGCGTCGCCAACTCGCCGACCGTCATCCCGTGGCGCGCGGGGATGGGGTACATCCCGACGAACGACACAAACTTCGGGTCGAGCAGCGCGCCCTCGACGATCTCCCCGCCGATGGGGTTGGGGCGGTCGAGGACGACGAACGGGATGCCCTTTCTCTTTGCGGCCTTCATCGCCAGCGCCATCGTAGACACGTAAGTCCATGTGCGCCCACCCACCTCCTGCAGGTCGTAGACCAGTACGTCAACGTCCTTCAGCATCTCCGGCGTGGGGCCGCGGTCTTCGGACTTGTAGAGCGAGTGGATGGGGACGCCCGTCCTCGGGTCGGTCTCGTCAACGACCTGCTCGCCCGCCTCGGCCGTGCCCCGGATGCCGTGCTCGGGGGCCAGCAGGGCGACGAGCTTCAGGTGCTCGTGTTTCGCGATGAGGTCAATGTCCGTGTTCCGCGAACGGTCAATCCCCGTGTTGTTGGTGATGAGGCCGACACGCTTTCCGCGAAGCGCCCGAGGCACGTCGGCGAGAAACGTCTCGATGCCCACTCTAACCGGCAACACAGGGGCCTGCGCCGTGCCGGCGGATAATGCCGAAACGAGAGGCGTCGTCGTCGCACACGCGGCGAGCAGCAACAAGGCAAGAGGAATGACCTTCCGGCGTAGAGAGGCCCAAACGCCGGGGCCGGAAACGATGGTGGAAGCGGCGGGCCCGAGGGTGGATGAAGGCGACATGACTTACCGTCCGGATGTAGATTTTGACGAACGTCCCTGCTCAAGTTCGGCAACGAATTCTATAACAGATTTGGCGCGGGGTGAGTGAATTGCGCCGCGGCTTATAACGGCTCTGTTCGCGCGCTTCGTCTGCCGCCTGAACTGTGTGACCCCGCCGACCCTTCCTCACCTGCGTGCAAGTGAAGAAGGGCCGGCGGGGCCACAGTCCGGAGACCTGCCCGCCCTAGTTCTGCCGGGCGGGAGGGCTGAGTTTGCTTACGGCAACGCCTCGATGTTGATGTAGAACTTGAACGTGCCGGTCTGCTGAATGCCGAGCAGGAAGCGTACGTTCACGCTTGCCCCGTTCGCCAGCGGCGTCCCGAGCGTGATCGTGCCGGCCGAGAGCGTCGAGTTGAAGCCCCCGCCGTTCGGCTGCGACGGCGGCTGCTCCAGCGTCGTCCCCTGAACGTTGACCGTGCAGGGTGTTGTCGCCACGCCGTTCGAGGCGAGACAGGTGGCCGGGTCGTTGATGCCCGAGACGACCACCAGCGTCGAAGTCCTCGGGCGGAGGTCTGCGAAGCCCGAGGGGGCCGGGAAGGTCGTCAGGTCGATGACGCGGAAGCGCAGCCGCGTCACCGCCCCGCCCGTGCTGTTGATGATCCGCTTCCGGATGTCGAGCGTGCCGAAGGTCGAGTTGTTGGCCGGGTCGGACGTGAAGTCGCGCACCCGGTTCGGCGGATTGGCGCTCGCCACAGACGAGTCGAGATTCGGGCCGCCGAACGAGGCGTTGCGCTGGATAGGCGACGCGAGGTTCTCGGGCCCCGGCGCGCCGAGCCGCTGACCCGCACCCGCCGACGTGCCGTTGGTGTCCACGAAGTAGAAGTCCGTGGCGTTGTTGTTCGTGTCCACGGGGAAGCCCGCTGCCGGGCACGGGCCGAGCACGGTGATCGAGCCGCCCTTGCCGCATGTGTCGCGCGCGAACGAGTAGTCGATGGAGAAGGGCGTCAGCGCAGGGTAGCCCGTGCCCTCCTTGTAGAGCGTGTTCGCCTCACTCGTCGAGCCGACGGCGTCCAAGCGGTTGGCGAGCGTGAAATTCGCCGCCACCGACGTGTTGAAGAGCGCGATGCCGGCGTTGTCCGGGATGTCGGTCGTGTAGGTGGCGTTGCCGGTGGCGTTGCCCGACAGCGAGTAAGCGACCGAGTTGGTACAGAGGTAGTGGCCGCGGTTCGGGATGACCGTCCCGTTCGGGATGACGCAGCGCGCCACGCCGTCCGAGGCCGCGACCGCGTAACCCGTGCCGCCCGCATCGACGACCGTGTGGTCTGCGCCCGAGTTGTTGTAAATCTCGATGAACTCGTCGTTGGCGCCTGAAGGCCCGCGCAGACGGAACTCCGAGATGATGAGAGAACCGGCAGCGGGCGCGACCGCGAACGGCGTGCAAGCGAAGGCGCGCGGCGTGACGATCAGCGACCAACTGTTGAGCGTGCCGGTGTCGCCGCCCGCCTCGTCGGAGGCCAGGACTTGCCAGGTGCCCTGCGTGCTCGCCCCGTTGAGTTTGTTCAGCTCTCCCACAGGCTCCTGCGGGCCGAAGCCGAGGACGGGCCAACTCGGCGAGTTGGCGATGGGCAGCCAGCTCCCCGTGTACGGCGCCTGCGCGTTGGTCGCCAGCAGCATGTCGCCGACGGCCTGATTGTCGATCACCATGTTGGTGATGTTGTTGCCGTCGCCGCCGCCCGCGACCGCGCCGCCGATGAAGGAGACCACGTCCACGCCGTAGCCGTTCGGAGCCTTGAACCCGAACGTTATGTCGCCGGGGAAGGTGTGCGGAAGGCTGTCGATGCGGACGTTGATGTCGGCGATCTCGAAGTCGTCGGTGATGGTCTGCGAGTCGATGACGCCGCGCGGCCGCAAGTCCTGAATGGCGAGCGGGGAGGCGGGCGTGCGCGTGTAGGTGACGGGCGCGGCCGTGCCGCTGGGCGCGCCGACGCGGAACGAAAGGTCAACCGCCTTCGTCCCCAGAGAACTGTTGGACGTGACGGTGAACTTCAGCGACTGGCCGCAGGTGACGGCCAGCGGGACGTTGAACTGGAAGGTGTCGCCCGCGATGCTCCCCTGCGCCGCGATGGGGCCGTAGGTGGAGTTGCCGTCCGGGATGGTCACGCCGGCGGTCGCGGTCGTCAGCGTCGCCGTGGCGGAGCCCACGTTCTTCGACGCGCTGCGCCACGGGTTGGTCAGCGTGACGGTGAGCTTGATCGGCTCGCCCGGGTCAATCGCGCCGTTGTTGTTGCCGAGGCTGTCGTCAATCGTCGTGGATGCCACGTCGAGGTACGGCGCGGAGAAGGACTCGACGATGCCCTGGTGCGTGGCGATGGGCGCGAAGCCGTAGGCCGACGACGAGCGCGCGCCGTAGCCGAGGCCGCGGTCGGCGAACCCGTCCCAGATCGACTGCTCGTTGGCGCAGGCGTTCGTCGCGCAGTCGGCGTCAATCAGCGCGTCGCGCGCGTCCTCGTAGGTGGGGTTGAGCGGCGTCAGCTTCATCGCGTCGGTGACGAGCTGGAGCATCTTCTGGTTGCCGGTCGGCACGTCGCCCGCGTTGGCCGCGATGATGCGGCTGCGCACCTCCCAGAGCGTGAGCGCCCAGACCTCGCCGGTGTTGTGCACCTCCTGCGCGCCGCCGATGTTGGCGCCGAGCGGGTCGGGGGCGATGCCGCCCGAAAGGTTGTTCGTGTAGTCGTCCACGTCGGCCCACGTCAGCGGGTTGACCGAGTTGTTGGTCGAGTAGGGGAAGCGGCGGCCGCCGTAGACGTAGTTGTCGGTGTAGGTGGTGATGCCGACCAGCTTGTAGCTCGCGTACGCCGCGTTGGCGTAGGAGCCGTTGGGGTCGTCGGCGTTGGTGTTGTTCAGGAGCGCGTGCGCGTAGAAGTCGCTCCAGCCTTCGCCCATGCCGACGCCCGGGTCCCAGATGAGCCCGGAGGCGTTGCCGATCAGGCGGTTGGAGGTGCCGTGCGTCAGCTCGTGAATCAGAATCTCCGTGTCGAGCGAGCCGTCGCGGTCGACGGTCGGGCCGATGAAGCGGAACATCTGCGCGCGCCCCGACTGCCCGTCGGGCGGCGTGGAGAAGTTGGCGTTGTCGGTGTCCGCGCTGTCCTGCCCTTCGGCCAGCACGCGGTCGGCCCCGAGCCCCTGACCGCTGAAGTTGAGCTGCTGGAAGTTGCCCGCCGCCTCGTCGAAGCCGAGCTGGAAGAGGCGGTCGTGATACCAGTTGGTGACGTAGAAGAGCTGCGTCAGCATGCCGCGCCGGAACTGGTCGACGGCGAGCGTGCCGTTGTTGCCGTTGCCGGTCGGCGTCTGTCCCGCCTCGGGGTTGCCGCCCTGCGGCGGGGGCAGGTAGTTGGTCTGGAAGTCGCGCGGCGTGGTGCCGAGGAAGTCGCGGTTGCGACTGTTCGCGTCGGGGTTGCCCATAGGCTTGCCGTTGCCGTCGATGACGGACGAGGCGGCGGTGTCGGGCTGGTTGGCGCCGCCCGCGCCCGCGCCGCCGACGCGGTCGAGGTAGGCGTGGACGTTGTTGCCGATGGTCTGCGTCTGTGCGTCTGTACAGACGCCGGCGGGACAGTCGTCAATCCAGCCGTTCTGGCTGACGTTGCTGAAGAGCGCCATCGCGGTGTGCATGCTGACGATGGTCGGGGCGATGGCCGGCCCCTGCGTCCCCGACCCGACGGTCGCGGTCGTCGGCGAGAGCGGCGCGGGGCTGTCGGCGGGCGTCGTGCCGTCGGCCTGAACGTAGACGCGGAAGCGCGCGTCGTGCGCCGAGACGTTGGCGCGGATGTTCTTGCGCCACAGGAGCGTGCCCGTCGAAGCGTCGACGAGCGTGTACCAGTCGCCGGGGCCGTCCGTGAACGTGACCTGCGACCACGCGGAGACGAGCATTCCCGGCGCGACGGGGAAGTAGACCAGCTTGCTCGACACCTCGCCCGTGACGTGTTCGTTGTTGGCGATGACCTTCGCGCTGGTGCCGTCCGCGTTGGCGTCGGCGAGGCTCGCCCGTGAAGCGTCGAGCTGTATCCCCACCGTGCCCAACGCGCTGGCCAGAGCCTCCTGCGCGGAGATGAGTTCGTTGACATCGACTGCCGGGGCCGTCGCCGTCGCGTTGGGGATGAAGAGCCCCGTGGAGCGGAAGACGCGCCCGTCGGCGTCGAGGATGAAGCGGGTCTCGCTCTGGAAGACCGGCAGCCCGTTCACCATCTGCTCGACGCGCACCATGCGCAGGCCGCTGCCGGGGCTGACGCTCTCGCCGAGGAACCGGAGGGCGGCGATGTCCGCGCGCGAAAGGCCGTAGAGTCCGCTCTGCGTCCTGACGAAGTTGCGCACTATCTCCTCACCGGCGAGCCCGGGGGCCGGGCCGCTCAATGCGCCTCTCGTATTGCGCAGCACCTCGACCGCCCCGGTGAGCGGCGACATTTTCGCGTTGACGCCGGGCAGGCTCGCCCTGAGGCGCGAGACCTCGGTCTGAACCGCCAGCACCTGCGCCTGCGTCCGCTTCGCGACGACCGAGGCGTTCGGCGCGATCACCTGCGAGAGCTTTGCACGCTCGGTCACGCGAATATCAAGGTTGGGATAATGAGTCGCTTTGGCTTGGGCCACGGGTGTTCGTGGGGTCAGGGGTGTGGTCTCCTTCGGCGCGCTCTGCTCCGGCGTCGAGACGAGACTGCCGCCCCGCCGTGCCGGCTTCTGCACGACGGAGCCGGCACCGTGAGTCGTACTAAACATGAACGACGACATAAACAGGGCGACGATAACGAAAAGCCCGCCATAAAAAAGCAGTCTGGGCGAGCGGCGAGACGGGGAGTTTGCAGACATTGATGCTCCTTGGCTGTTGGTTCAGGCTGTGCCGGACTGACAAAGAAAAAATCTTGCGGCTGTACGCGGCTCCCCCTGCTGAAGGGGCTGCGCCGTCATGATTCGGCACGTCGGTCGGAAAGGGGTTAGCGCGTCGCTTACCCGTAAACGTTACGTGCGGGCGATCCGTGCGAGGGGGCCGCTGATGAGGTGGGCAATAAAAAAGGGTGATAACCCCCGATTTTGTTCGCTTCGGTACAGAGAATGCGACAAATTAATTACTACGTCAAATAGTAATTGGGTGGTCGGCATGCGTTTGTGAGGGTCGTACGCAAGATTTCCTTGCCGCTTGGGCGGGGGAGGGGCAAGATACGGGACGGCGGGGCAGGGCGCGGCTTTCGCGGCCCCGTACAGATTCAGACCGCACCATCCAGTCAGATTCAGACCGCACCATCCAGTCTAATGTTTGTGAGGCCAGATCAGTCAGCTTCGATGGTCGAGATTCTGCGAGGCCGAGTTGAATCGGGGGAGAACGACGCCTCCAAATGGCTCTCGTTGTTCAACCACGAGTACAGCCGAAAGCTCGGCATGCCGGTGTTTCCGGGTTCCCTGAACCTACGTCTCGGCCGGCGCTTCGACTGGCTCGCGCCCCACTATCAGCCGCACATCATCACGTTCGGGAAGAGCGAGTATGGCGGAGAGAGAGACATCCTTCTATTGCCGTGCGCGCTCGTGACCTGCGGACGCCGCCCCGCCTTCCTGTGGACGGCGATTCACCCGACGTTAGGGGTCGGCGAAGTTGAGGTCGTGGAGATCGTCGCGGACGTAAAATTGCGCGACGCTTACCGGCTCACAGACGGCTCCGTCGTCGAAGTCGAACTTGACCTGACAACCCCCGGCGCTGGGCGTTCGTAGGTCGCGCCTCGCCTAATCCGGGTTTGTTTTATCAAGAGCCGTCCTGTGTGACTGTTCTACGAGGCGGGCCCGACGGCCTCGACCTCGACTATGCGGCTCCTGCCCCCGAGCGCGTTGTGGACGACGACGCGCACCTTAGAGGTTGTGACCGCCGGGAATGTGACTTTCCGCCAGACGAGGTTGTTGTTGGTTATCGCGCCGCCCGGCACCGTGACCCACTGCGCGCCGTCCCAGTACTGCACCTCGAAGGAAGTCACCCCGTACTTCGTAAACGCCATCGCTTCGGTCGGCTCCGCCGGGCCGGTGTAGTTATCCTGCAGCGAGAAGACGCTGACCTCGTCCACCTTCCTCGCGCCCGCGAAGTCTATCTGCACCCAGTCGGGGAACGTGTTGTTGTTGTAATCGCCGTCGCGACGCCGCCCCAGACGATCATCTCACTGCCCGTCCAGACGGCCGTGTGCTTGGTTCTTCCCTCGGGCGCGCTCGGCGAGTCGATAGACCTCCATGTGTCGGACGCGGGGTTGTAGACGCCGCCACCGTTACCGATTTTGTTACAGGTGCTGTTATAGCCGGGGTTACAGCCGCCCCAGATGATCATCTCCGAGCCCGTCCAGACCGCGGTGTGTCTGCTGCGACTGCTCGGCGCGTTGATGGTTGAGGTCGGCGTCCACGTATCTGTGGCAGGGTTGTAACGAGAGCCCGAATCCTTGCCGCCCCAGACGAGCATCTCCGTCCCCGTCCAGACCGCGGTGCCGGTGGCCGCGGGCAGAGCCGACATGGGCCGCCATGTGTCCGGAGCGCCCGCGGCGGCGGCCGTCTCGACGGCGGGTAACTGGTAGACGCCTTCGACCGCCGCGGGCTGCGCGCTGAAGTCGCCTTTGACGCCCTGCCACCACTCGTCAAAACCCTGCTTCGACGAAGCGGCTTGAAGGCGCTTGTCGTTCGCGTAGAAGTTGCGTATCAACCGGTCGACGAGTACGGGGCGCGCGACCGCCTCCGCAATCAGTTGCGGGTCGTCGTTGAGGCCGGAGAAAATCTCGCGCAGCATCTCGGGGTTTCGACTGCCGCGCGCCATGCGATTGATTTCGGCCTGCAGCATCCGGCCGGTAATCTCCTGACGCCAGAGACGGCCGAGCGCGTCCGACTTGCGCAGCATCTCCTCGACCTTCAAGCGCGTCGCGTCCGGCGAGACCACCGCCCCGAAACTCGGCTTGGCCGCCCCGCCCGCCTCCGGCCAGACCGTGTGTCGCCAGTACACTTCGTCAACCGCGCGCTGCAAGGCCACACGAGAGGGCACAGAAAGCCGTTCAACGGGCGGGCGCGTCAGTCTCTCCGGGTGAGCCGCGGCGGCGGCCTCCGCGCTGCGGAGCGACGGGGAGGAGGCGACGAGTAGGGCGATGGTTAAAGCGAGTACGCCGGCGGCGGCGCGGGCAGGAAGCGGACGAAGCATTCGGAAACCCCTCATGATGTATTAGTGCAGTCTCTAGTTTAACGCGTATTTTGATGAGAAATTCACTCACGCCACCTCCCGTCCCGGAAATATTTTACCGCCGCTGCGACGCCGACCACGGCCTTGAACTGTCGCACAGGGGTGAGCATGGCCC
>JBEVKV010000278.1:0-14462 GCA_040509515.1 Pyrinomonadaceae bacterium | reverse complement strand
CCTGACCCTGATTCCGTTGCGCCGCTTTGCGCGCTTTTGTTATAGTGCGAAGCAGGCCACAAGGTCTCCGAAAAATTCTCGCACGGCTTTCGAGGCGACACTTCCCCCGTCAGAGGAGGGTTTTATGTCAGAGAATTACGGGCGCAGGCGCGGCCGCAAGGCCGAATCGGATTTCGGCACGCAGTTGACCTGCTTCGCCATGGGCGCGGCCGCGGGCGCGGTCGTCGCGCTGCTGTTCGCGCCGAAGTCCGGGCGCGAACTGAGGGAAGACCTCGCCGACGCGACGCGCAAGGGCGTCGACCGCGCGCGCGAGACGGGCTCGCAGCTCTCGGCGCGCGCGGGCGAGGTTTACGAGACGGCCACGTCGCGCGCGGGCGAGCTGGCCTCGGGCGCGCGCGACGCCGTCACGCGGCGCGGCGAGCGCTTCACCTCGGCCATCGAGGCCGGCCGCGAAGCCTATCGCGAAGAGAAGCGCCGCACCGAGTCGTCGGCGCTCACGGACGCACAGCCCCGCGCGCTCGAAGGCGGGAACGCTTAAGCCGCCTGCCGTCTGCCGTCTACTTCTTCCTTATGCCCTTCCCGGCCCTACAACTGAGCACGAACGACCCGGCGTTCTGGGTGCTGGTGATCGTCGCGGTGTCGTTCGTGGTCATCGCCGCCGCGATGGTCTCGGTGGCGGTGCTGACGGCGCGCGCGGTGCGCGTCGTCCGCAGCGTCGAGACGAGGGTCGGCCCGCTGGTCGAGCGCGTCGGCGCGCTGGCCGAGCAGGCGCAGGCCATCGCCGCGCAGGGGCGCGAGGTCGCCGAGCAGGTCACGGTCATGTCGGGACACCTCTCGACGGCGACGATGCACTTCTCCGAGTCGATGGCGCTCATCCGCGGCGAGGTCTCCGAACTCAAGCAGGTCGTCGGCCTCTCGGCCGAGACCGCGCGCGACAAGATCGAGCGCATCAGCCAGTCGATAGACGAGACGCACGGGCAGCTCATGCTCACGACCAACTACGTCACCTCGCGCATCATCAGCCCGGCGCGCGAGATTGCCGCGATTATGGCGGGGGTCAGGCGCGGCCTTGAGGTCATGCTGGCTCCCGCCCCGAAGCAGATCAACGAATCATACGCGGAGGAGGAGATGTTCATCGGCTGAGACCCTGAACATCTTAACGGCGTTGCAGGCGCGCCCGGGCTACCCTCCGCGAGGGGGCGGCCCGGGCGCTTCAGTTTTGAATTGCCCTTTGGCTGCGCTACTATCGAAATTCCGAGAAGGATGTGACCTTTAACATGTCTACACAGACGCCGTTGGAACTTAAGAAGACCGTCAACCTGCCGAAGACCGCCTTCGCGCAGAAGGCCAACCTGGGTCAGACCGAGCCGGCGCGCTTGAAGCGCTGGGCCGAGATGGGGCTCTACGAGATGATCCGCCGCTCGCGCCGGGGCCGCGAGCGCTTCATCCTCCACGACGGGCCGCCCTACGCCAACGCCGACATCCACCTCGGCACGGCGATGAACAAAATTCTCAAAGACATCGTCGTCAAGTCGCGCACGATGATGGGCTACGACAGCCCCTACGTGCCCGGCTACGACTGCCACGGCCTCCCCATCGAGCAGCACGTCGAGCGCGCGCTCGACAAGAAGGGGAAGAAGAAGTCAGACCTCTCGACCGAGAGCTTCCGCCGCGCCTGCCGCGAGCACGCCGCGAACGCCTTGAAGAGTCAGACGCGCGACTTCCAGCGGCTCGGCATCCTCGGCCTCTGGGAAGACCCGTACCTGACGATGTCGAACCACTACGAGGCGGAGACGGCGCGGCAGTTCGGGCGCTTCGTCGAGCGCGGCTACGTCTACAAGGGCGCGCGCCCCGTCTACTGGTGCATCCACGACCAGACCGCGCTCGCCGAGGCCGAGGTCGAGTACCGCGAGCACACGAGCCCCAGCGTCTACGTCAAGTTCCCGCTCGCGGAGGACTCGCTCGAAGCGAAGACGTTCAAGCGCGAGGTGCTCGGCGACGAAGACGACCCGCGCCGCATCTTCTTCCTCATCTGGACGACGACGCCGTGGACGCTTCCCGCCAACCTCGGCATCGCCGTCAACCCGCAGTTCGAGTACGCGGCGATTGAAGGTAAGGAAGGCGAGGTCTACGTCGTCGCCTCAGAGCTGGTCGCGCTCGTCGCGCAGAAGTGCGGTCTGGGACGCCCCGCCGACCTGAGCACCGGCGAGCCGCGCGAGCAGGGAGACCCGAACCCCGCGACCGTCGTCTGGCCGCCGAAGATGCTCGCGCGCTTCCCCGGCTCGCGCCTCGACAGGCTCGAAGCGCGACACGCGTGGCTCGACCGCCCGAGCTTGCTGATGCTCGGCGACCACGTCACGCTCGGCGGCGAGGCCGACGGCGAGACCGAGTTGGACGTGAAGGACGCGCGCGACAAGAAGATGACGGGCAAGGCCGGCACCGGGCTCGTCCACACCGCACCCGGGCACGGGCACGACGACTTCGTCATCGGCAAGTCTTACGGGCTCGACATCTACTGCCCCGTGGACAACGCCGGGCGCTTCACGGCGGAGGTCGAGCACTTCGCCGGCCGCAGCGTCTTCGAGGCCAACCCGGCCATCGTCGAGTTCGCGCGCGAGCGCGGCGCGCTGCTCTTCTCGGAGCAGTACGCGCACCGCTACCCGCACTGCTGGCGCTGCAAAAACCCGGTCATCTTCCGCGCGACGCCGCAGTGGTTCATCTCGCTCGACGCCGCAGCGGGCGAGCCCGCGCAGACGTTCGAGACGGACGAGGACGGCCGCGCGCGCACCAACTTCACCGACAACGAGGAGGACGCGCCGTCGAGCCTGCGGGCGGGCGCGCTGCGCGAGATAGAGCGCGTGCAGTGGGTGCCGGCGTGGGGTGCCGACCGGATGCGCAACATGCAGAAGGGCCGCCCCGACTGGTGCGTCTCACGCCAGCGCGTGTGGGGCGTGCCCATCCCGGTCTTCTACTGCGAGTGCGGCGAGCCGGTCGCCGACCGCGAGACAATCGACCACGTCGCCGACCTGTTCGAGCGCGAGACGACCGACGCCTGGTACCGCCGGGAGGCGAAGGAGCTTCTGCCCGACGGCTTCAAGTGCCCGAAGTGCGACGGCACGGAGTTCACGAAGGAGACGGACATCCTCGACGTTTGGTTCGACAGCGGCGTCTCTTCGGTCGCGGTGCTCGAAGCTTACGATGGGCTGCGCTGGCCGGCGGACGTGTACCTCGAAGGCGGCGACCAGTTCCGCGGGTGGTTCAACTCCTCCTTGATGGTGGGGCTCGCCGCGCACGACCGCGCGCCGTACCGCGCGGTCGTCACGCACGGCTGGACGCTCGACGCGCAGGGGCGCGCGATGCACAAGTCCGCGGGCAACGCCATCGCGCCCGAGGAGTTCGTCAAGGACTCAGGCGCGGACATCCTGCGGCTGTGGGTCACGTCCTCCGACTACCGCGAGGACATGCGCTGCTCGCCCGAGATTCTCTCGCGCGTCGCCGACTCGTACCGCAAGATACGCAACACGGCGCGCTTCGCGCTCGGCAACCTCGACGGCTTTGACCCCGCGGCGGACGCCGTGCCGTTGGGCGAGATGCGCGAGATAGACCGTTGGGCGCTGGCCGAGTTGGACAGGCTGATCGAGCGCGCGGTCGAAGCTTATAAGGCTTACGACTTCCACTCGGTCTACCGCGCGCTCGACGCCTTCTGCACGGTGACGCTGTCGGCGCGTTACTTCGACATCATCAAGGATAGGCTCTACACCTACGCGCCGAAGTCCGAGGCGCGGCGCTCGGCGCAGACCGCGCTGAACTACATCGCCGACGCGCTCGCGCGTCTGCTCGCGCCGGTGCTCTCGTTCACGGCCGACGAAATCTGGGAGAACCTTCCCGAAGTCAGGTCGCGTCGTGCGACTGCCGAGGGCGCGGGCGCGGGCGTCGAAGGCGTCAAGGGCGTCGCGGTCGAAGCTGTTGAGGGCGCGGACGAGGTTGCGGCCGTGCCGCCGTCAGTCCACGTCGCGGAATTTCCCGTCGTCCTGAGCGTCGAGCGCGACGCGGGGCTGCCCGAGCGTTGGGCGCGTCTCTTCGAGGTGCGGGACGTAGTCCTCGGCGCGCTTGAGGAGGCGCGCACGGCGAAGCTCATCGGGAGCAGTCTCGAAGCGCACGTCCGGCTCGAAGCGAAGCGGAAGACGTTCGACCTGCTCGAAAGCTACCGCGAAGAACTGCGCTATCTCTTCATCGTCTCGCAGGTCTCGCTGACGCTTCTG
Organism: Pyrinomonadaceae bacterium; assembly: GCA_040509515.1. Taxonomy (GTDB): domain Bacteria; phylum Acidobacteriota; class Blastocatellia; order Pyrinomonadales; family Pyrinomonadaceae; genus QHXN01. The sequence goes on along the minus strand of JBEVKV010000278.1, from coordinate 10,200 downwards.
GAAGAGGAGGCGGAAGGCTCGGTGCGCGTCAGCGTAGAGCGCGCGGCGGGTCAGAAGTGCGAGCGCTGCTGGAACTACTCGACGCTCGTCGGCGAGTTCACGCGCTACCCCGTGGCGTGCGAGCGCTGCGTCGAGGCGCTGGCCGAGATAGAGGCCGAAGGGGGTGCGCGGTGAGCGTGACGGCCAGTCATCGCGTGGGGGCGGGCGGCGTGCGCGGGTTGGGCTGGCGCGCGGCGTACCTGTTCGCCGCCGCCGCGCTCTACGTGGCCGATCAGGCGTCGAAGGCTTGGGCGGTGAAGCGCCTGCGCGGGGGCGAGGTCGTCAAGGTCTTCGACAACCTTCTGCACTTCGGCTACGCGGAAAACCCGGGGATTGCGTTCGGGCGCTTGCAGGAGGGCGGCGAGTTCGGGCGCTGGATGCTGGCGACGCTGGCGGCGCTGGCGGTCGTCGGGCTCCTCGCCTACTTCTTCCGCACGAAGCGGACGGAAGACCGCCTGCTCGGCGCGCTCGCGCTGCTGCTCGCCGGGGTGGCCGGCAACCTGACCGACCGCGTGCGGCTCGGCCACGTCATAGACTTCATAGAGGTCTTCATCGGCTCGTACCAGTGGCCGACCTTCAACGTCGCCGACGCGGCCATCTGCACGGGGGCGGCGCTGCTCGCGCTCGATCTCATCCTTGAGGGTCGGCGCGAGGGGCGCGAGGCGCGTGCGAAGGCCGAGGGCGGCACCGAGGCCACCGCCGGCGGCCGCTAAAGCCGCGCGGCTCGGAGGACGCGGGGGATTTTATGAGAGCTTTGAAATTGAGAACTTTGAGATACGGACTCGCCGTGCTTTTCGTCGTCCTCGGCGCGTCGGCTTACACGCCCGCGACGTTCGCGCAGGCCGGCGCTCCCGCGCAAAGTTCGACGCCCGCTCCGGCCGCCGCGCAGGCATCGACGAAGTCGGAGCCGGTCGTGCTCGACGCGCCCGGCGGCAAGCTGCACGGGACGCTGGAACTGCCGGCCGCGGGGCGCGCGCCATACCCCGTGGTGCTCATCATCGCCGGGTCGGGGCCGACCGACCGCAACGGCAACACGCCGCTGCTTCCCGGCTCGAACAACAGCCTCAGGTATTTGGCAGAAGGGCTGGCCGCCGCGGGCGTCGCCTCGCTCCGCTTCGACAAGCGCGGCGTGGCCGAGAGCGTGATGGCGGCCAAGTCCGAGTCGGACTTGCGCTTCGACACCTACATCGAGGACGCGGTGCTGTGGGGGCAACGCTTGCGCGCCGACCGGCGCTTCTCCGCGCTCGTCGTCGCGGGGCACAGCGAGGGCTCGCTCATCGGGGCGGTCGCGGCGCAGCGGCTCCGCGCCGACGCCTTCGTCTCGATAGCCGGGGCGGGGCGGCGCATCGACGCGGTCATCCTCGAACAGGTGAAGCCGCAGTTCACGCCCGAGCAGTACGCGAAGACGGAGGCGACCCTCAAGTCGCTGGCGGAGGGCAAGACTGTCCCGGACGTTCCGGCCAACGACATCCTCTTCCGCCCGAGCGTCCAGCCGTACATCATCTCGTGGCTCAAGTACGACCCTGCGAAGGAGGTCGCCAAGCTCTCGATGCCCGTCCTCGTCGCGCAGGGGACGCACGACGTGCAGGCCAGTCCCGAGGACGCGAAGGGGCTCGCGGCGGCGAAGCCCGGCGCCAAATTCGTGATGGTCGAGGGCATGAACCACCTCCTCAAGCTGACGCCCGCCGACCCGAAGCAGCAGGCCGCCTCCTACAGCGACCCCGCGCTCCCGGTCGCGCCCAAATTTCTCGCGGAGGTCGTCGCCTTCGTCAAGGGGTTGAAGAAGTGATAAGTGATGGGTGATAAGTGATAAGACTAAAACAAGGGGCCTTGCCTTCTCTCATCACGTATAGCTCGTCACTTATCACTCGGCCAAAAAATGTACCCTGAGCTTTTCCGCATCGGCGGCTTTCCGGTCAACACGTACGGCGTGCTTCTGGCGCTGGCCTTCATGGGGGCGCTGTTCGTGTCGTCGCGCCTCGGCGCGCGCGATGGGCTGCCGCGCGAGCGCGTCTTCGATCTGGGCTTGTGGATGCTGCTCGGCGGGCTCATCGGCTCGAAGCTGCTGCTGATGGTGGCCGAGCCGGAGTACGGCGCGGACTGGCGCAACCTGCTTTCGATAGACTTCCTGCGGTCGGGCGGCGTCTGGTACGGCGGCTTCCTCGGCGGGCTCCTGACGGGGTTGCTGCTGATACGCCGTTACCGGCTCCCGTTCTGGAAGGTGCTCGACGCGTTCGCGCCGGGCGTGGCGTTGGGTCAGGCCGTGGGGCGTCAGGGGTGCTTCGCCGCGGGGTGTTGCTGGGGACGCCCGACCGGCGTCCCGTGGGGCGTCGAGTTCGGCGAGGCCGCGCACGCCATCACGGGCGTGCCCACGGGCGTCCACCTGCACCCGACGCAGCTTTACGAGTCGTTCGCCGCGCTCCTCATCTTCCTGTTCCTGTACTGGCTCCACCGGCGCAAGCGTTTCGACGGCCAGATCATCGCGACCTACGCGGCGCTCTACGGCCTGACGCGCTTCACCATCGAGTTCTTCCGCGACGACCCGCGCGGCGACATACTGGGGTTGACGACGCTCACGGGGCTTTCGACCTCGCAGCTCATCAGCCTCGCCGTCGTCGCGGGCGGCGTCGTCTTCATCATCCTGCGCCGACGCCGCGCGGGCGACTCGACGCCCGCCACGCCGGACACCGCCAGCGCATGACCCAAGAGCAAATCAACCCCGAGACGGACGCCGAGACAGACGCCGAGACGGTCGCGGCCGGCACTACCTTTGAGCCGGAGGCCGAGGCGCTCGTCTTCGTCGCGGGCGACGAGGACGCGGGCGCGCGGCTCGACGCGTTTCTGGCGGCGAGGGTCGAGGGCGTGAGCCGCTCGACTCTGAAGCGCGTCATCGACGACGGCGAAGTGCTCGTCGGCGGGCGCGCGGCGAAGCCCTCGCACAAGCTGAAGGCGGGCGAGCGCGTCGAGGTCGAGCTGCCCGCGCCGCCGCCGTCCGAGATAGAGCCGGAGGAGATTCCGCTCGACATCCTCCACGAAGACGAAGAGGTCGTCGTCGTCAACAAGCCCTCCGGCCTCGTCGTCCACCCCGCGGCTGGCGTCAGCGGCGGGACGCTCGCCAACGCGCTCGCCTTCCACTTCGCGCGGCTGGCCCCGGGCGGCGGCGCGATGCGGCCGGGGCTCGTCCACCGGCTCGACCGCGACACCTCGGGCGCCATCGTCGTCGCCCGCACGGCGCGCGCGCACGAAAACCTCTCCGACCAGTTCCGCGCGCGCACGGTCTTCAAGTCATACGTCGCGCTCGTCCACGGCGTGACGAAGGAAGAGAAGGGGAAGGTCGAGGAGCCGCTGGCGCGCGACCCGCGCAACCGCACGCGGATGGCCGTCTCGCGCGGCGGTCGCGCGGCCCTCTCGCTCTGGCGCGTGCGCCGCCACTACGAGCGCATGACGCTGCTCGACGTGCAGATCAAGACCGGGCGGACGCACCAGATACGCGTCCACCTCGCGTGGCTCAAGCACCCCGTCGTCGGCGACGAGAGCTACGGCGGCGGGCGCGACAAGACCATCGCCGACCCCGTCCTGCGTGCGCGCGTCCGCGGGCTCGGCCGCCAGTTTTTGCACGCCGAACGGCTCGGCTTTCACCACCCCTCGACCGGCGAGTGGATGAGCTTCACCGCGCCGCTCCCGCCGGAGCTTTCCGACTTCCTCGCCGCGCTCGAACCGTCCTGAGCGGCCGACCCGGCGCGCCTACTCCTCACCGCCCGCATGCTTTATACTGTCGGGCAAGAGGGAAGCAACGACCGCGGCGGCCGGGGGCATCGAAAGGGTGCTCGAATCGGACGCAAGACGCCGAGGTTTCACCCGCGCTCCCCTTCATCCGCCTATGAACAACCCCAGACTCTGGCTTTCGTTCGCCGCACTCGCCTGCGCCCTGCTCGGCGCGGCCGCCGCCCCGCGCCCTTCCGACGCGCAGACGCCGGCGCAGACGCCCGCCCCGCGCCAGACGCCGACGCCCACGCCCGACGAGGTCGAGGGCACCGTCACCGCGCGCGTCGTGCGCGTCCCCGTCACCGTGCTCGACAAGAAGGGCGCGCCCGTCACGGGGCTGTCGCGCAACGACTTCCAGGTCTTCGAGGACAAGCGCCCCGTCCAGTTCGACTTCCTCGGCGAGCTCAAGGAGCTTGAGAAGCTGCCCATCTACATCGGCGTCCTGATGGACACGTCCAGCTCGACCTCGGGCAAGCTCGGGTTCGAGAAGGAGGCCGCCAAGAACTTCCTCTACACCGTCACGCGCACGCGCAAGGATCACGCCGCCTTCGTCACCTTCGACGACGAGGTCAAGCTCCGGCAGGACTTCACGCGCAACCTCGACCTGCTCGAACGCGCCATCGACAGCGTCAAGAAGCCCGGGACGCAGACCGCGCTCTTCGACGCCATCTGGGAGTTCTGCGACCAGAAGATGCGCGGCGTCCCGAGCCCGCGCCGCGCCCTCGTCCTCATCACCGACGGCGACGACACCTACAGCCGCGCGCGCATCGGGGACGCCATCGCCATCGCGCAGAAGACCGACACCATCATCTTTTCCATCTCGACCAAGGGCGGCTTTACGGGGAGCGCGGTGCCCGGCGTCGAGGCCGGGACGGTCAAGGACTCCGGCGACAAGGAGCTTCAGAAGCTCGCGAACGACACCGGCGGCCGCGCCTTTTACACCGGCGACATGCTCGCGCTCGAACGCGCGTTCAAGAAGATCGGCGAGGAGCTGCGCTCGCAGTACCTTTTGACCTACCGCCCCGAAGGCCCCTTCGACGGCCGCGAGCGCAGCATCGAGGTCAAGGTCGTCGGCGGCGACAAGTACAAGGTCAACGCCAAGAAGGGCTACACGGCCGACAGGGATTTGTTGAGTAAGTGACGAGTGATGAGTGATAAGAAAGAAACCCGGCCCGCGGTTTCTCTCGTCACTCATCGCTTATCACTGGGTTTTTGAGGTTGAAGATGTCCACTCAAAAGAGGTTCGTGTTCGTTCTGGCGCTGGCTCTGGCGGCCGCCTTGTCGTTCGCGGGGCCGGGCGCGAGCGCGCGGCGGCAGCAGCCGCCGCAGCCGCAGCGCCCCGCGCAGCAGCAGCCGGACGTGCCGCTCGACGACGACGACGTGGAGCGGGTCGAGACCGACCTGACCAACGTCCTGTTCACCGCCGTCGACAAGAACAAACGCTTCGTCACCTCGCTCAAGCAGGAGGACATCCGCGTCCTCGAAGACGGCGTGCCGCAGCAGGTCTTCACCTTCCAGCGCGAGACCGACCGCCCGCTCTCGCTCGCCATCCTCATCGACGTTTCCGCCTCGCAGGAGCGCACGCTCCCCGAAGAGAAGTCGGCCGCGCAGCGCTTCGTCGACACCGTCATCCGCCAGCAGAAGGACGAGGTGGCCGTGCTCACCTTCACCGGCGACGCCACGCTCGAACAGGGGTTGACGGGCAGCGTCGCGCGCGTGCGCCGCGCCATCGACCGCGTCGAGTTCACGCCGCCCTCGGGCTACGTCGGCGGCGGGGTGCTGGTCGGCACGCCCCCGATTTCGGGCGACAACCAGTCGCGCGCCGCCTCGACCGCCATCTGGGACGCCATCTGGGTCACCTCGCGCGAGGTGCTCGCCGAGTCTTCCGACAAGACGCGCCGCGCCATCATCCTGCTCTCCGACGGCGTCGACACCAGCAGCCGGCTCAAGATGAGCGAGGCGGTGGATTCGGCCCTCAAGTCCGACGCCATCATCTACGCCGTCGGCATCGGCGACAGCTTCAGCTTCGACGGCGTGGACGAGGGCTCGATGCGCAAGATCGCCGAGCGCACGGGCGGGCGCGCGTACTTCCCGCGCAACGAGGACGACCTGCGCGTCGCCTTCGCGCAGATTCAGGAGGAGCTGCGCTCGCAGTACCTCATCGCCTACTCGCCCCTGAACAAGTCGAAGGACGGCGGCTTCCGCAAGGTGCAGATCGAGGTCGTCAACCCCGAACTGAAGAAGCAGAACCTCCGGCTCACGTACCGTCAGGGCTACTTCGCCCGCAGCAACGTCGCCGCCCCCCGGCCCAAAGCCAGGTGAGCGTCGGCGCCGCCGAGCGTCGCAACGAGAAGGCCGGGGCATCGCCGCCCCGGCCTTTTTTTTGTCATACGTGCGGGCCTTCACGACAATCGCCCCGCCCCGAACCGCGCGGGCAGACTTCGGTTGGTCGTCTGCGCGCGCGCGCGCATCCGATTTACTGATGACAACGCCGCTAACACTTTGTTATATTCGGACTTGCCCCCGGTAGGCCGTCCCGTGTGGGACGGCGTTCGGGAGCCAGAGGTGCCAGCCCCTCACACCGGTAAGAAGGTTCGGCAAGCCCCTCCTCTCGACAATCTTTCAGCAGCAGACGCCCCCTCGGGTGAGACGGATAGCGTCCGGAATCGCGAGACCCTGTCAGGTCTTCTCATCTCCTTCCGAAGAGAGAAAGCCATGCCCGTGTCAGAAATCTACCCGGCCGAGCGCCCCGCGACGGAAGAGCATTTGAGCGCGTCCGTGCGCCAGCTCGAAGCACTGACCGCGCTGGCGGCCGCGCCGCTCGAAGGGCGCGCGCTCGAAGAGCTGCTGGCCGGACTCGCCGACACCATCACGGGGCTGACCGACTACCGCACCTGCCTCGTCCTCCTCTTCACAGAGGACGGCCGGGGCCGGCGCATACTCTCGCACTCCGCGAACGTTCCGCGCGAGTACATAGAGGAGAGCAGCGCGCGCCCCTACCCGCGCGAAGCCGTCGAGCGCCTCATCTCGCAGGGCGTCCGTATCAAGGTCGGCGAACTGGGCTTCGCCGCGTACTACCCGCCGAGCCACCATCACCTGCTCGAAGCGTTCTCCAAGCGGCGTTTCAAGACGGGGCTGCCGCGCCCCGCCCACGGCTTCGGCCCGGAGGCGTGGCACGACGGCGACGAGCTTTTCGTCCCGCTCGCCGCGCAGGACGGCGACTACATCGGCCTCATCGCGCTCGACGACCCGCGCTCGGGGCGCGCGCCCGACCGCCGCAGCGTCCTGCCGGCCGTCGCCTTCGCGCGGCAGACCGCGCAGCTCATCGCGCGCCAGCGCGACGCCGCCAAGCTCGCCGCGCAGGCCGAGCGCGAGGCGCTCATCAACCGCATCACGCGCGCCGTCCGCCAGTCGCTCGACGCCGACGAGGTCTTCCACGCCGCCACGCGCGAGCTTGGCATCCAGCTCGGGGCCGACCGCTGCGCGCTCTTCATGCTCGACCGCGAGGCCGACGTGGCGCGCAACGTCGCGGAGTACGCCGCGCAGGGCGTCCCCACGGCCGCCGGCGAGTACCCCATCCCGCTCGTCGAGGGGCTGATTAAAGCGATTCGCGGCACGGGCGTCCTCGCCTTCGAGGACGTGGAGCACGACCCGGCCGCGCGGCACGTCTACGAGCACATCCTCAGGAAGCTCGGCACGCGCTCGATCATGTACGTCGCCATCCGCGTCGGCGACGACCTGCCGGGCTGCTTCGCCATCTCGACCGTGGGCGCGACGCGGCGCTGGCGGTCGGAGGACGTGGCGCTCGCGCGCGCCGTCGCCGACCAGACCGGCATCGCCGTCCGGCAGGCCGAACTCTACCAGAGGGCCGAGGCGACCTCGGCGCGCGAGGCGCTCGTCAACCGCCTCGGCCACGCCATCCGCGCCTCGCTCAACCTGCCCGAGGTGCTGCGCGCCGCGACGCACGAGTTGGGGCAGGCGTTGCGCGCCTCACGCGTCTACCTGCGCCCCTACGACCCGGCGCGGCCGGCCGACTCGCCCGTCATGTACGAGTACCGCGCCGCCGGCCCCGTCAGCGGCACGGCGCCCGCCGCCGGCATCAGCTTCCACCGCCCCGTCGGCCGCCACCTCATCGAGACGCACCGCACGCTCGTCATCAACGACGCTTTGAACTACGACGCCGGCACGCCCGAGATGAACGAGCAGGTGAGGAAGCTGGCGCGGCAGAACGGCGGGCTCTCGAAGATCGTCTGCCCGCTCGTCGTGCAGGGGCAGTTCCGCGGCGCGCTCTGCATCCACCAGACCGACCGGCTGCGCCGCTGGACGCGCGACGAGGTCGCGCTCGTCGAGTCGGTCGCCGCGCAGCTCGCCACCGGCATCGCGCAGGCCGAGCTGTTCGAGATGGTCGAGCGCGCCAAGCGTACGTGGGAGACGACTTTCGACGCGATGTCGGACGGCATCTTCATCTTCTCGAACGACCGTCGCCTGATGCGCGTCAACCGCGCGGGGGCGGGGCTCGAATCGGCCGCGCCGCAGGAGCTGCTGGGGCGGCGCTGCTGCGACGTGCTGCGCTCGGGGCGCGGCGAGGGCTGCATCGTCGAGCGCGCGTCGGCCGAGCGCCGACCCATCACCATCGAGTACACGCCCGAGCGGCTCGGCCGCACGCTGCTGGTGACGGCCGAGCCGGTCGACGACGACTCCGGGCAGCTCGGCACGGTCTGCACCGTGCGCGACCTCTCGGAGTTGCGCGAGATAGAGGCCGTCGCGCGCGAGCGGCAGTCGCTCCTTGAGCACGTCCTTGAGAGCGCGCGCGAGAACATCTCGGCCGTAGACCCCGAGGGGCGGATGCTCTGGATCAACAGCGCGGGCGCGGCGATGGCCGGCTACGAAAAAGAGTCGCTCATCGGGATGCACTTCCGCGACCTCATCGAAGAGTCCGAGCGCGCCGGGGCCGAGGAGCGCTTCCACCTTACGCTGGCCGGCGAGCCGCAGACGGTCGAGCTGCGCCTGCTGCGCCGCGACGGCGAGCTGCGCTACGTCATGACGGACTCGACGCCGCTCGTCATCGACGGGCGCACGACCGGCGTGCTCGCCATCACGCGCGACGTGACCGAGCAGCGTCTTGAGCGCGAGCGCGCCGCGCAGGCCGACAAGCTGCGCGCGCTGGGGCAGCTCGCCTCGGGCGTCGCGCACGACTTCAATAACGCGCTCGCCGCCATCCTCGGGCGCGCGGAACTGCTGCGCCGCTCGGCCGCGGACGAGAGGCTCGGGCGCGGGCTCGACATCATCCTGACGGCGGCCGAGGACGCCGCCGCCACCGTCCGCCGCATCCGCTCGTTCGCGCGCCAGCTCCCCGGCGAGGGGCACGCGGAGGTCTGCGTCGTCGAGCTGCTGCGCGACGCCGTCGAGATCACGCGCACGCGCTGGGAGAACGACGCGCGCGCGCGCGGCCTGAGCTACGAGGTGGTTGTCGAGGGCGACGCCGCGCTCCACACGCGCGGCAACGCCTCGGAGCTGCGCGAGGTCTTCGTCAACCTCGTCGTCAACGCCATCGACGCGATGCCGGCGGGCGGTCGCCTCAACATCAGTTGCCGGCGGCAGGGCGAGCGCCTCCGCCTGCTCTTCGCCGACACGGGCGTGGGGATGGCCGAGGAGGTGCGCGCGCGCATCTTCGAGCCCTTCTTCACGACGAAGGGCGTGCAGGGGACGGGGCTCGGGCTCTTCGTCTCCTACGGCATCGTCGAGCGCCACGGCGGCAACATCTCGGCCGTCTCCCAGCCCGGGAGCGGGACGACCTTCACCCTCGACCTGCCCCACGCCGCGCCCGCGCCGCGCCAGCCCGACCCCGAACCCGCGCCTCGCGATTCAAGAGGGCCGGCTCGCACGCTCTCCGTCCTCGTCGTCGACGACGAGGAGCACGTCCGCGAGACTCTGGCCGAGATGATCGAGGTGCTCGGCCACCGCGTGCGCCGCGCCGACGGCGGCCGCGCCGCGCTCGCCGCGCTCGCGGAGGAGGAGTTCGACCTCGTCTTCACAGACCTCTCGATGCCCGGGATGGACGGCTGGGAGGTGTCGCGCGAGGTGCGCCGCCGCTCGCCGCGCACGCGCATCGCCGTCGTCACCGGCTACGGCAAGGACGCCGCGCGCACGCAGGGCGACGCCCCCGCCGACACGGTCATCGGCAAGCCCTTCGACTTCGCGCAGGTGGAAGAAGTCTTAGCGCAGTTCGGCGGTTGAGGCGGGCAGGAATGTAGGAATCTTACGCCCTGATACTCTGGCGATAAGCCGTAAGCCCGGCATCTTACACGATAAGATGCCGGGCTTACGGCTTAATTGCCGCGCATCAGCTTCTATGATGGGCGTCTTATAGCTTAAGCGCGAAGGCGTAGGGGATAA
>JBEVKV010000277.1:0-10530 GCA_040509515.1 Pyrinomonadaceae bacterium | reverse complement strand
GGACGAACTCGTGGCTGCAAAACTTCCGCCGCCTCGTCGTGCGCTACGGGCGGAAGGTCAAGAACTTTGAAGCACTCGTTCATCTCGCTTGTGCTTTAGTCGCCCTCAAACGGGTTTAGGGATGACTTCTAGTTCCCCTGTCCGTCCGTCCTGGTGGTCAACTCGCCTTGCGCGCCCGCGAGCTTCATCGTCACGCCGCCGTAGCCCTCGTCGGGCTTGTTGCTGATCGTCACGCGGCCGCCGACCGAGAAGGTCGTGACGCTGCCCGTAAAGTCCACCGTCTGGTCGGACGCTATTTTGCTGACCGTGCCGTTCTGCGTGGTGAAGACGACGCAGGGTGAGTAGGCCGTCAGGCTGTAGTCGACGCCCGCGCGCAGCCCCTCGAACGCGTACGTCCCGTCGGCGGCGGTCTTCGTCCGCGCCCGCGCGCCGCCGAAGATATTGATGTCGACGCCGGCGAGCGGCGCGCCGTCGCCGCCCGTCACGCGCCCGCTTATACGCTAGGTCGGCTCGTCGTCGCCGACGTGAATCTTCGAGACGAAGGCGTCGCCCTCGCCGTTGCGCGTCCGGCGGAGGCCGCCGTCCGTCGTGGGGAAGTTGAGCGAAGTCGTGCGCCCCACGACGTAAGCATCGCCCGCGCCGTCCACGGCGACGGCGTAGCCGTTCTCGTTCCGCGTACCGCCGAGGTAGGTCGAGTAGACGAGCGATGAGCCCTGCGGCGAGAGCTTGGTGACGAAGGCGTCGGTGGACTGGCCCGCGAGCGTGCCCTGCACGGCGTTGCGGACGGGGAAGAAGTCCGAGTTAGTGCCGCCGGTGACGTAGGCGCTGCCGCCCGCGCCCACGGCGATGCCGTGCGCGGAATCGTCCGCGCCGCCGCCGAGGTAAGTCGAGTAGACGAGCGCCGAGCCGTCCGGACTGAGCTTCGTCACGAAGGCGTCGTGGATGCCCTCGGCGTTGGCGAGCGCGGGCTGGAAGGCGTTCGCCGTGGGGAAGTTGACGGACGCCGTCCGGCCCGTGACGTAGGCGTGCCCCGCCGCGTCGAGCGCGATGCGCGTGCCCGAATCGCCGTAGCCGCCGCCGAGGTAGGTCGAGTAGACGAGCGCGTCGCCCGCGGCGCTGAACTTCGCCGCGTAGGCGTCGCCCTCGAAAGCGCCGAGGCCGCCGAAGCTCCGCTGGAAGGCGTTCGCGGTCACGGGAAAGTCCGTGGTCTGCGTCTCGCCGACGACGTAAGCCGCGCCCGACGCGTCCACCGCGATGTCGAAGGCGTTGTCGAGCCCCGAGGCGTTGAGCGAATCGACGGCGGTCGTGCCGCCGAAGTAGGTCGAGTAGACGAGCGCCGCGCCCGAGGCGTCGAGCTTGGTCACGAAGGCGTCGCTGCCGCCGCGCTTGACGGGTTGGAGCGCGTTCATCAGGGGAAAGTTCTCGGAGCTGGTCGAGCCCGTGACGTAGACGTTGCGCGCCGCGTCGAGCGCGACGCCGTAGCCGTACTCGGTCGCGCTGCCGCCGAGGTAGGTCGAGTAAAGAAGCGCCGTCCCCTCCGGGTTGAGCTTCGAGACGAAGGCGTCGCCGCCGATGCCGCCGGGGTAGACGCCGCCGCCGAAGGCGGGCTGGAATGCGCCGGCCGTCACGGGAAAGTTGGTCGAGATGGTTCGGCCCGCGACGTAGGCGTTGCCGTCCGCGTCCACGGCGATGTCGAAGCCCTGATCCGTGTCGCCGCCGCCGAGGTACGTCGAGTAGACGACGGCCGTGCCCGCCGGGTTGAGCTTCGTCACGTAGGCGTCGTAGTTGAAGCCGCCGAAGGTCGTCTGCGCCGCGCCCGCGGTGGTGGGAAAGTCGGTCGAGATGGTCTCGCCCGTGACGTAGGCGCTGCCGGCCGCGTCGAGCGCGACGCCGTGCGCCGTGTCGTTGCTCGCGCCGCCGCCGAGATAGGTCGAGTAGGCGAGCACGGGGTCGATGACGAGCGGCCGCGCCGCGTCGTACGCGCCGACCTCGAAACCGACCCGGCCTTTACCCTGCAAAACGTAGCGCGCGGCGACCTCGACGCGTCGGCCAGCCCCGTCTTCCTGATAGGCGTAGGGCTTGCGCTGGCGAATCTCGCCGCCGCCCGCGGCGCGCAGCACGAGGTCGCCCGCGGCGTCGACGCGCATGGAAGTCTGCCCCTCGAACGCGAGGCGTATGCGGCGCGCGTCCGCGCCGGGCGCGAGGCGGAAGTCGTATTCGAGTTGACGCTGGTTGCCGTAATAGACGAGGTCGATGCCCTCGTAGATGCCGCGGTACTCGACGCCCGAGAAAGACGCGACGTTCGTGCGCCACGCCGCCGGATCGGAGCCGCGCAGGTAGTTGACCTTGCCGGGCAGCTCGCCCACGCCGGCGACTTCGCGCGCAGTCGAAGCGCCGACGAGCTTCATGCGGAGGACGGAGCCGCGCGCGCCGGACGCGCGCCGCAGCGCGAGCACGGCCTCAGTCCCCTTGAGGAAGAGGCCGTAGCCGTCGCCGCGCGAGATGAAATCGACGCCCGGCTCGGCCTGCCCGACGTTGGGCTCGAAGCGGAGCGGGAGTCGGCCGTAGACTTCGGACGCGCGCGTCGCGTCGGCCTTCGATTCTTTGGCGGCCGACCTGCTCGGAACTTTTGCGGCCGGGTCGGAGCCGGCGGACACGCGTGAGAGCGGCGCGAAGCCGAACGCGAGATACGCGAGCGCGAGCCCGAACAGCGACGCGGACGCGAGGGCGCGGCGACCGGTCAGACTGGCGGCGGACGTGTGAGAGGCAGGGCGGGGCATAAAACTTCTAACTCCTCTTGTTCGGATGACTCAACGTAGACAGTGCGCGTGGGCGGCCGAAAAATACGGACGCGCCGGCCGGATTGGTGTGTGGACGGACGCCGCCGCGGACCCTTCGGAGAACCGCGCGGGCGCGGCCCGCGATGCAGGAACGCTTCGCGGGCAGTTCGAGGCGACGTATGTGTTGGGGAGGCGCTCTGGGAGCGCGAAAAGAAAAGCGGAGTGGGATGGCCTACCCACGCGACCAGTTGCCCGCGCGTGAAAGCTCTCAGAATTATTTCGCGATTATTTGGCGGCGACGTAAAAAAAGCGCGCGGCACTTCTCGACGGAGGAGTGCCGCGCACGTAACGCGCGAAAGCGGCGCGACGAGGAGCAGCCGCGCGGCGGGAAAATTTTCGGCTCGGGTGGCGGCTTAGAGAATTTGAAATTTCAAATCTCAAATCTCAAATTGTTTTAGATCAGGCTTAGCGGTCGTCCATCAGCGCGAGGGCGTCGGCGGGGTCTGCGTCGTCTTCGATGAGGTCTACGCGGTTGAGTGCGAAGCGGCGGGCGGCAGACGCCGCGCGCGTGTCGCGCTCCTCTTCGAGCGACCACTGCGCGTGTCGCGCGAGCAGGGCGAGCGCGAGCCCGCGGCCGAGCGTCAGACAGAAGCGGCGCGCGCCCGCCTCCAACGTCGCAGGCGACTTCGCGGCGTTCGCGGCGAGCCAGCTTTCGGCGTGCGCCACGGCCTCGCGCGCCGCGAGCGACACACGCGCGAGGCGTTCGTCGCGCGCCGTGCGCGTGAGGCTTTCGACCTCCGCCTTCAAAGACGCGAGCGCGCCTTCGTCCTTCAGCGCCGTGCGCAGCGCGTCGAGCGAGAGGACGTTGGTCGTGCCCTCCCAGATGGAGAGCACCTGCGAGTCGCGCAACAGCACGGGCACGCCCGTGTCCTCGACGTAGCCCGCGCCGCCGAACGCCTCGACCGCCTCGCTCGCGACGCCGACGGCAGCGCGCGCCGTCGTCAGCTTCATCAGAGGCGTCAGGAGTCTCAACAGCCGCGCGCCCGCTTCGTCCAGCTCGCGCGCCTCGTCGCGGCCCGTCAGCTCGGCCGCGTAGAAGGCGAGGTGGAGCGCGGCTTCGGCCTCGGCCTGTAGACCGGCGAGCGTGTCGGCGTGCAGCGGCTTCTCCGCGAGCGACGAGCCGAAGGCCGCGCGCCGCCGCGCGTAGTCGCGGGCGAGCGCCACGCCGCGACGCATCAGCGCCGCCGCGCTCACGCCGTTCCACAGACGCGTCACGTTGAGCATCGGCGCGATGTCGCGCACGCCATCGCCCGCGGCTTTGACCAGCTCGGCCGGCGCGCCGTCGAGCGTCAATTCCGCGGTCGGAACCTTGCGCGTGCCGAGCTTGTCCTTGAGACGTTCGACGCGTATGCCGCGCAGCCGGCCTTCGGCGTCGCGCGTCTCGACGAGGAAGAGCGCGAGGCCCCGCCCGCCGGCCGGGTTCCCTTCCGGGCGCGCGAGCGTCAGAGCCACCTGCGAGGCCGCGGCCGACGTGAACCACTTGCGGCCGTAGAGCCGCCACGCGCCTTCCGCGTCGCGCCGCGCGATTGTCTCCGACGCGCCCACGTCCGAGCCGCCCGTCAGCTCGGTCATCCACTGCCCGCTCGTCCAGAATTTTTCAGGGTCGCGCGAGACGAGGTGCGGCAGAATCTTCTCGACGAGGGAGTCGTTGCCCGAAGTCGCGAGCACGCGCGCCGCGCCGTCGGTCATCGCGAGCGGGCAACTGTAGATGTCGGTCGAGGGCATGAAGAGGTACGCGAGCGCGAACTGGTGCAGGCGCGAGTGCGCGCCGTGCCTGCGCTCGTAAGCGGTGGCGACGAGGCCGCGCTCGGCCGCCAGTCGCTCGGCCACGCGCCACAGCGGCGAGACCTCGATGCGATCCACGCGCTCGCCCCACGCGTCCCACTGCGTCAGGCGCGGCTCGTTCAGACGGTCTTCGAGCTGCATGCGGTACAGCTCGCCGCCCGACAGCTCGCCCATCTCCGCGAGCGCGGGCTCGACCTCGCGCAGCACTTCGGGCGGCAGCGCCCTCTTCAGGTAAGAGCGCAGCGCGCGGTCGTCCTCGTACTGGTTGCCGAGTCGCGGTGGCTCCTGTCGGAAGGGCATGGGCGGTCTCCTTCGCGCCTTGACCTGCGGGGTGGATTTGTTGATGCTGACTCCGAAGGATAATAACACCCGCGAGGTCACGGATGACTGAGACAGTGAGGAAGGCCGAGGCCGCTTCGACCGAAGAGATACGTTCGCACTTCCCCGCGCTCGAACGCGTGCACGAAGGTCACGCGGTCGCCTACTTCGACGGCCCCGGCGGGACGCAGGTGCCGCGCGCCGTCGTCGAGGCGATGTCCGACTACCTCTACCACCACAACGCCAACACGCACTGGGCCTACCCGACGAGCGCCGAGACCGACGTTTTGTTGGAACGCTCGCGCGGCGCGCTGGCCGACTTCCTCGGCGCGGCGCACGACGAGATAGTCTTCGGCGCGAACGCGACGACGCTCGCCTTTCACGTCTCGCGCACGCTCGGCCGCACGTTCGACGCGGGCGACGAGGTCGTCGTCACAGAACTCGACCACCACGCCAACGTCGCGCCGTGGCAGGCGCTCGAACGCGAGCGCGGTGTCAAGGTTCACGTCGTGCGGATGAAGACCGAGACGGGCGCGCTCGACTGGGAAGACTTCGAGAGCAAGGTCAACAGTCGTACGAAGCTCGTCGCCGTCGGCGCGGCCTCGAACGCGCTCGGCACGCTCACAGACCTCGCGCGCGCGGGCCGGCTCGCCGAGTCGGTCAGCGCCTACATGTTCGTGGACGCCGTCCACTTCGCGCCGCACCGGCTGGTGGACGTGCGCGCGCTGCGCTGCGACTTTCTCGTCTGCTCGGCCTACAAGTTCTACGGCCCGCACGCGGGCGCGATGTTCTGCCGGCGCGAGTTGTTGGAGTCGCTCCCCTTCCCGAAGCTCCAGCCCGGGCCCGACTACGCGCCCGAGGTCGCCGAGACCGGCACGCAGAATCACGAAGGCATCGTCGGCTCGGCGGCGGCCGTCGACTTCCTCGCCTCGCTCACGCGCGGGACTCCGACCGCGCCGCTCGAAGTCTCCGCGCGGCGCGAGCGCCTGCGCCGCGCCTTCGACGCGCTCCACGCGCGCGGCGTCGCGCTGGCGAAACTGTTGTGGGAGGGGCTCTCCGGCGTCGAAGGCGTCAAGCTCTACGGCCCCGGCCCCGGCGAGCCGCGCACGCCGACAATCGCCTTCACCGTCGAAGGCGTCACCTCGACCGAGGTGGCGCGCCGGCTCGCCGCGCGCGGCGTCTTCGTCTCGCACGGCGACTTTTACGCGGCGACGGTCGTCGAACGCCTCGGCCTGCGGCCCGAGGGTCTGGTCAGGGCGGGCTGCGCCTGCTACACCACGCGCGAGGAGGTCGGGCGGCTGGTCGCGGGCGTCGAAGAGATCGCGCGAGCGAATTGAGCGTGTTGATGCAAGATTTACTACAGCCGGGGTTTTCCCGAACGGCTGTTTCAGTTACGCCAAAATAGGGCCGAGTCACCCCCCAAAATGATAAAAAAGACCCCTTGACGACGCCGCGCGGCCGCGTATACTTCAGGCCATCCGGGCGGTTGGTGAATCTTTCCGCCCACGCGCTTGCTGGGGTGAGGACAGTGATGCGCGACCTCATGAGAGATCATGAGACGAGAGGTGGTTGAGCCCCCAAAGCTCGGCCACCTCTTCTTATTTCCCGCCTCTTATTTCCCCGCCCCGCGCCGGTCGCCGCTTACAAACTAGCATTCGCCGCGCGCGGCTTCGACGAAGTCGGCGAGCAGGCCGTAGGCCGTACTCCTCAAGTCGGGGTCGTGCGCGACGACGGTGAGGCCGGGCAGCACGTCCAGCTCGTAATGCACGGCGAGCGTCGTCCCCGTGACGGAAGCGAAGGGGCCGCGCGGCGCGACGCGTTCGGGGCGGACGGCGGCCTCGACCCTGCATCCTTCGCCGCGCCGCGCGCGCGCGACGAGTCGGAACGGGCGGCCTTCGGCGTGCGCCGCGCGAACCTCCCCGTCGGACAGCCCGCGTATGCCCTCCCTCGAAATCTCTCCGAGCTTGAGCCCGGCGTCCATCAGGACGTTCGCGAGCGCGCAAGCCTTGACGGCCGCGTCCCAGCCGTCAACGTCGTGCGTGGGGTCGGTCTCGGCGATGCCTAAGCCCTGCGCGCGGCGGACGCCTTCGTCGAAGGTGCCGCCCGACGCCATCTCGTCGAGGATGACGTTCGTGGTGGAGTTGAGGACGCCCGAGAAGGCTTCGAGACGCGCGGCGGGGAGCGAGCCCCGAAAGAGCGAGAAGACGGGGCACTCGGCGACGGTCGCCTCGAACAGGAAGCGCCGGCCGCGCTCGCGCGCGAGCCCCGACAGTTCGCGGTAGGCGTGGACGATTGTGCCCTTGTTCGCCGTGACGACGTGCGCGCCGTGTTCGAGCCCGGCGCGCGCGTGCGAGACGGCCGGCTCGCCCGTCAAAGGTTCGAGCGAAGTCGTCTCGAACAGCACCTCGCAGCGTGCGGCCGCGAGCCACTCTTCGACACCGGCCGCCGCGTGCGCGCCGCGCCGCGAGAGTTCGTCCGACAGAAGCTCTTCGACTGAAAAACCCTCGGGCGCAACCATCCACCCCATGCGGCGCGACGCGACGCCCGTCACGCGCCAGCCCATCCCGAACTCTTCGCGCAGTTCGCCTTCCTTCTCCGCGAGCAGGCGCACGAGCGCGCGGCCGACGTTGCCGAAGCCGAGCAGGCAGAGGTTGAAATTTTTCATGTTGCTTTTCCGCCCACGTTGCGCGATGCTTCGGGAGCCACAAGACGCTCCTCGAAAACTTTTACCACGCGAAGAGAGGCGGGAACCAACATGGCTCGAAAAGTGTCTCGGGAGGGACGCGCGTTCGGACGCCGCGAGTTCGTGCGTGCCGGCGTGGCCGGCGGGCTCGGGGCGGCGCTCGCGGGCTCGGGCGGCGAGACGGCCGCGCGCACGCTCGCCCGTCTGGCCGGCGAGCCGCAGGGCGGCGGGGGCCGCTTCGACTGGGAGGAGTTGACCGTCCGCGACGCGCAGGCGGCGATGAGCGGGGGGCGCGTCTCGGCGCGGCGTCTGACGGAGATGTACCTCGAACGCATCGAGCGCATCGACCGGCGCGGCCCCGCGCTCAACTCCGTCATCGAGACCAACCCCGACGCCGTCTCCATCGCCGAAGCCCTCGACCGCGAGCGCAAGGCCGGGCGCGTGCGCGGGCCTCTGCACGGCGTCCCCGTCCTCGTCAAAGACAACATCGACACGGCCGACCGCATGGAGACGACCGCCGGGTCGCTGGCGCTCGTCGGCGCGAAGCCGCGGCGCGACGCCTACGTCGTCGAACGCCTGCGCGCGGCCGGGGCCGTCATCGTCGGCAAGACGAACCTGAGCGAGTGGGCCAACTTCCGCTCGACGCACTCTTCGAGCGGCTGGAGCGGGCGCGGCGGGCAGACGAAAAACCCTTACGCGCTCGACCGCAACCCCTGCGGCTCAAGCTCGGGCTCGGGCGCCGCCGTCTCGGCCAACCTCGCGCTCGTCGGCGTCGGCACGGAGACCGACGGGTCGGTCGTCTGCCCCGCGGGCGCGTGCGGCATCGTCGGCATCAAGCCGACGCTCGGGCTCGTCAGCCGCTCAGGCATCATCCCCATCTCGCACAGTCAGGACACCGCCGGCCCGATGACGCGCACCGTCGCCGACGCCGCCGCGCTGCTCAATGTCCTCATGGGCTCCGACCCGCGCGACGCCGTCACGCGCGAGGGCGCGGCGCTCGCGCGGACTGACTTCACGCAGTCGCTCGACCCCGGCGCTCTGCGCGGCGCGCGCATCGGCGTCGCGCGAAAGTTCTTCGGCTTCAACGACCGCGTGGACAAGCTGATGAGCGACGCCATCGATTTATTGAAGCGCGAAGGCGCGACCGTCGTCGACCCGGCCGACCTCCCCACGCACGGCAAGTTCGACGCCGACGAGTTCGAGGTGCTGCTCTACGAATTCAAGGCCGACCTCAACAAGCACCTCGCTGAACTTCCGCCGGGCGACCACCCGCGCACGCTCAAACAGCTCATCGAGTTCAACGAGCGCAACCGCGACCGCGAGATGCCCTACTTCGGCCAGGAGCTTTTCGTCCGCGCCGAGGCGAAGGGGCCGCTGACCGAGCCCGCCTACCTGAAAGCTCTGCGCACGAGTAAAGCCATGTCGCGGGCGCAGGGCATCGACGCGGTCATGATTAAGCACAAGTTGGACGCGCTCGTCGCGCCCACGGGCGGCCCCGCTTGGACGACCGACCTCGTCAACGGCGACCACTTCACCGGCGGAAGCTCGACCCCGGCGGCCGTCGCCGGCTATCCGAACGTGCAGGTGCCCGCCGGCTACGTCTACGGCCTGCCCGTCGGCATCTCCTTCTTCGGCCGCGCCTTCACGGAGGCCAAGCTCATCCGCCTCGCCTACGCGTACGAACAGGCCACGCGCCACCGCCAGCCGCCGCACCTCCTGCCCGCGGCCGAACTGCGCGCCTGAAGCCCGAAGGCTTCCGACAACCCGCCTCAAAAATTTTCCGCCGGAGCGGGCCGTTCGACGCCGTACGGCCCGGCTTTTGCACAGTACCAGTGACAGCAATTTTACGGACGCGAAAACCGTACTGTCAGAGAGCTGAAATCCCGGCCGCGCGTGCGCGTCGGCGGGGCTTTAAACGGGAATTTCGGCGCGACTTTCACTTAAAAACCATCAAGGGGAGAAGATTACATGGTGGAAACAACTGGTTCAGCGGCGGGACGTTCGAGGATGGTTACCGGACTGTTTAGAGACAGGGAGAGCGCCGAGCGCGCATACGGCTCGGTCACCACCCGCGGCTACAGCAACGACGATGTCAACCTTCTGATGTCGGACGAGACGCGCGACAAGCACTTCACGGCCGACGGCAAAGAGACCGAGTTGGGCAACAAGGCGCTCGAAGGCGCGGGCACCGGCGCGGCCATCGGCGGCACCGTGGGCGCGACGCTCGCGGCCATCGCGGCCATCGGGACGACGCTGGCGCTGCCGGGCCTCGGCCTGCTCGTCGCCGGCCCCATCGCGGCGGGCTTGGCGGGCGCGGGCGCGGGCGGCGCGACGGGCGGCATCATCGGCGCGCTCATCGGCGCGGGCATCCCCGAGGAGCGCGTCAAGCACTACGAGCAGGGGCTCAAAGAGGGCGGCATCCTCATGGGCGTCACGCCCCGTTCGGACGAGGACGCAGAGTACTTCGAGCGCGAGTGGAAGAACCACCGCGGCGAAGAAGTCTACCGCTAGAGTCGCGCCGTCGGACACGGCCTTAACAGTCGGGAGGATAGATGCGACGGACACTAACTTTAATCAGCCTGCTCGGGGTCGCGGCGTGGGGCGCGGCGTGCGGTGGCGGCGACTCGAATACCAACTCGAACGCTAACGCCACGCGCAACGGCGTGGTGGACACCAACGCCAACGTCCCTAAGAACATGAACGCCAACAGCGCCCCGTCCAACGTGGGCGTGCTGACCAACGACAACGGCAACAAGAACACCGACGGCGTCAGCACGATGAACGGCAACAACGCGAACCGCAACGCCAACGCTAATGCCAACGGCAACCGCAACGCCAACGGCAACGCGAACCGCAACGCGAACCGCTAGACGCCGGCCGTTTTAAATCGGCCGAAGAGGGTCG
>JBEVKV010000276.1:0-26904 GCA_040509515.1 Pyrinomonadaceae bacterium | reverse complement strand
AGAAGCCAGAATGCTTGGTGAGTTTGACATAAAATTCGACGGTCTTAACTTAGATTCAAGCAGAAGGCCATCACGCATTTACGTAACATCACTAGAGTCTCTTTTGCGGGAGGGGTCGCACATAATCATCGGGCCGACGGTGCCGGAACAGAACTTTGCCGAACTAGACCTTAAATACCGTTTGGCGCGCAATGGACTTGATAAGGTTAAGATTTCTAGATCCAAACATACCGGCATGTACAGGTGATGTCCTGAGTCACGTTGTTAGCCATACTGCTATTCAAATCCACTCATCATCCGGCGGGCGAAAGCGCGTCCAGTTTCAGTTAAATCGTCAGAGTCTTGGAATGAGCGGATTCTACCCACCTGACTATGAATCTCAGACCGGCGCCTATTAATGTAACCAACCGAGTTGAGATCCCAAACGGGTAAGGATTGTAGTACACAGAAGAACGCGTCGATTACGCTAAACACATATAGACCGTGGAGCACGCCTTGTGCACTCCTAAATTCTCCCCGCCAAGGTGAGTAGTGTTGCAGGCTTCTCGTATGGACGAGAGGTACTACTTGCTCTGTGAGCGTGAGCTGAAGGTGCATGGCCTCGTGCACTATCGCTTCTGCGACCCTCAACGCACTAATTACATCGCCCGCTCGCGGGACTGAAATAAATATAGAAAAGGGGATGTGTGGCTCACTGAAGCTCACGTCGTAATCGTCATTAATGGGGTCGAGTACATGAACCGACCTTACTAATGCCGCAACTGTTATAAGGAGCGTTGGAACCAGCTTTAAGACTTTGACTGCCTCTTCAAGTTGTTCTAATACATGCGCAGTGTTGATTTCATCCGCAGAATAAAATCTGACCCCGGCGTCTTCATAGACTCGCATGAACTCGGCATCTAAAGTTTCGACCTGGAGCATTTTCTCCGGGCTTTCATCGCCCGAAGCCACTGACAACCTCGCAACGATTCTGCGGGGTGCCCGGGCATCACGCGCCATGGTGCGCGCAGTCCCGTACGTCTCGGGCGACAACTTTAAGTTGACATGTAAGTCCTGCCAAATGGCCTTTACCAGTTCTGCCGTCAAATCTGGAAGCCACGGGCTATAATTTGTATCCCTTAAACTTAATTCAACTCGTTCAATAAGACTAGACTTCATCTCTCTGCGTAAAAGGAATAAACAAGGGTAAAACGTTCGCCTCCGTGAATGGTTGTGACCGCATGATGTGAGCCCTGTGAGATGGCGAACGCCACAGCACTTTCATGGACCGGGCGTAAGATTTTGTGAACGTCGGCTGGCTCAGGGCTGTTGAAGAACAGAAGAAGCCCCCCGTTTTCGTCCTTCCAGCCACGGTTCAACTGAATCAGTAGTCGGTGAGTCTCCCCTTCGGGAATGTAATCATTGTGAAGTCTGATACGCTGGCCTCCGACGAGCTTATGTGCGGTCGCGTCAACGCCTCCCTTCAACTTTACGCCGAACATCCTTTGAACTTCTGACCTCAGAGTGTCTCTGAATATATGCCCCTGGAGGAACTTGAGACTGGAGGGAAGGTCGGCATCGGTGAAAGCGAACTCATACTGCTCATAGAAGTCTGTCTCGACCAGCTTCCATGGAGCCTTCGTCTCTAGCCATTCTAAAATGTCGTCGCTGAGTTCGGTGCCGAAAATGCAGGGTGAGACGGCGTAAGGAAAGGGCTCGGAGAATACTTCGAAGCGGGAGAAATCCAAGATTCCGGCTGACGCTATAATCATGGCTGGGCGACGGGCAAGTACCTGAGAATATGACTTAGCAACAGCTTCTGATCGTCGCAGAATACGGAAGGATTATCGTAGCCGTTATCGTCGCGCCAGCGATGGAGTGTCATGCCGCCTCCGCAGACACGCAACTCCGGGCACGCTAGACAGACCTTGGAGCTGGGGCGCTGCATGGCTTGATATTCCGCGAACTCGCCCGAGTTAAGTACGTCCGCCAACCCGTGCGTATGCACCGACCACTTCTGTGAGAAACGATCGGCGCCGTCGAATGAACTCTTCAGCGTGTCGTTCTTCGTTATGGTGCCGTCAGTGTCGATAAT
Organism: Pyrinomonadaceae bacterium; assembly: GCA_040509515.1. GTDB lineage: Bacteria > Acidobacteriota > Blastocatellia > Pyrinomonadales > Pyrinomonadaceae > QHXN01. Next base: position 24,830 of record JBEVKV010000276.1, on the reverse strand, counting down.
CAACACACCGTAATTCGTCAGGCCCACCCCGTCCTTGGTGCCGCTCCCGCCCAGCATCAACTTGATGACATCGTCCAGAATGCGGATGCGGATCGGGGTCTGGTCGGCGAGGTAGATGTCGAGCAGTCGGCCCATCCAACTGCCGTACTCGGTTGAGTGCAGCGTCTTCTTCCCGTAAGGCAGTCGCGAGTGATTCCCGTCGCGGTAGATGAAGTCGACGCTCGGCGGCTCGAGGCTTTTGAAGAAGCCATACACCTCGGCCGGGTCGGACTCAGGATCGACCACCGCCAAGAGTCCGGTGAAAAGAAACTTTGCGTCGGGGTGACGTCGGAGCCGCTTCAGCCCCGCCAAGACCTTATCGTAAGTCCCCCACCCTGTGTGGCCCACACGGAAGCGGTCATGGACGTGACGCGGTCCGTCGAGGCTTACCGAGATGGTCGTGTGGGTCTCGGAACATACATCGAGGATCTCGTCGCCGATGAGGATGCCGTTGGTCTGGAGGCTGATTGCGCATTCGCCCGGCAGCACGCCGCGCAGCATCGAAAGCACGTACCTGAGCTTTTCCGGGCCTAAGAGGAGAGGCTCGCCGCCGTGGAGCACGACGGCGAAAGGTCGATCCTGTAGGCGGGACAGCTCTTTGAGCGCTCTCGCGACCGCACGGGTCGTCTCGCGGGAGATCTGGTTAGGCATGTCGGCCCAACCGGCGTCGCCCATGTTGTAGACGTAGCAGTAGCTGCAGTTGATGTTGCAGCGGCTGGCGACCTTGATGAGTACGGTATCGAGTTCGATCACGTTCTTGCCCCCGCAGGCATGCCGATCAGCGGGAGCGGTTGTGCCGGTTGTGCATCCGGTTGTAGGCGTGCGCGTTGTGAGCCTCTTCGTTGCGGACTTCCTCGATCAGCCTGGCGAGAGTCGGGCTGGAAAGTTCACTCACATCAATTTCTTGGAGTTCGGCGGCCGGCTCCGGCGTCTCTTCGACTTCGGGCTCCATCACCTCGTTCAATCTATTCACCTCCAGTAGTGTTACACGTAAAGCGTGTCTAGACTGTAATTCCCATTATACGATTTTTAGCCACTTACATCAATCTTTTTTGTACCTATAAGACATTTTATTTCAGTCATTTACGGCAGTCCGAATATAAGGATATGCGCGTCGAATCTAAATAAGCGTCAGATGCCTCGTATGTTCAAGAAAATCAAGGGTTTATCGGATGCTTATTTTTGATAATAGAAAAGATAGCCGAGATTCTGTACTACGGATAGCGAAGAGACGCATAATTAACGCGTGTCGAACTCAAATGACCTTGCTGGTCTCGGGCCGTTACCTAAGGCGGATCGGAATGCCGAGTTGCAGCGCCTGAGCTTTCAAGCCTTTCAGGCAATACTGCCCGCGGACAAGTTCGTCTTCCGCGACGAGCGAGCGGAAGACTCCGGCGTGGACGCTTCCGTCGAACTGCTGGCGAGTTCGGGCGGCGTCTCCGGCTCGACGAATCTACGCGCGCAGGTACAACTCAAGGGGACGGATTCGGCCGAGGTGAATGCTGACGGCAGTATCTCTTTGCAGATTAAGGTCAGCAATCTGAATTACCTTCTGAACGGCCCCAGTCCGCTCTTCGTCGTTTACATCGCGCCGCGTAACGAACTCCGCTTCGCTTGGACCCACGATGAGCGCAGGCGCCTCGATGCCTCGAACCCAGAATGGATGCGGCAGGGTAGCATCACCATCCGTTTCGTCGAACTACTCAGCACAGAAGCTCTCGAAGGCATCTACGGGCGCATCCTCCATGAAGGGCGTCCGCATCGACGGGTGCATGACACGCTGGCAAACGCAAGTCTCGGCGAGCGGGTCATCATTGGCATTGATCCAAAGTCGCTGGCGACGACGGGCCCCGAGGAGGCTGCCCGACTCTTACTCATGAGCGGCTTGACCCTCGTCTCCGCCGGCTTCGCAGACGAGGTGCTCAACTATGTCCGCCTACTCGACCTTGAATTGGCTCACTCTCCGCGCCTTCAGCTCGTTCAGGCTTACGCCGCATACAGTCGCGCCCGCTATCAAGCGGCGCTAGCTCACTTGCAGGAAGCCGCGATAGGTCAGGAGGAACTCACACCTTCTGACCGGTATTTCTTGCTGTATCTGCGTCATGCGTGCGAGTTCTACGCGGGCCGCATTGATCTGGAAGAGTACTCCCGCAGAATCACAGATTGGGAGGAAAGCGGCACCAACCCATTTGCATTGGCGCACCGGGTGGATGCGTTGCGCTACCGTCTTTTACAAGAGATCGACATAAAGCGACGGGCGGAACTCTTCGACGAGTTGCAGGCCGTCGTGACCGAGGTACTGGAGTGTGCCGGAGAGCAGAAAGCCTTTAAGCTGCAGGCGCGCCTCGCCCTCATTCATGCCGATGGCGGGCGTGTTGCGTTTCGCTTTTTACAGCAACTATTCCGGCTCAATATCCGACGGGGGCTACAATTATCTACCGACCCGAGGACGATTCGGGAAAAGTTGATGGAGGAGTGGACAGACTGGGAGCGCTCCGTCAACGACGCATTGGTCGAGGCGGAAGAAGAAAGGCACCCGCTGCTTATAGCTTTCGCACTCGATACTAGGGCAGCCATCCGCTCAGTCCTTCTGTCGCAAATCAGACTATTTGCCTCTTCCTCCTCCAAAATACTTGATGCAATGTCCGATGCGTTGTTCCACGAGACTGTGTCCGACGTCGAACGCGCAAAGGATATCTACGTCAGGGCAAATCATCTGGAGGGAGAGTTGAGGGCGAAGATACAGATGGCGGACCTCTACCTATTGGCCGACTGCCTAGGTGAGGCCAAAGAGATCGCACGTGAGGTTCTGCCGAAGGCACAAGTGATGGAATACCGCATGCTGGAGGAGCGGGCGCGTGAGCACCTTGCAGGTAAGGCCGTTTTTAGTCGGTTAAAAGAGGAGATAGGACGCCGGAGAACAGAGGACGAGGACATCCGATGGGCTGCCGAAACTGACGAGCGGTTGCGAGAATTTGCCGGCAAGGTGACAGAGGAGCTAGGTCTACCAGCTGAGAGATTACCCGTGGTTCTGCGTGAATTTTTCTCGCAACGTGACATCGCGCAAGAGCACCTACACTGGTGTCGGCATCTCGAACTTATCCAGGATTTGCGACACACGGACCACCCCGCGACACACTACCGAACCGACCCCGAGCGCTACTGCAGATGCCCAAAATACGGTTACGTCTCTGCTTTCGGACATCCCGATTGGAAAGGCGTGATCACTGCCTTCAAGCAGGCCTATTGCCTTGGATGTCCCGGCCGCGAGCCTAAAGTGAAGGTGACCTGATCCGACGGGGCATTCGTCGTTCATTGTGAGACTCGACTTCGCAGTATTAAACCGGCGACAAATGAAGCAGGGCCTCGGCCCTCGCGCGTACGCGTGGCGCGTCTGCGGGCAACAGGAAGCCTCCTCCTTCGGTACTCATCTCAGCCAGCGTCCGTTCGATGGATTGCCCCTTGACTTCGAGCATGGCAACGCAAGCTTGTGCGAGTTCCTCGGCTTCGCTATCCGAAAGCGGGTGGAGCTCTTGGACAACGTGTCCGCAGCCCACGTCCGCGTGCGCAGACTGGAGCGTGTCTTTGATGACCCCGTACTTCCGAAGCACGTTGTAGGCCTCGCGTTGCGCCACTCGGGCGGCCTTCGGCAGTCCTCTGCTCTCAAGCCATTCGCGCGTCCGTTCGTGCTCCTGTGCCGCCGCTCGTCTCGCCGCCGATTGGAGCGACGGCTCTAGTTCGTACTTCAGCCGCGATACGATCTCCTCGACCGGCACCTCAACCCGGAGCACGGGCTGTGGCGGTAGCACATTCCCCGAGCCGACGCGTTGCGGAGGACGGCCGGGGCGAGTCAGGTGCGGGTCGGGTTCTGTGTTAACCACCTCCGTTTGCTCCGCGCCGTTTTTTGGCGCGGGCGGATTTCTATCTGTGTCTGAAACTTCTAAATCAGCGGAGCTGTCACTAAAGGCTGCTTCATTCCGTGAAGCACGAGCCCCCTCGGATGAAGTACGGGGAAACTCCAAAATTTTTTGGCCCGTCCGGCTGCCGATCGAGGAGGAGGCGCGGTTGAGGAAGATACGTAGCCCCACGCCGTTCTTGCCGGCGAAGTACCCGACGATCCCCTGCTCGTGCATCCACCGCAACGCCTTACCGGCCGTGGCCGAAGCCACCCCGAGCACTTCGCATAGCGCCGCCCACGCGGTGACGTGACCGTCGTCGCGTAGCTCCCCCTCGAATCGCAAGACACCGTCGCGCTCCCAGTACTGGGTCGGGGCGTGGACGAGCCTGAGATAAATCTTGCTCATCAGGGGCGTTACGCGGTCTGCTTCACGCGAGGTGACGGCGGAGATCACGTCGCCGTCGATCTGGCGGAAGTTCTTGCGATATTCGCCTGATCCGAGTTGTGTCCTGCGGACGAAGCGAGGTGCCGATAGTGCCTGCAGTGTCATCTGACCGACTCCCACAAAATCTCTCGACACTGGCGGGCCGGGTGTCTATAATTCGTATCCTAGACACACTTCCACCGGCTCGCCGAGAGCGAGTTTTCGGTTGACCCGTGGCACCCGGTCGCCAATCTCACGTGCCGCGGGTCAAAGTGTTTCGAGGGCCAGTTACCTCTCGCCCTCTTCTTCAGCGTCAGATACCTACAGCACTTTTCGCCGCTTGAGAAGCCTGAAATTTTTTTTTCAGGGCGAAGAATTCTCTTCACCGTGAAAGGAATTTTTCAGGCTGAAGAGAATTCTTCAGGATGAAAAGTTTTCTTCATGGTGAAGCTCGCCATTCAGGGTGAAGAATTTTTTTCACCCTGAAAAAATCAGATGAGCCGGAGGCTCCGAACCTCTTGTCCTACCGAAGTGAGGTATTAAGACGACCGGTACAAGTGATCTTTGCTCAAGGCGCCGGTAGAATCTTCCCTACCCGGGGAAGTATGAATTCACTCAATAATCCTGCCTTTTCTGCAGGCTTGTGCTAAAGACTATCTTGGCTAAAATGGCTCGCTTTATGCTCGCCTCCCTAAGGCATCCCTCCTGAACAGTTCTTGATTTTGGGGTGAAATAATTTCTTCAGGGTGAAAAAAATATTTCAGGGTGAAGGGGATATTTCAGGGTTCCCATGCTCGCACGGCACTCCGCGATTGAAACATAACTAAATATATTTGTTGACATTGTGAGGCGATGTGCTCTAAGTAGGTGTCACCACTTCTAAAAGAATTTTCATCGGAAGCGGAGCACTTATGCCAAAGTCCAAAACGGTTTCTACATCCGAAGCGATCAAGTTGGTGGGGGTGAGCCGCGCGACCTTCTGGCGGCTCGTCAAGCGCTACCAGATCACGACCTTCGAGGACGTGCTGGACCGGCGCGTGAAGTTGATCAGGCGTGAGGACGTGGACAAGCTCCTCGCCTTGGCGCGCCGGGTGCGCGACGGCGAGGTTCCTTCCACTCAGGATGCCCTGGAGAGGCGGGCCTCTTAACCACCCGGCCAGGTCGGGTTCTTCAGTAGGCGGGAGATTCTATGAAGACGATCGCCGTCGCTAACCAGAAAGGCGGAGTCGGCAAGACGACCACGGCCGTCAACCTGGCAGCGGCGCTCGTGCACAGCGGGCGTAAGTGCCTGCTGCTCGACCTGGACGCGCAGGCCACCGCCTCCCGCTACCTGCTCGGCTCCTACGGCGAGGACGGGCACGTCATGTACGACGTGCTGATGAAGCGCGTCAGACTGCGGGACTGTATCAAGGAGACCTCCTTCGGCCTCTCTGTAGTGCCCAGCAACCTCGGGCTCGCCTCGCTCGACGTCGACCTCCTCAGCGAGTTCAACCGCGAGCACCGCTTGGAGATGGCGCTCCAGGAGCTGGGCGAGAACGCCTTCGATTACGTGATCGTCGACTGCCCGCCTAACCTCGGCTTCGTGACGATCAACGCGTTCGCTGCGGCCCAGGTGGTCCTAATCCCGATAGAGTGCAAGCCGGAGGCGTGGGAGGCCGTGCCGAGGCTCATGCAGACGCTGCGCAAGATCGTCAAAGAGTTTCAGCGGCCGCTGCGCATCTACGCGCTCCCGACGTTCCTGGAGCGCACGAACCTGGCGAAGGACATCTACGACGAGATTAAGGAGCATTTCGAATCTTTCGCGCTGAGCCCGGTCCACAAGAATGTGAAGCTGGCCGAGGCCTTCGCCGCCCGCCAGCCGATCATCCAGTATGACCCGGCCGCTTCGGGCGCGATGGACTACCTGAGGGTGGCCAAGGAGCTGTTGAATGGCGAAGAGACGCAGGTACGGAGACGCGTGGAAGGACGTTCAGATAGACGCTGAACAGAACGACGCCGTCTTCGACCGCTTTTTCAAAAGGACTCAGCACGAACCCGAGCCGCCGGAGGCTGGCCGGGAGGTGGCGCCGCCTGCCTCCGAGGGGGTTAGTTCTTCCGCGGAGAAAAAGAGGGCATCTCCGACCCACGTGGCGCGTCCCGACAAGCGCCCGCAGGCTCGGGCGACCGTCAGGCCGATTACGCCCGCGCTCCCGGGCGTGTCGTCCGGCGCCGACACTGACGCGCGCGTGGACCTCGTTAAGAAGCAGTACCGACTCAGCAAGGGCGAGGCGGCCATCCTGAAATGCCTGCTGGAGAAGGCGGCCGAAAACGGCGGGGCCGAGTGCTACGCCAAGATCCCGCAGCTCGCCGAGACCTGTGAGATGACCCACCGCGGCTGCCAGTTCGCGCTGCGGAATCTGGAGACGCGTGGCTTCGTCGTCCGCCTCAAAGACTACGACCCCGCCGATCGTCGGGGAATCCAGTTCCGAATCACTCTTCCTACCGCCTAGACCTTCCGTTTCCGCAGATTTCCAGCAGGGAATTAGCCTATCTTTCGGAAAGTTCACCCTGAAATATTTTCTTCACCCTGAAATATTTTCTTCAGGGTGAAAAAGGGAGATTCTCCGCTAAATGACTATTTTGGAGACCACCCTCTTCCGCCGCTTGAGCTCTATCGAGTAGATGGCGTTCGACAGTTGATCGGCGGCCGCCATGAACTGGTCGAGCGACTCGTCATCTACGTCTTCGGGCTGTATCTCCCTCATGGCGTAAAAAAGTCGCTTCATCTCTTCGTAGAAGAGGTGGCGCTTGTCGGACGGGTCGATCTCGAGCAACTCGTCGACCTTCTGAACGACGTTCGCCATCTGCTCGGACGAAACTGAAACAACCTCGCCGAGAATCTCCTTTACGCGCGCACGCAGGGAGTTCTGTGACCCCTGAGAGAGAAGGTGCGCCCGCAGTACCTCGGCCCGTGCGGACCGCGCCTTGGCGGGCGTACAGTCCATCCGCTCGGGCGTAAGCCGGGCGAGACTGGCTGCTTCCTGAAGGTTGATTTGGCCTGAGACGAGCGCATCAAGGACGTCGGAAGGGAACTGGATCAAGGGCAAATACTGCCCCGTAAAGCTGTTGAAAGATACTCTGCCGGATGTTTCACGCTCTAAGATGGCACGCAGCCGACCAGCCGCTTCCAGCAGCTTTTCACGAGGCCAGTGCGAGGGTCTGCCCCGCTTGGTGTCTGTCGCGGGCCTGCGCTCGACGTGGCGGACGGCGTAAAGGAATCGCAGCAAGTGCTTTTCGGAAGAGGGAATTACGTCCGGCATCTGCTCGCGTAACGCGTGACAGACAGAGCGCACGGCTTCGGGCGAGGCGAGCGGATCGGGTTCACGACGACGGCGTCTGGTGGCGCGCAAGTGTCGGTCAAAGCCTCCCGCGGCGGGGATGTTTCACGAACGGCTCATCATACATCAATTCTTCCAATTAGAAGGGTAAATATGCTGCTGCTCACATATTTAGGTTACACAATCTGCTGAGAAGTGTAACCATCTCGGGGTGCGTTTGCAACCTCAGTATCCACTTGTTCCGCTGCACCTGCTGGCCGAGCTAGAGGTCCATGCCCTTGATCTGTGCGTGAACTTATCTGTAGTCAAGGGTGGTGCGTGAGGGCAGACGACGTTCGTCGCTACGCTGTTTGGGGTCGCTGTTTAGCGAAAGGCGCTAGAAGCACTTCCGCGCTTGAAAATAATTTTCGCCACGCAACCTGTTATGGTAGTAGGCTCCCTCCGTATTCTGATGCTCGCTTCGGAGGGTCTTCGCCAGTTATCAATCTCCAGGTCTCTGAATTTATGAAGTAAATCTTCACGCGGCCGCTTGGCTCGCTCGACCAGAATTTGAGCCCGTGGGGGTCGGGAACTACTCTGAAACTCACTTCCTCGGGGCGGGTCTGACTTTCATCCCCGACGCTGTAAAACGCTTTATCCCAATTCGACCGTCGGCGTGCGGGAGGGGCAACGGGTTGCTCGGGCTCATAGACGACCAGTTCGATGTGGTCTCTCGAAAATTGCCGCACGTGTCCTTCAGCCGAAGCGACGCCGTACCAGGAGAGCTGATCAGGAGGTACAAGGTAGTCCTGCGGCTCGTGCAGCGCTTCGTCCCAATCACCGCCCGTCACCGCGTTGACGTCCCCTTGCCGTATCTTTAAGGCGACGCGGCCGGCATCCTCTCCTGAAAATCCCATCCACGCCGCTTCGGCCGGGTCGCACGCGACGGCGACACAGACGCCGTCTCGACAATCTGCCCCGCACTCTGTCGGGAGGCTTTCCACAAGGCGCGCCGGAAGTTGACCGCGACTGAGAGGTCTCTGCCTGAGTGGCCCGGGGCCGACTCGGTCGATTCGCTGGAAGGATACGGAAAAACGCCCGCCCACATGCACACGGTCGTCATGTACTTTGACTGGCAGCATAGGCAGGAAAGCCGAATTTTTGAAAGGCGGTCGGGAAAGCGTGCAGTCCCGTGCGGCCGCCTCGTCACCCGCGACGCCTATCCCGACGCTTAAAAGTCTTCGCCTTGTCGGTCGCCTGCTTGAAATACTTTTCCACCACGCTTCTCGGAACGTTGAGCTGCTCCGTTAACTCGCGAATGTCGCTCTTCGGTTCGGGCGCGGCTTGCGGGAACTCAAAGTCAGCCTGGGCCAGACTCTCGCCGAAGGAAGGGGGGGCGTATTGACCCGGAGGTTCGGGGTCGCCCGGAGGTTCCTGCGCGGGCATCTGGGATTGAAGGCACAGCGTCAGCGTTTCTAAAACCTGACTTTCCTCGTCATCCGACTGTTCGCCCGACCAGACCAGCCACGGCCCCTCGGCTAATATGCAGTCATACATGCGCGTGGGCAGAGAGTCCTGCGGGATGACTTCCGGCCGGTCTGCCGACGCATGCGTCATGAGTGTCCAGCTCCGTCGGAGCATCGGGGGCATTTTGAAACGGTAGTCCTCATCACCGAGGCCCGCCTTCCAGGCTAGGGCTTCGACGTCCTGATGCGGCTCGTTCAGCAGGTCGCGGAGCTTCCCGACCACGTGCCGTAGTAACCCCGGCTCGTAAGGGCGGCCGCGCTTCAGCTCAAGGTTGAGCAACAGGTGCGCGCCGAAGATGCCCAACATCGGGTTTTCAAATTTGACGGCAAGCAGCTCCTCGACCTCAGCTGATAGAATAGGCCGCTCCTCCATCAGCCCGAGCCGCGCCAACTCGATGAGTCGGAGTTCGCTGCTGCCGGGCGTGAACCCGAGTCCTTTCTCCCTTAGCAGGACGGTCGCGCCGGGCAGGTCGGGGATCCTCAAGTCTTTATAATCACGCTGGAGGAGGAAACATTGCGTCTGCCAGCCCGGCGAGGCGACGAGGGTGCGCTCCCACACAGTCCCATCCGGGGCGTTGAGGCGCAGAATGTAAGAGCCGGGTTCCACGCTTACGTTGCAGGCCGCCCACGGCTCCCATTCCAGCTCCGTCGCAGACTGCTCCTCGAAATCCACCAGCTCGACCCCCGACTCATCCACCAGCCTTAGACCCCGCGCGGGGTTCTCGTAAGGGCCGGTTGAAGCTTTCCCCCCCTGGTCGCGATTCTTGCTCGTCCAGTCCCGCGCGAAGATATAGATGTGACTGCCCGTCCCCTTCGTGACGTGTTCGACCCTGCTGCACTCCTCGGCGTTGGAGCGGTGAAACTCGTGCGTCTTGTAGGTGCCATCCAACGGCACCGGCGAGGAGAATCTGAGCGGCGGGTAGGACTTGACGAAGGGCCCACCCCCGAGCTTGATCAGCTCCTCGGAGGTGTGCGTCCCCGCCTGGAGCTTCACCTGGTAGAGCCCCGCGGGCTTGTCCGCGACCAGCACCCCGACGCCGCGCGCGACCCGTTCGAGTTTGGTATCCATGAGGAAGATTTCGGTCGTCGGATCGCCCGCCCGAATTTCGACATGCACCAGCGGGTGGTTAGGAGAAATTGACATCCTGAGACTCCAGTGACGGGTCAACCTTGAACAACTCCGACTCGCCGCCTGCGAGCCGCGCCTCGTATAAGCCTTTCGCTAGAGGCACCTCCCACACGGCCGGGGCCGCGTTCACCGACACGAGCGGGGTCAAGTTGTCGTCGCCGTAAATGCCCGCCTGCTTTCCGACGTTCGCCGGGGTGACGTGAACCCGCACCAAAACCTTCTTCACATCCGCCACGGGAATCCGGCTGAAAATCATGGGCGCCGTGGGGTTACTGTGGTCGTCCACGTGTGGGTCTTTACCGATCTCGGGGTTGGCGCGCTCCTCCTCCGTAAGGAAGTTGCGCATGTTCTGGTAGAGGTACGACCGCAGGGAGGAGGCGGTGATGAGTCCCGTGTCCACTTCGGCGGCCTGCCCGCGGAGGCCGGACAGGAGCGCCGTCGTAAAGATGCCGTGAACCTTATTGTTGGCGGGGTTGGGGCGCTCCCAAGCCTTCCTGTCCCACTGCGTGCCGTAGGCGTAGAACCGTTTTCGATCCTGAATGTTCTTGTTGTCTACAACCTTGGGGATGTGCACCGGGCGCAGAATAATGGAGGTGTAGTTGTCGCGGCAACAATCCATGAACAACGCGATCTCCTCGAAGTAGCCGGCCTCGTAAAACCACTCCGCCCAGAGGCGGCCGGCAATGTGGTTCCCGAGCCTGCGCGGGGCGGCATTCGCCATCAGCAGCGCCGCGTCGTCCTTCGCGGGGGCGTAGCCGTGGCCGGAGAAGTAGAGGTAGAGGCGGCGGCCGACTTTCCGCCCGACACCTTTCACTCGATTCTCCTCCGCGATGTCGTCGAGCCACTCGAACGCCTTCTCGACTTCCACGTTCGTGGGCATGGTCGAGTTCTGCGGAGTCGGGAAGTCCGACGACAAAATCAGCCGGCACTGCTCGGGCGGGACGTCCCCGCCCGAGGAGTCTACCAGCCATTTGCGAAAGTCTTGCGCGTCGTTCTCCGGCCCGTCGAGGTCGTTGAAGCCCGGATAACGGCGGACGCCCACAAGGATGGCCCAATCTTCCTTCATGGCTTAATTAGGATAGACCTGCTTGGCCAGGTCACGGTCTGTCTGCGATAGGTCGGTGTTGAGCCCGACGTTGAACCCGTCCTTCGTCCAGCTCGCGGGGATCGGGTACATCATGATCGAGGACTTATCTACCGGCGTGCCGTGGACCTCGTGCGCCGACGGCTGCTCGAACATATTCTCCTCAATCTCCTGCGACGTCCACTTGTTCGGCGGCCCGGACAGGTCGGCGATGACGGCGTCGCGGTTCCACTTGATCGAGTTGAGCGGGTTCTGGTGCTCGTGGATGAAGCCGAGGGCGTGCCCGAACTCGTGCAGCACTACGCGCCGCAGCACGTCGTCGGGTGAGTCGGGCTTGAGCCAGCCGAAGTTCATCGTCGGCTGGCTGGTGTCAGTGCGACGGCGGCAGTACTTGCCGAGCAGTGACCAGGAGCCCTTGTACTGGAACGAAATGCGAACGTCCGTGTCGTTGTGATTGGCGAAGACGAACGAGAGGTTGGCCATCCCCGGGGCCGTCCAGCGCTCGGCCATCTCGCGCACGCGCTTGTGCAGCGCCGGGTCTCCGTCGAGGAATGAGACCGTCACCGTCTCGCCGGGCTGCCAGGCGGCGTCTTTCAGGATGGCGCCCTTCGACGTTCCGGCAGTGGACTCGATCTGCGGTATCCAGGCGAAACACCACTGGTCTTTGTTCTCCATTTTAGCCTCCAAGGTTTGCTCAACTCTGAGAGTTGATTGGTTAAGGGAGCGGTTCCCAGCGCCCCGGTCGGGGAGCGCCGGTGTCGGGGGCTTGGTCGGCCCGAAGGCGCCGGCAACCAACTGCCGCACCTCTTTCGACGTTTTCCATTCGTAATAACACTGCATGCCGTCCGCCTCCACGATTCTTCCCGTCCCGTCGAACAACTGGTAGACGACGCTGACGCCGGCGGAATGTTGGACGCGCGCGCTCAGGAATAAATTCTTCCGGATCATCGTCGTCCCGTTGGCCGTGACGTTGAGACGCAGGACGAAGGCCCCCTCCCCGCGCAGCATGGAGGCGACGCGCTCGCCCCTTATCAATTGCGAGAGCGGCGTGATTTTAGTCGTCGGGTCGGGCGTTTCGAGGTTCAACGTCACCTGCATGGCCGCCGCGTTGAGGAGCTGAAGATTGGCCTTGACGCCGTTGAGGGAATCGAGCGCGGATTGCAATCGCCCGGCCTTCCGCTCAAGCCTTTTGATCTCCTGGCCGATCTGTTCTATCTCGGCCTTGAGCGCGGCGCGCGCGGGGTCGGTCTCGGGCAGCCCGTTAAGCTGCGTCGTCTTACTCGCGGCGTCAAGCTCCTTGGTCTGCGACTCGCCCAGCGCCACAACGGCGGCGGCGCTGAGCTTCTCACCCGTCGCATCCAGGCTCTTGATGCTGTCGTAGGCCGCCTGCCGTTTCGCCCGGATGCCGTTCAGGGTAAGGGCGAGCCCGCCGCCCGCCGGCGGGCCCGTCAAAACGGGCGGGAAGTAGGCCGGGTAATAAACGGTGAAACGCTTGACGTCGGCGCGCCCCGCGTAGAGGCTGTTGACCAGGTACGAGACGAACATGTCTTCCGTCACCGCGACGGTTTTGTTCTTGAAATCGGTCGTCGTCCTGAACAGATTGACCAGTTCGGCGACCGATTTGACGATGCCGCTGGCGACGGCCGGCGCGGCCAGCGCCACGGCCAACGAGCTGTACTCCGGGGACGAGTCGGAACTCGTCAAGAGCAGCTCCGCCTGGGTCAGCTCCCGCCGCGCCTCTGCCGCATGCTCGTCGTATTCGCCCCCGAACTGTTCGAGCTGTTCGAGTGCCGAAGCGAATTCCGCCAGCGACGCGATCTCGCTGCCGCTGTAGATGATGAGTGTGGTGGCGGCGGTGTGCGCCAGGCGGAAGCGCTTTGCCAGCAGGCCGGCAACCTCGCGCGCGGTCTCCTGCGCGAGCATCTGGGTTTCGACGAAGCCCGCCTGATCGGTCGTCACGTCGCCGGAGGGCGCCGTGATTTTCGACACGTCGCCGGGCGGGCCGAGTTCAGCCTTCAGCCTGTCGCGCTGTGCCTCGGCTATAGCCTTCTCCGCTTCGGCCTTCTCCTTCCGCGCCTTCGCGAGGTTAGCTTCGCGCTCGGCGGCTAGGAGTTCCGGGTCCTTCGGGCTTTGTGTCGGGGGACTGGGATTGGCTTGGCTCATGGTAATCGGCACCCTCCGAGGGGCGGCGCCGGGCGGGCGGACGTCGGGGCCCGCCGCCGGCCGCTACTTGGGGAACTTCGTCTTGAACTTGTAGGTCAAGCCGAGGCCGTACTTGTGATCAACCAACTGGAAGTTGGGAGGGAGCCGGCCGTACTCGTAACTGAGCGTCATGCCGAGGAAGTCGCTGAAGCCGTACTCGAACGCGGCTTTCACGTGGTCGCGCGGCCCCCGACCGACGGACAGCGCCACGAGTTTCTTGTCGTCGTCTTCCTCGAAGCTGACCTCGCGCCGCAGCAGGAAGCGCCGGATGTAATCAACTTGGAACGTGAGCGGCTTATCCGCCTTAGGCATCAGGTTCAAGTAGAGGCTCGCGCCTGTGGTAGCGCGCGCGATGGCGCGGCCTTCGGCCTCGTCTACCGGGCTCTTGAGGTTGCGCCCGACCTCGAAGCCGACGAACGGTTGGAGATATATCCTGTTGGTGTCGCCGAAGACCCTTGGGACGAAGATGAACCTGTTGCCGACCGTGACGTTGACGTTGTCGAAGCGCCGGTCGGATTCGAAGCCGGGGGTCAAATCCCAGACGACGCCGGAGAGAAGCGGCTGCTTCTTTGCCACCTGCGTCGTGCCCGGGTTCAGCCGCACGGGGACGGGGAAGGAGTGGCGCAACTTCAGTCCGAAGCTCATCGAGTTGGCGTCGGAGCCCGTAGCCGTGCTGGCCTTCAGGTTGAAGTAAGGGCCGAGTTCCTGAAAGAAGCCGGCCGTGTCGTAGGGCGACTCCAGCTTGATGTCGGCGGAAATCTGGGGGCTGCTGCCGTTCGCGCCTTCGAGCTGCCCGGAGAGGTAGACGTTCGAGTCGTCGCGCCCCTTGGAAGGCGACTTCTTAAAAACGTCGGTGTCAGGAGGCAGGACACGGCCGCCAGCCGGGGCCGGGCTCTTGAGCGTCACCGTGCCTTCGGGCACCGCTTGCGGCCGGCACCCGCCTATATTCAGGCCCGGCGGTATGAAAGTCAGGGCCGGCGCGAAGAGGCGGTACTCGTGGTCGTCGTCGAGCGGCCTGTTCAGGGTGAGGAAGAGGTCCGTGATGGGCAGTGAGATGTCAGGCCGGTCCGGCTTGACGGCCACAACGCGGAGGGGTCTTTCCGGGACGGCCGGCTTTGAAACGTCAACCAGAATCCACTTGTCCGGCCCGGCGCCCTCCTCGAAATCCTTGTCCGTCATGGAGTGCGGCAGTTGCACCGTCATCTCGGTAGTATTCTTGACGTTTCTAACTACGCCGAGTGGCCCTTCGCACGTTTGCGCTGCCGCCGGGAGCGCCCCCGACGCGAGCGCTACGAAGATGCCGAAGATTAGTATTGCCTTATGGGGCAGGCGACTCATCTTTGAATCCTTTCTCGTTGGTCTTGATGAATGTGACTCGCCGCGCCGCGCGCCGTCCGAAGCTCACGAAGCGCGCACGCCGGGGGTGAGCCTTATCGGCCCTAACGGAGAATGCGGCCCAGAATGAATCCCAGCATCATGCCGGCCGCCGCCGACATCATCATCGCCTGTGTGGGGTTTTCCTGCGCGAACTCGGTGAGCGCGTTCGCGCGCGGGCGTGCCGGCGCTGATACCGAGCGCGACGCGTCAGCGGCGAACTCCAGATCAGCTACCCCGCTGTCGAATGACTGGTCGAAAATCACGGTCGCCAGCTTCATGATCGTCCAGTCGGTGTCGAGATCCTTCAGCGCGTTCGGGTCAATCGCGCGCCCAAAGTGCGGCAGCCCGATGTTTCCGTCCGTACGGATCCTTGTCTTAATCAGCGAGATTTGCGGGCTCCCGAAGACCCCGTAATCGCCGAGCGTGTGGCTCGGGCTGAGCGGGTGGTTGTTGCCCGTGGTGGCAACGGTGCATTTGTGCGCGATCTGCGTCGCCGCGCCGGGGCTGAATTGATTTGACATTCAGATCATCTCCCTTACTGATGCTGCCCGAACACGTCCTCCGGCCTGCGGGTGGCCAACTATCACCGTGTTGATTACCCCGCGGCGAACGGTTTTTGGCGTCTTCCACTCTTAATGACCGGGGGCGTTGAAAGCTAACGTAAAAAAATTATCGCCTCGCGGTGTGGGGCGGACATGCTCAAGTCGGCCATTGCCTTCTGACTTGGAGAGACAGTTGAAGGAGCTTCGACGCCGCGACTCTTACCGCGTAGGGCGAGAAAAGTAACCGTAAAATAAGTTTGAAGACGGGCAGCGAGCCATCATCTTCACCGCCTGAAGGCGTACAATGTGACCCGTTCGTTGTAGTATTGGGCGTTTGTAACCAGGCGGTGACTGTTAGCGGGCCCACTTATGTACAGCGAGGATTTCAAGCGCTTCTTGGAATTACTGGCCTCGACGAGCGGCGAGGACGGCGCACTCTGCTACATGCGTCTCTACAGGAGGCTCGAAGGCTTCTTCACTATGAAAGGCGTTCGCGATTCCGTGGGGGCCGCCGACGCAACCATCGCCGTGGCTTACAGGAGGATTGCCGAAGGCACGCCCGTGCCCGACATAGAAAAATATTGCATAGGCATCGCCCGCAACATCACTAAGGAAAGACTGCGGGCCGAGCGGCGTGAGATAAATGCCTTCCTCGAATTTATTGATGACCTAAATGACGGCCCGGGGGAGCAGGTGGCTCGTATCGAGCAGGTATTGAAGCCCTGTTTCGAGTTGCTGGCCGCTGAGGACCGGGAACTGCTCGTGGCCTACTGTCATGTTTTGCGGGGGCGCGCTCGCGCCGAGCATCGCCGTGAACTGGCGGCGAACATGAATACCACAGTGCCGGGGCTGCGTATGCAGGTGACACGCTTGCGCAAAGAGTTGACGGATTGTGCCAAAAAACGCTCTAGGGAGGATTGATGCCACTTTTATCGTGTAGCACATCTGAATTTTGGAGCATACTATTGTAGGGACTGCCGGAACTGTTTAGGACAATGCGGCGGGCCGAGATTTAACTGAGATGACGGACGAACGCTTCATCATCGGCGAGAATGGGATTCCCCGGCCGAACCCTGCTTTGCCGGAAGAGCCGCCTGAGCAGGAGTCAGAGCATTACAGGGGAGAGCCCTTTGCCCGCCGCGTCATCTCTTATTTTCTCGGGCAGATGTCGGAGGAAGAGTCGGAGCAGTTCGAAGATGAATGCCTGACGCAGAAAATCTGGCCGTCCCAGATCAAGCTGGTTGAAGATGACTTGATTGATTCGTATCTGCACGAAGAGTTACCGCCGGAGCAGCGTCGGCTCTTCGAGCAGAACTACCTAATCACTGAGGCGCGCCAAGAGCGCGTTAGGGTGGCCGCCACTTTATTACGTCGGGTATGTGAGCCCGCAAAGGTTATCGAGCCGCCGGCGGTCAATCAGACGTGGGCGGAGAGGCTTAAGGCTTTTTGGCGCGGTGGCGGCTTGACGCTCCGGACGGCTTCAGCGTTGGTTGTGTTGGTTGTCGTCGCGGGCGCGGCGTGGCTCTACCTCTCGCGCGCACAGAGGCCACACGTCATCGCCACGCTGGAGCTGACCAGCACCGTCATCAATCGCTCTCAGGGCGTCGAGCCTCGCAGGGTAAAACTCACACCCGATGCCGACGCGCTGAGAGTGTTCCTCACGCTCCCTGAACACGCGCCGCCCGCGCCGCATTACCGCGTCGAGTTGGACAACGAAGAGGGAGAAACCACGAACCTGAACGTTGAAGGGCAGGATACTCAGGGCGTCTCAGTGTTGATTCCCGCTTCACGACTATCACACGGCCAACAGTACGTCCTAACGCTCTTTGCCGTCAGAGACAACGGTGAAGAGCAGCCCGGTTACGGAACTTACACTTTCGTCGTCGAATAACTACGCACCGACCTGCGCCACGCGCGACCTGCGATGCCGGTACCACCACGCGGCGGCTATTAACAACGCCGCCACGCACGCGCCCGCCGCTATCTTCATACTCAACTTGGTAGGCCGGGGCTTGTGCCTGATGGCATGATCGTACTCACCCTGCAAGGTGAATGCGGCCCAGTAGTAGGGTGAGCGCCAACGCGGATTCCGCCTGATGCTGTTCTGCGCCTCGCGCAAGGCCGCGCCGGGCGGCATCTCTTTCTGCAGCATGTTGGCATAGAAATGCTTCATCAATTCCGCCGTCGCCTTGTCTTCGACCTGCCATAGACTCGCCACCACGCCGGACGCACCCGCGTACATGAACCCGCGCGTGAGACCTACCAGCCCCTCCCCGCGTACGTCCTTACCGAGCGCCGTCTGGCACGCGCTCAGAACGACGAGGTCAACCGGCGCTCGCAGCGAGTAAACATCTCGCAGCCCGACGAAGCCGTTCAAAGGCCGACCGTCGCGGCCGACAGTCGAGAGTACGAGGCCGGAGACTTCCGGGCGTTTAGTATCGAGCAGGCCGTGCGTGGCGAAATGAAGGATGGCGTACTGTGTCAGATCGGCACCGAGCAGTTGTTCGCGGGTGGCCGAGTAGCCGGATGCCACGAAGACCTCGTCGGCGGACGCCACGTCACGAAGGTTCTTAAGTTCTCGCCTGGCGTAGAACAGTCGCCCAAGTGCCGAGGTGTCAACAGAGTCACCGTTGAGTGCCGTATCGCGCAAGGCCGAGATCAGCCGCCCTTCACTCAGCTCAGCCACGGCTGCGGACTGTTCGTCGCCATCTCCGTCCTTGTGAGGAGCGTTGACCGGCGTGAAGACGGGGTCGCCGAAGGCGGCCAGCACCTTCGGGGTGGCTTGCCGTCGCGACGCCCCCTTCCGCAGCTCTCCGAGGATGGAAGCGGAGGGCGCGTTGCTGACCTCACAGTTGGCGACTAGGGGACTGTCTCCGTCCGAAGGGTACGGCAATGCTTGGAAGGGTATGTAATGAAGTGCGCCGTCCGCGACTATAATGACCTGCCGCTTCTTCAGTTCGTCAGCGACGGGCGTCAGGGCTATCTGGGACAGTTCTAGAAGTGCTTGAGGCAGGCCGTCCGCCGCCTCGGCCGTGGGTGGGGTGGTGAGTAGTTTATAAACTTTCTGTGCCGACTGCTCAATGCGCGCGCGACCCGGCAATTCGTAACTGCGGATCTTAGCGCGCGTCACCGCCCAGACGTAGCTCCGGTCTTCCCCGATGCTGTATTCAAGCAACACGGTCTCGTCGTCCGGTATAACCTCCTTCTGGATTTGGCCGAGGCTCCATGCGCTTGGCCGCATGAGCTGCTCACAGGAGGGGCAGAAGTTTCGTATGGTGTCGGTCACATGCTTATACTCCGCCTCCAGCCGCGCCAAGTCCGCTTCTAACGCGTCAAGCGACTCTTTCTTGTACGCTTTGCTCAACAGCGCAATCCTGTAATCCTCTTTGGCACGCAGGGCCTGGCGCAGCAGCTTCTCTTTCTCGGCCAAGGCAGGGTCTAAGCCGGGCGTTAGGTCGGTTTCGGCCGCACTCAATAGCTCCGCCAGCGAGCGGGCACGCCCCAGTTCGCTGCTCTCGAACGCACGCACTACAAGTCCCTCCGCCATCGGCGCACGGCTCTGATTCATCAGGCACTCGATGTACTTCTCGTAACGTTCGTGGACGGTCGCGGAGAAGCTCGCCGTTAGGTCACTGCTGGCGGGAGTCCTGCGTATGTCCTCTGTGAGCTCGATGGATTGTCGCAGATGACCTTCCGCCGCGACGTAGTCTCGGCTAAGCAGTTCCAGATCCCCGAGGGCGTAGTAGACGGCGGCTTGGTTGATGCGGTCGGAGAGCTTGACGAAGGCCGACAGAGCCTGTAGGTAGCTCTGCCGCGCAGGTTCAAACTGCCCCTGCTGCTGGTAGACCTGCCCCATCAGCGCGCGTACCTGCGCTTCCTCGTCCGGGTTGGAGGTACGCTCATAGATTATGAGGGCGGACTGCAGATGCGAGAGGGCCACGCCTTGATCTCCGGTGGAGACGTAGACCCTGCCCAACTGCTGGTGACAGAAAGCCGCGTCAATGCTTTCCGGTTCGAATTCGGATAGCGCCTGACTCAAGCGGGATAAGGCTTCGGCGTCATTCCCTTGCAGGTGGTATGTGATGCCAAGGTTCAAGACCATCCAAGTCGCGCCGCGCGTGTTGTTTGCCCGACTGTAATAATCCAGCGCCCGTTGATAATGGATGAGCCCGGTTTCGGGCATCCCGTTCTTGTCGAAAATATCGGCTAGACCGGCGGCGATCTGCCCCATACGGCCCGGTTCATTCACTTCCTCAACCAGCCCCTGCGCCTGCATCAGGAAGGAGATGGCGTTCGACCACTCCCCCCGGCGAACCTCGACGTAGCCCAACATGATCAAAACCCCAGCCTGCTCGCTGGTGTTGTTCAGGTCGCGCCAAAGCTGTAACGCCCTTCCATAGTTTTCCGTCGCCTCGGGTAAGTCGCTTTGTGCGAAGTGGCACTCGGCGATCTGCGTGTAGGCGCGCGCCATCCCCGCGTTATCGGCCAAAGCACGCCAGAGTGCGAGAGCCTCTTGAGCGCTCTGTAAAGCAAGAGCGTGATTATCGAAATTCTGTTTCTCGCTTAGGGCAAGGAGCGCCTCCGCTTGACTGTTGACCTGCCCGGTCGATTCGCTCGACGAGGGGGCTTGGCGCAGAGTTTTCGCGGTCACCGGCCGCCACAGCGTAGTTGCGGCGGCAATGCCGAGAAGAACGGCAGAAAAGATGAGCAGGCCGCGCGCCGCACCTGACGGACTGATGAATGAATTGATAATCACATTTGCTATGACACGAGCTTACGCACGTGGGGCGTGCGTAAGCTCAAGTCCTCCGGTGGCCGATGCAGAATTGAGGCCCGCCGTGCCGTTCGGGGCGGCTCCAAAGTATCATGATGCTGAGGGCCGCACGTAACAGAAGAGTCGCGCACGGCGGAACCCGCCGGAAGTCACCCCGCCTTACTGAAACAGGTCGAATGCGTTAGGCCCTATGGGAAGCAGGCCGTCCAAAGGTTTTTTATCCCTCTCGGGGCGCGGCCGTGTGTCGTGCGGGTAGTTCTTAATTGTGCCACAATCGCAGTCGTCACCGGTCGGGTCCTTCGGATCGACTTTCCGGGAGAGTGTATTGAGCGCGCCGGGCATGTTGAGCGGGCCTTCGTTATTGAAGCAGATGCTGGCGATGTCCTCTTCCAACCGCTCCTCTGCGTTCTGTGTCGCAGCCCGGGTTCTCGTGTCGGCCTCTGCCCGCCGAGGGTTACGCTCTGTCTTCACGAAGTATGATTTGAGAAACTCATTCCACGAGGTTATTTTGAATCCGTACTCTTCGTACGTCTTCATGAAATTATCCAGGGGGCTCGTCCAAGGGAAGAAAACGGATAGCCCATGCGAATACTGATAGCCGGGCCCTGCGAAGTCGGCGCGGACTATGAGTCTGTCATCGTTTCCGTCCACGCCCGCGGTGAGCTGATCCAGCACATCGCCGCAGTCCTTATGGATCGTAGCCACCATGCCGCTCATCCCGCCCGTCTGGCTCCCGAACTCCTCACAATAGTTGCTGAGGCAGAAGCAGAAGTCGTAGAGGTCTGTGTATTTCTCACCCCAGTAGCTTATGGACTTCCAGTGGGCGAGCAGAATCAGATTCCTCACCGTCGAGTCGGCGAGGCCATCGAATAAGTCGTCCGACAACGTTTTGAGCGGGGCGGTGACTTCGGCGACCTTATTCAAGTCGCACAGGGTCAGTTGGAACGGGTACCCGGCCAGAATGAAGTCCGAGCTGTTGTGCAGGACGTAGTTAAATATTCTAACGAGCATCTCCTTGACGTTTATGGGCGTGCCCTGTTCTTTCAAGGAGTTTACGTCGTTCAGCACGCGGATAACTATCTCCCGGTAAGGCCAACTGCCGACGAATGCCGGCCCCTGCGACGCCAGCATGTAATTGGCCGTGCCTTTTAACCGCCCCCCCAGATTTTCCTGAAGCTCGTAGGCCACCTCCAGACTGCTCACCGAGCAACTGTGGAAACTGACCAGTTGGAATTCGGCACCTTGATCCCTGACCTGCTGGGCGAAGCCTTTCAGCACGCCCCCGAGGTCTATCAGCGAGAGCGAATGCTGGTCGGAGTCGACGTGCTCGTCGAACAGGAAGATGTCGTTACCAACAGCGATGCCGTGGCCGAGAATGAAAAGCATGTAATTCTTAGCCCGGTAATTATCACTACAGAACGTCAGGAATGTGGATAGGGACTCTTTAGGCCCCGGTTCAGGGCGTGCGCGTGAGTCCGCGGCCCTCGGCGGCTTCGGGACGGCGACCCCGTTCATGCTCCTGTCGGGTGGGGGAATTGGCGGGTCGTAGGCGACACCTTTAGCCGCCAGAGTCTGTTTCAGCAGATCCCTTATTTGATCAGTCCCGTTGCGGCCCTTCTGCTCTCTCCACAGCTTGTCCTCCATCAGCGTCCTGACGTAGGGGTCGTTCCCGCTGAACCCAATGTCGGGTCTGCCGTTGCTCTTAAGCTTGTTGACGAGGTTAACGTCGAAGATGTGGGTGGGCGTCCCCTCGGTCTGCGGATCGAACTGGACGACGACGTTAACGTCCGGATGGAATCCGGCCTGTTTGAGTGCTTTGAGTTGAGTGACGATGCCCGGAGCCAGCGGGTTGTCGGAGGCGAAATAAAACATCAACGTCCATTCCTTCGTGTCGGCCATGAAATTGCCCTCCTTCTTTGTAGTGGAAAGGTTATACCCAGAAGCTCACCGTCATGGGCCTTAAGATTCAACGGGCACATCTACCCCTAATGCGCCGGTGCCGTGAAACGTAACCGCCTAAGGCGTGCCCAATGGCGTGAGCGGTGGTGTGACGGAGTGCGAGGTCATCCTACCGTTGAAGTATTTCACCGTATAGCTTGAGATCCGGGGGTAGAACTTCTTCTTTTACCGACGTGGCAAACACATCAGGGTAGGAGGTGTTCTAGTCGATACTGACGGCGAACGGCAGCCTCCGGCGACCAGCTATCCATCAAGGTAGAAACCTGTGTGTCCGATGCCACCGAACCGCGTGTAGCGCAGGATAGAACGGTTTTTGTGGTGGCAGCAGAATGGAATTACTTCCCAGATTACGTAGTAGGAGGCCGGTAGGCCCAGTCTCGTTAAAGGCACTTGAAACGAGTATTTTATAGCGATCATCAAGCGAGAGCAGGCCGCCGTCGAAAGCCCAGTGATGTATTTTGCAAAGGGCCAAGCCGTTCCCGATGCCGTCATCGTGGGAGACGGAAAACGGTACGATATGCGCTGCGTCTACGGCTGTCCCGCCGTCGAGCGTGACGATCCTCAGGCGACAGGCGGCGCAGGTGTAATCGTACAGCTTCATGATGACACTCCTGAACGCTGCACTCCGGATCGGTGACTCAGGTACGTCATCAGCCGCAGACACCTTTTCCGCCCGACGCAGAAGTTTTCGCTCGACGTCAGTGACCTCCTTGTTTTCGTTGATGACGGCCGCGATCAGGAATTGGTGATGAGGCAGGTGCGTATCGACGATTGTCTGTCGCACGCATTCGCGCGACTCTGGATTGAGCAGTAAGGCGAAGAACTCTGCATCGAGGCTGGCGTAGGCGACTGTAATCGCTAGTTGGGACATCGCGTTGAATGCGCGCACTGAGTCCAACGCTGCTTCCTTCCCGTCGCGCGGGTGCAAGTGCCAAAAACCGGAGGTCCTCAGGTGGTAAAACGGCAGGAAGACCCGTGCGTGGCTGGTCCCAATTTGCTTCCAGTATCTGAGAAAGGCTTCGACGAGCCGCGGCGACGGTTCGATCCGGTTCGTGTTGATTTCGCCGGATTCCATGAGGTCGAGTACTGCTAGAAGGAGGAGAGGCTTGTGGGGTGCGGGCGCGTTGTGCGCCCGGCCGATGCGGAGGGTTTCAATTTTACGCAGGTAATACTGCAAACCTTTGTTCATGGCGGATCAAAGCTTACACTCATCAAAGTTCTAACGGCGACGACAGGTTTCTGCGCAACTCGTCCATAAATAACTCGCCTGCGCTGTTTAAGACACCCGAGAGGTTGTGTTGCAACGATTGATTCGAGGCAAGTGGGAAGTGCGACACCTGCCCCTAGATGGCGACACCAAACAGGCTCTCGCCTGCCCACCTTTCTGCCAAACTTCCTGAGGAGTGTAAGGCTAGTCGTATTAAAGAGAAGCACTCAAGTGAAGGCTCTGATATTACTTTCCTGCGCGAATCGGGAATGATAGCAGGGTACCGTCAAGTTCTCCCGCGAGACTGTAATCAAGGAGTGATGAATACTTCCCGATGATCCTGTGTAGGCGGCGCCGGCAACGGCATCCAATGTGTGAGCGATGTGGCCGTAATTCCGAACGCTTTATCGCTGCGGTCTAATATCCACCCGTCGCGCTCCGTCCAATCGGCCAAGGTCACATGTTGTCCGTCGGTAACAAGTGCTGCGCAATCCTTATCAGGCAGTCGGTCTGTGATGCTTATCCACGTCATCGCTTATATGTGAGTGCCCCAACTGAATCACACGGGCCGCCTTTACGGCACGACGGTAAAGCCAGCCGCCTGGGCGGCGGCTGACAACTTTGAATCGTCGCAGACGAATACGCGGTTCTTCGGCTTTTCGTTGCACCACACAAGAGCCGCCGCGAGCTGGAACGAATCTAACGCGCGCAGGCCGTAGGCGTCCGGCAATCCCTCTGCGATGCTGCGTGCCTTGTCGCTCGGCATCATCTCACGCCACTCCTGCCGTAAAACTTCCAGACGCCCTAGGGCGTTCTGCCGCCCCTTAGCGGTCAATATACCTTCGGCGTGCAGACGGCTGATTGCGCTGCGGACCTCGACCGTCGCCCCCCACCATACGACGACGCGCGCCGTCTCGCGCCAACGCTTGCGCAGACTCTGGCTCAAGCTTTGTTGACAGCAGAGCGGCACGATCACACTCGTGTCCCAAAAGGCGCTCTCGGTCTTCCGCTTAGTCTTCATCGCGCTCGGCCCGGATCACCGCTCGGATGTCCGCCATCGCCACCTGTGGTGCGGGCAGGGAGAGGAAATTGTCGGACTTTTCTTTCGTGGGCAGGCGCATCAGTCCCGCCGCGACGAGGGCCTCTTCCTCGGCGTCTAAGTCTTCGCCCGAAGTCAGTGGCACCAGCCGCGCGACGGGGCGGTTACGATCTTTGACGATCAATTCCTCACCGTTCCTAACCTGTTCCAGATACGCGCTCAGGTTGTTTTTCAGCTCCGCGATATTCACAGTTTGCATTGTCATCACTCCTACTATGGCTATAATAGCTATATTTAGTAACCAGAGCAACCAAAAGGCGGCGATCTGGAATCC
>JBEVKV010000275.1:0-7818 GCA_040509515.1 Pyrinomonadaceae bacterium | reverse complement strand
GTCGGCCAGGATCGCAGCCACGCTCGATTCGATCGCCGCATCGGCCTCGGCCGACCAGTGGCGCAAGCGCGCAAAGCCGGCTTCGAAATCCGCGCTTCGCGTATCGAGCTGACGCAGCTGCAGGCTCATCGTTCGACGGCGGCCTCGAGGGCCTCGATCAGCGGCCGCAGCCGGTCGCGCTTGAGCTTCAGCGCGGCCTGGTTCACGACCAGGCGCGACGACACCTCCATGATGTGCTCGACCTCGACCAGCTGGTTCGCGCGCAGCGTGTTGCCGGTCGACACGATGTCGACGATCGCGTCGGCCAGGCCGGTCAGCGGCGCCAGCTCCATCGAGCCGTACAGCTTGATCAGGTCGACGTGCACGCCCTTGTTGGCGAAGTGGTCGCGGGCGATCTGCGTGTACTTGGTCGCGACGCGGATGCGCGAGCCCTGTTTCACCGCACCGGCGTAGTCGAAGTCGGCGCGCACCGCGACGCTCATGCGGCAGCGCGCGATCGCCAGGTCGAGCGGCTGGTAGAGGCCGTCGCCGCCGTGCTCGAGCAGCGTGTCCTTGCCGACGACACCGAGATCGGCGCCGCCGTACTGCACGTAGGTCGGCACGTCCGACGCCCGCACCAGCACCAGGCGCAGGTCGCTGCGGCTGGTGCCGATGATCAGCTTGCGGCTCTTCTCGGGGTCTTCGGCCACACCGACGCCGGCCGCGTCGAGCAGCGGCAGGATCTCGTCGAAGATCCGCCCCTTCGAGAGCGCCAGCGTGATCATCTGAGCCGCTCGATGTCGGCGCCGACGGCGCGCAGCTTGGCCTCGATCTTCTCGTAGCCGCGGTCGATGTGGTAGACGCGCTCGATGATCGTCTCGCCGCGGGCCGCGAGCCCCGCCAGCACCAGAGAGGCCGAGGCGCGCAGGTCGGAAGCCTGCACGCGCGCGCCCGAAAGCTCCGTCGGGCCTTCGACGACGGCCGTGCTGTTGCTCTCCACGCGAATCGACGCGCCCATGCGCTGCATCTCCGAGGCGTGCATGAAGCGGTTCTCGAAAATCGTCTCGGTGACGCGCGCCGAGCCCGTGGCCTGCGTCATCAGCGCCATGTACTGCGCCTGCATGTCGGTCGGAAAGTCCGGGTAGGGCTCGGTCGTCACGTCGCGCGCGACCAGCCCCGAAGGCTTCCGGCGCGCGTGCAGGGTCGTCGGGTTGACCTCTTCTATCTCGACGCCCGCGTCGCGCAGCCGCTCGATGACCGCGCCGAGGTGGAGCGGCTGGCAGTCCTTCACCTCCAACTCGCCGCCGGTGATGGCGGCGGCGACGAGGAACGTCCCCGTCTCGATGCGGTCGGGGATGATGGTGTGCTCGGCGGCTCCCAGCGCTTCGACGCCTTCGACGGTTATCGTGTCGGTGCCCGCGCCGCGCACGCGCGCGCCCATGCGGTTGAGCAGGTCGGCGAGGTCTTCGACCTCGGGCTCGCGCGCCGCGTTGCGCAAGGTGGTGGTGCCGCGCGCGAGCGTCGCCGCCATCATGAGGTTCTCCGTGCCCGTCACGGTCACCTTCTGGAAGTTAACGTCTGCGCCCACGAGCCTGCCGCCCTTCGGCGCGCGCGCGACGATGTTGCCCGCCTCCAAGCTCACCTGCGCGCCGAGCAGCTTCAACGCTTCGAGGTGGAGGTCGATGGGGCGCGTGCCGATGGCGCAGCCGCCCGGCAGACTCACCTTCGCCTTGCCGAAGCGCGCGACGAGCGGCCCGAGCGCGAGCACCGAGGCGCGCATCGTCTTGACCAGCTCGTACGGGGCCTCGAACAGCTCGATGTTGGCGGCCGTTATCTTGTGCGTCCGCAGGTCGGGCACGAGCACGGTCGCGCCGAGGTCTTCGAGCAGACGGCGCTGCGTCATGCAGTCGCGCACGTAAGGGACGTTGTGGAGGGTGACGGTCTCGGGCGTCAGTATCGCCGCCGCCAGACACGGCAGCGCCGAGTTCTTCGCCCCGCTTACGGTCACGCGGCCGCTCAAAGGCCGGCCGCCGGTAATTCTGAATTTGTCCATAATTTGTTCGGGTTTTAGGCCAGCGGATTTTACCATCAGACGAGCTTGAGCGCGACGGTGCGCGGGATGCCCTGCAAGTCTTTGTGTATGTCGAGCAGCGCCCAGACCGCCGGGTCGATGAGCGCGGCGACCCGCTCGTGCTGGTTAAAGCCTATCTCCAGAAGGAGCACGCCGCCCGGCTTGAGGAAGCGCGGCGACTCCGCGACAAGGCGTCGGATGACCGAGAGGCCGTCGCCGCCCGGCGTCAGCGCGACGCGCGGCTCGTGCTCGCGCACCTCGCGTTGCAGACCTTCGAGGTCTACTTCGGCGACGTAGGGCGGGTTCGACGCGACGAGGTCGAAGCGGACGCCTTCATGTTCGCCCGCCCCGAGCGCGTCGAAGCAGTCGGAGACGAGCAGTCGCAGACGCCCGCGGACGCCGTGGCGCTCGGCGTTGCGCCCGGCGACTTCGAGCGCACGGTCGGAGATGTCGAGCGCGAAGCCGCGCGCGTCCGCGCGCTCGTGGAGCAGCGTGACGGCGATGCAGCCCGAGCCCGTCCCCACGTCGCACGCGAGCGGCGCGTCAATCTCTTTCAAAAGTTCGAGCGCCGTCTCTACGAGCAGCTCTGTCTCGGGGCGCGGGATGAGCACGTCCGGCGTGACCTCGAATTCCAGCCCGTAGAACTCCTGACGGCCGGCGATGTACTGGAACGGCTCGCCCGCGACGCGGCGCGCGACCGCGTCGCGGAAGACGGCGCTGACGGCCGGCGTCAGCGCCTCGTCGGCGTGCGTGATGAGGAACACCGCGTCGCGCCCCGTCGCGTGCGAGAGCAGCGAGCCGGCCTCGCGCCGCGGCTCGCCCAGCCCCGCGACGCGCAGCGCCGTCGCCGCCTCGCGCAGCGCCTCGGCAATCGTCAACTCCTCAAGCGGCTCGTCCAAAATCTCACCCCGTCCTCGTCGTTTAAAGTCCCGTCCGTCCGGACTCACGCGCCCGCGCGTGGCCTGCGCGGCGCGGGCTGAGCTATAATACGCGGCAACCGAGGCAAGACGATAATTCACCCGACGCGCCGGGCCGCGCGGAGCCCTTGAAGGGTTTTCCGACGGCGCGCGCGGCGGATTCGAGGGGGAGACTTAAAACACATGAAGGCCGAATTACACATCGAGGGCATGCATTGCGATGCGTGCGCCGGGCTCATCAAGGACACGCTCGAAGACACGGCCGGCGTCCACAGCGCCGAGGTCAACTTCGGCGGGAAGACGGCGGTCGTCAACTTCGACGATAAAGTCGTGCAGCAGAAGACGCTGATTAAGAAGATTCAGGACATCGGATACAACGCGACCGAGGGAGACCAGCAGCAGGGGGCGACCAACAATGGCTGAAGAGACGGCAGTGAACTCGCAGATTACAGACGCGGTGACGGAGTCGAACGACAACCCCGTGGACGACCGCGGCACGGACGCGGCCGGCGGGCTCGAACTTTTGCGCCGCCTGCGCGACAACGGCTTCGGGTCGGACGACGAGAAGTTCGCCGTCGCGCTCGGCCGCCCCGTCAAAGAGGTCGCGGCCTGGATGGAGGGCTCCGAGCCGCCCGACGACGACATCATCATGAAAGCCCGCGGCATCGCACAGGAGCGCGGGATTGAGATCGAATGAGTAGACGGTAGACAGTAGTCGGTAGACGGCAGGCTCCGCCCTCCGGGCGTTGCCACTGACCTTCGGGCGCTTCGACTCCGAAGGTTTTTCTACCGACTACTGTCTACCATCTACCGTCTACTTGAATAATGAACGAGAAGGTCAGCCGCGCGGCGCGCACGCTCGTCGAGTCGTACACGGACGAGGGGGTGAAGATTCACCACCTCGACCGGCGGCCGCTGCCGTCGCGCGACGCGGCCGTCGCCGCGCTCGACGCGCTGCAGGAGCTTCTCTTCCCCGGCTACGCCGGCGCGCAGGGGCTGACCGGCGCTTCGTTGCGCCTGCACGTCGAGTCGCGCGTCGCGTGGCTCTACGAGACTCTGACCGAGCAGATAACGCGCGCCGCGGGGCACGGGCACCGGCTCGAAGAGGCTTGCCCCGTCACCGACCGTCAGGCGACCGAGTGCGCCGAAGAGTTCATCGCGCGTCTGCCCTCGGTGCGCGAAATCCTCGCCACGGACGTGCGCGCCGCCTACGACGGCGACCCGGCCGCGCGCTGCTACGACGAGATCATCTTCAGCTACCCCGGGCTCTACGCCATCATGACCTACAGGCTGGCGCACGAGCTGCACGAGCTGAACGTCTCGCTCATCCCGCGCATCATGACCGAGCACGCGCACAGCCGCACCGGCATCGACATCCACCCGGGGACGCGCATCGGCCCGAGCTTCTTCATCGACCACGGCACCGGCGTCGTCGTCGGCGGCACGGCCGTCATCGGCGCGGGCGTCAAGCTCTATCAGGGCGTCACGCTCGGCGCCTTCTCCTTCGACAAGGACGCCGACGGCCGACTGCTCCGCCACACCAAGCGCCACCCGACCATCGAGGACGACGTGGTCGTCTACGCCGGCGCGACCATTCTCGGCGGCGACACCGTCATCGGGCGCGGCTCCGTCATCGGCGGCAACGTCTGGCTGACGCACTCCGTCCCGCCCGGCACGCGCGTCCTCCAGGACTCGCCGCGCCTCCGCATCATCACCCCCGAAGAGGCCGCCGCCTCTTGAACGCGTCGGTAATTTAAGACGGCCATCCCGCGGGCGGGTGGCCGCCATCGTATGCTCGACGCGGCGCACGCTCCTTCGCGCCGCCGAAGGCATCTCCCGCAAACTTCCGCAGACATGACCAACCGAGGAGGAGATTTTATGTACAACGTACGGAGCCGCCGGTCGTTCGCCGGCGTCGCAGGACTTGTGGCGCTGCTGCTGATAGTCGCGGCCGCCGCGCCTTCGTCGGCGCAGGACAGGCAGACGCGCTACGCCATCGAGCGCGCGCAGGTCGGCGTGAGCGGGAAGATCATCCAAGAGCGCGGCGGCACATGGGAGAGCGTCACCTTCGACCAGTCGCGCACCCAGACGTGGCGCGTCTCGGACAGGCAGACCGGCGTGCGCGGCTCGGGGACGCATACGCCCCCCGACGGCGCGCGCCCGCGCACGTTCACCTACGAGGCCGTCGTCGATAACCGCAACGGCAGCATCCAGCAGGCGAGCTACAACATGGCGGGCGGCGGAGGCGGCGGAGGCGGCCGTGACGACAGGCGCGTCCCGCGCTGGCTCGTCGGCACCTTCTACGGTCGCAGCCCTTCCGCGCCGAACCGGCGGCGCGTCACCCTGACGGTCTCGCGCGACGGCGACGCCACGGCCGTCTACGACAACGGCTCGCGCGAGCAGGGCACCTACGACAACGGGCGTATACGCTTCAACGCGTCCGAATCGTGGGACGTGAGCCGCGTGGACGAGGGCATCCGCGCTGCTTCGGGCAGGCGTTCCGAAGTCCTGACCACCAACTCTTCGGGCGGCGGCTACGGGGACGACGACAACGACGACGGCGGCCGCGTGCCGCGCTGGATGCGCGGGACTTTCCGCGGCACGACCGACACGGGCGAGGCCGAGTTGACCATCCGCGCCGACGGCAGCGCCACCGCGCGCTCGCTCTCGAAGAACCAGAGTTTCCGGGGCACCTACACGGACGGACGGCTGCGCTTCGACTGGGGGACTTACGAGGTCGAGCGCACGCGCGACGGCATACGCACCGTCGACGTGAACAACCGCGGCACCACCGAGTACCGCCGCACGGGCGATAACTGACGGCCGGAGTCCGCCGCGCGCGCGCTTTGGAAGCGGGCGCGCATTAGGAGTTTCTTGAGGGCGTAAGGTTAGAGAAGTTTTTCTTTCTTCCGCTGGTGCTGCCGAAACCCCCAATGTCCTTCGGGACTTGGGGGTTCGGTCGTTTCAGGGGCGGTAGTTAAACGAGGTTGGCCGTGCAAGGGAGCGACCTTCGATGAGCGTCTTATCGAAAAGCCTGCTGCTTTTCCTCCTCAACTGGCTCGACGCGCAGTTGACCATCCTCTGGGTGCGCGGCGGCGTGGCGACCGAGGGCAACGGGCTGATGGCCTACCTGCTCGACCTCGGCAACGCGCCCTTCATCTCGACCAAGCTCGCCGTGGGCGCGCTCGTCGCCTACACGCTCTACCGCTTCTCGCACTTCGCGCTCGCGCGGCGCGGCCTCCACTTCGTGCTCGGGCTCTACCTCGCATTAATGTGCGTCCACGCCGCCACGGGCGCCGCCGCGCTCGGCTGGCATCCGCCCGAGGCGCTCGCCTCGCTGTTCCGCCTCTTCGCCTAAACTCCCCGGGCCACGCGCGCGACCCGCGCGCCCGAACCATCCACGGAACTTTTTCGCCCCGCCGGCCGAATCAAGGCGGAGGTGTGCGCCGGGGACAGAAGTCGCGCGCGCGAACCGACGCGGGCGGCGCTTCGTAGTAAGATTGTCCCCCGCGCCGGAAGATGCCCGAAGCGGGCCTGCGGGCCCGCCCGCCCGCAGCGCGCAACGGTCGCGTTGCGGCGGGCATCCTAAATGAGAATTTTTACCGGCGGGTACTTTATGAAATCTTCAAGGAACAAAGTCATGTACCAAGTCTCCGCACGTCAGATTTTGTCCATCGCGTTGCTCTCGGCGGTGCTCGCCGCGGCCGGCGTCGCGTGCTTCGACCGCTGGGGCGCGCACTTCAACCGGCCGACCGCCGCCTTCAACCCCGACGACGCGGCCGCGACCGCCAACGTCGCGGGGATAACCGACCCCTCGGTCGCCACCGACGAGCAGAACAACATCGAAGTCTTCCGCGCCATCTCGCCCGGCGTCGTCTCAATCAACACGACGCGGCAGCCGCGCAGCTACTTCGACGCGGGCCGGCGCGGCGGCGGCACCGGCTCGGTCATCGACGATCAGGGGCACATCCTGACGAACAACCACGTCGTCGAGGGCGCGGACGTGGTCACGGTCAGCCTCGGCGGCGACAAGACCTACCCGGCGCGCGTCGTCGGCGGCGACCCGGACACCGACCTCGCCGTCATCCAGATTACGGGCGCGCGCGAGGCTCTGAAGGTCGTGCCGATGGGCGACAGCGACCGCCTCTCGGTCGGGCAGAAGGTTCTGGCCATCGGCAATCCGTTCGGCCTCGACCGGACGCTGACGACCGGCGTCATCTCCGGACTTCAGCGGCCGATTGAGGCGCGCACGGGCCGCATCATCGAGGGCGCCATCCAGACCGACGCCTCCATCAACCCCGGCAACTCGGGCGGCCCGCTGCTCGACTCGCAGGGGCGCATGATCGGCATCAACTCGCAGATTCTCTCGCCCGACGGCGGCGGCTCGGTCGGCGTCGGCTTCGCCATCCCGGTCAGCATCGCCAAGCGCATCATCCCGCAGCTCATCCGCGACGGCCGCGTCGTCCGGCCCAAGCTCGGCATCTACCCGCGCGCCGTCACAGACCTGCGCGGGATACGCCTGCCGGTCGAGACGGGGCTGCTGATTTTGCAGGTTGACCCGAACGGCTCGGCTGCCGCGGCCGGCCTGCGCGGGCTCTCCGAGACGCCCGAGGGCGACCTCGTCGTCGGCGACATCATCGCCGCCATCGACGGCGAGAAGGTCGAGACGCAGAACGACCTCTACCGCATCATGGACAAGCACAAGTTCGACGACGTGGTGCAGGTCGAGGTCGTGCGCGGCGGCGGCCAGCGCGCCACCGTCCCCGTCCGCCTGCTCCCGGAGCGCCCGGGCCGACCCGGCGCGCGCCGCGAGTGACGGCCGACCGACGTTTCAAGGTTTAAAGTTCGAGG
>JBEVKV010000274.1:0-4699 GCA_040509515.1 Pyrinomonadaceae bacterium | reverse complement strand
CTCCGTGTTTGATTCTCCCTCCGCACATCTTCACATTCCGCTGATACGCGCCGCGCGCGTTTTGCGCGTTACCGTCTGAAGGCCGGAGTCCCGGCCGAACCCTTCAGTCAAAGGTAACGACCCGTAATGAACGTACGCGCCGCGCTGAACCGCAAGCTGAGACAACACTGTTCCGCCGTCCTCCTCGCCGCCCTCGCCTCGGGGCTGATGCCTGCCGGGGCGCAGACGAGGCGCGCGCCCGCGAAGTCAGGCGCGCAGACCGCCGCGACCGCCGCGCCGAAGAAGGCCGCGGCCTGCTCGGGCGCTTGGACGGGCGTCGTCACCTACACGCGGACGCAGACGAACACGAACAACAAGACCGTGCCGCGCGTCTCAGGCCGCGGCGAGGACACGACCAACTGGGAGATGAAGTACGACTACCGCGCGACGGTCGCCGTCATCGAGAGCCCCGAGCGCAACGGTTCGAGCGCCGGCCGCGCCACCGTCAACCACACGATGACCTCGAACGAGACGGTCTCGGCGAAGGAGCGCAACTCCTGCGACCGCGGCAAGACGTGGCAGGTGATGACCGGCACCTCGACCTCGAAGACCGAAACGTCCGGGAACGCCGGCGGCCTCGAAGCCAACGTCAACGTCGGCGTCAACGCCGACGGCACCTACACGGTCAGCGTCGGCGTCCCGCAGATCAAGGGCAAGACGACGGGCGAGCAGAAGAGCACCTACAGCGGCCAGTGCGTCCCGAAGGAGGGTAAGACGCTGACGATGCCGCCGACCGAGACGACCATCGACGGCAACTCCCTGACGAGCGACGGCACGCACCGTCTCGACCCCTCAGACCCCACCCGCCTCAGCGGCAACTTCACGCGCACCTGGCAGAACGTGACCGAGACGCTCTCGTGGAGCCTGCAAAAGTGCGGCGCGCCGCTCCGGCTCATCGACATGAAGTTCGAGCACCCGCGCTTCCCCGACCTCGCGAACTGGCAGGAGATCGCCGAACAGAGCGGGACAATTGACGGCAACCTCGTCAAGATTAAGGCGAAGGTGCTGAACGCCTCGGGCGAGACGAAGTACGCCGACGTGCGCTTCAAGGAGACCTACAAGGGCGACAAGTGGGACGGCGCGCGCGCCGACGCGCCGCTCGCCGACAACGTCGTCTCCGTCCGGCTCGACCCCGGCGAGGAGCGCGAGGTCGAGATGGTCTGGGACTCGTCCGGCTACGCGTGGTTCGACGACGGTCGCCCACGCCTCGTCCAGCGCATCAAGGCCGAGCTTGAGGAGGGCGGCAAGAAGACCGACGAGCTGACGAAGAATTTGAAGGTCGCGCCCAAGCCCCTCGTCCTCGTTCACGGGCTCTGGAGCAACTGGCGCGCGTGGGAGTCGTGGCAGAACATCCTGACCACCTCGCACAGCTACGACTGGAAGGCTTTCCCCGTCGGCGAGAAGCCGGAGAAGGGCTTGATGAACACGGGCGGCGAGTTCCTCTCGGCGGGGCCGACGAACGGCATCTTCGAGAACTCGCAGCAGGTCGGCAAATACATCCGCTACGCGCAGGAAGACCGAAACGCGTGGCACGTCGACGTGGTCGCGCACTCGATGGGCGGGCTGATTACGCGCCACTACATACACAATTTCATGCCGCCGAGCGCGGACGGCCGCCCGCAGATCGCGCACCTCGTCATGCTCGGCACGCCCAACATGGGGAGCCCTTGCGCCGACGTGATGAACTCGACCTTCGAGCTTCTGGGGAAGAACGTCGAGGCCATGCGCCAGCTCAAGCCCTCGGTCGTCGCCGAGTTCAACAAGGTCAACGTCAACCGCAAGGGCGTGAAGTTCTCCGTGCTGGCCGGCAACCCGCTGCCCGTCATGTGCAAGACCGTCGTCTGGAACGACGGCGTCGTCCCCGTCGAGTCGGCGCTCTGGATTATCAGAGACAACGCGCTCTCGAAGAACGTCCACACGGATTTGACGGGCACGGCCGACTTCTCAAGCTTCGTCAAGCCGCGCCTCGCCGTCGGCCCGAAGGGCGACCACAACCCCGCGCGGCCGGAAGCGGCGGGGCGGCGGCAGTTCCCCGGACAGCTCGACCGGGATGCGAGCGGCGCGCACGCGTTCCTCAAAGTATCCTACGCCGCGCGCGTGGGCGACGCTTTCATCGCGGACGAAGACTTCCGCCCGGCGTTCGCCAAAGAGGTTAAGCTCGCGCCCGGGCAGTCCGTCGAGATCGAGATTCCCGTCGGGACAGCCGCCAGCTTCGGCGTCACCTTCATGGCCGGCGCGCAGGTCTCGGCCACGCTCGCCGACGAAAAGGCGGCCGTCCGAGGCAAGAACCTCGCCGGCTCGCCCGAATCGCGCGGCTTCTTCCGCACCATCTTCGTCGAGGGCGGCGTCACGGCCGGCACCTGGAAGCTGCGGCTTGAGAACACCGGCACGCTCGAAGCCTCCGCGGTCGTCGCGGCTTGGAGCGACGCCGTCGCGAAAAAGTTTTGACGCCACCTTACGGCGCGGCGCACGCTTTAAAACCCCGCGCGGGAGCGGGGCGGGACTCAGGCCCGCCCCGCTCCCGCGCAGCGTAAATGCGACCGCGGAGTCGTAAAAAAACTCCACATCTCCGGCCGCGGCCGCCGCCGCCCGGGGCGACAATTTTGCGTTCAGATAAAATTCCCATGCCAAAACTATTGCATTCAATCCCGTCTCGCGCTAATCTCCGCAAGTGCGCATCGCCCCCTCCTCTCGGCTCGCACAAGGCACACTAACCCTGAACCGCCATCAGGCAGCCTTAGTCGGATTGGTCTGCGCGTGTTTTAGAGCAGCGCCAGCACGTTGTCGAGAACTGACAACGCGGCTTTGGTGAGTGTGTCCGACAAGCCAAAAGTCAGGTCGGCTTCCGCCTCCGGCGTCACCGGCTCTTCCTGCGCGGGGATCGTCATAGGCTGCGGCGTAGGCTGGGGCACAGACTGGGGCGATCCGTTCTGAATTTCGCCCGCCTGCCCCGCGCAGGCCAGCAGTAAAACAAACATGGAAGCACGAATTATCTTAAACATCTCCATACACCTTTCGTTTTATGAGGGTTAACCACAACAGTCGCCGCGTGAATTCTCAATGTCTTGGCGGCATTGATGCCCATGCAAGGAATTTGCAGGGCCGAAGAAAGGCTGACCTCACATGACTTTAGCAGATGTATACCTGAAGCAACTAGATGGCCCCCCGGTAGCCGCCGACGAGCGCGCGCTCGCGCGCTGCCGGCAGGCCGCGGACTTTATCTTCAAGGGTCAGTTCGACGCCGCCGGCGAGGCGCTGGGCGACCTGTGGCGGGGCGTCGGGCAGAGGCCGGAGACCGCGCGGATGGAGGCCACGACCGAGGCCGAAGTCCTGCTCCAGTGCGGCACTCTGACCGGCTGGCTCGGCAGCACCAAACACCTCCCCGGCGCGCAGGAGCGAGCGAAAGACCTTCTCTACGAGGCGCTTGAGACGTTCCGCTCGCAGGGGGTGGCGTCGAAGGCTTCGGAGGCGCAGTACGAGCTGGGCATCTGCTACTGGCGTCAGGGCGCGTTCGACGAGGCGCGCCTGATGATGACCGAGGCGATGAAGTCTCTGACGGACGCGGATGTCGAGCTGAAGGCCAAAATCCTGATCAGGCGCACCCTCGTCGACGTGAGCGAGAACAAGTATTACGAGGCTCTCGACCTGCTCAAGGAGGCCGAGCCGCTCTTCGGCCTGGCGGGCGACGCGCTCAAGGGACGCTGGCACGGGCAGAAGGGGCTCATCTACAGGCGGCTCGGCACCGCCGAGCGGCGGGCGGAGTACTTCGACAGCGCCATCCTGGAGTTCACCGCCGCCATCTTCCACTACGAGCAGGCGAAGCACGAAAGGTACTGCGGCACCAACTTAAACAACCTCGCCTTCCTGCTCTACAAGCTCGGCCGCTACGCTGACGCGCACGAGCAGCTCGACCGCGCGCAGCTCATCCTCACCAAGCTCAAAGACCCGGGCAACCTCGCGCAGGTGGACGAGACGCGCGCCCGCGTGCTGCTGGCCGAGAAGAAGTACCGCGAGGCCGACCGCGTCGTGGCGGGCGTCGTCAAGACGCTCGAACAGGGCGGCGAGGCCGCGCTGCTGGCCGACGCGCTGACTTTGCAGGGGATGATCTGGGCGAGGCTCGGGAGCGGCGACGGCTCGGTCGGCATCCTGCGGCAGGCGATGCGCGTGGCGCGCGACGCCGGCGCCAACACGCAGGCGGGGACGGCCGCGCTGACGCTCATCGAGGAGCACGGCGAGTCGCGGCGCGTGTCGGCGGCCGAGGCGGCCGATGTCTACCGGCACGCCGACGAGTTCCTCAAGGACACGCAGGACGCGGAGGACATCGCGCGGCTCAGGGCGTGCGCGGAGGTGGTCGTCAAGCGGCTGGCGGGGATGCAGCTCGACGACAAGACCTTCAGCTTCTACGGCGCGGTGCACGAGTTGGAGGCGCGGCTCATCGAGCAGGCGCTTGAGATGGAGGCGGGCAGCGTCTCGCGCGCCGCGCGCAGGCTCGGGCTCAAGCACCAGTCGCTCTCGCACATGCTGACGGCGCGTCACAAGAAGCTGATGAACAAGCGCACCCCGCCCGAGCGGCGGCGGCGGAGCATCATCAAGAAGGACTGCTGAAGCGCCGCCTGCCCGGCGGAAAGAATCAGCCGCCCGGACTTTCGGGGGCCGAGAT
>JBEVKV010000273.1:0-3564 GCA_040509515.1 Pyrinomonadaceae bacterium | reverse complement strand
GGCCGTGTGGATTCACGGCCGCGCGTAAACCTCAGGAATTTCTACACCTCACACCCCGCCCGCAGGCGGCACGGCTGTTGCCGTCCGTCAAACTCGCCGGCACCAGTCCAAATCCGTAACGTCCTGGTGCCACCAGGTTCGCCTTCCGTTCTACCAGCCAGCAGGTCGAAGTCTTACCCAAGGGTAGCCCCAAACACAATAGTTCTTGGAGGGAGAAGTGTACGTGAACACACAGAAGAGCAACAGGCTAGCTTCTTTGGCTGCGCTGTTGGCGTTCGTCTGTATTTTCGCGACGGCCGCTGCGGCGCAAACAATCAACGGCAACATCGTCGGCACCGTCCTCGACGAGCAAGACGCGGCGGTGCCCGGGGCCGTCATCACCGCCACCAACGTCGGCACCGGCGCGAGCCGGACGGCCACGACCAACGACGAAGGGCTCTACCGCATTTCCGGCCTGCCCGTCGGCGAATATACGGTCAAGGTGGAGAAGGCCGGATTCGGCGGCGCTTCCTCCGTGGTGGGCGTCAGCGTCGGCGTCGACTCGAAGTCCGACTTCATGCTCAAGGCGGGCGGCGTCGCCGAGCAGGTGACGGTCGTCTCCTCGGGCGCGATGCTCGACACGACGCAGAGCCAGGTCGCCAAGACCGTCGACCAGACGCGCATCCTCGAACTGCCCGGCCGCAACAGCTTGAACGGCCTCGCGCTGCTCAACCCCGGCGTGCTGCCCAACCAGAACGGCCGCCCCGGCTCGGGCTTCGCCGTCAACGGCAACCGCACCCGCTCGAACAATTTCACCATCGACGGCGCGAACAATAACGACCAGTCGCTCTCGATCCCGCGCCAGAACCTTCCGCCCGAGGCCATCGGCGAGTTCCAGATCATCACCAACACGCCGTCGGCCGAGTTCGGCCGCAACGCCGGCTCCTACGTCAACCAGATCACCAAGTCGGGCACCAACGAGTTCCACGGCATCGGCCACTACTCGTGGGGCGGCAACGGTCTGGACGCGCTGACCACCACCCAGCAGTTCAACTTCAACTCGCTGCGCAACAACCCGGCCAACTCCAGCCTGAGCGACAAGGAGATTCTGCGCCGCGTCCGCAGCGTGACCAACGACAGCACGTACGGCTTCGTCGTCGGCGGCCCCGTCGTGAAGAACCACACGTTCTTCTTCTTCAGCGCCGACTGGAACGACTTCCGCCAGACCGTCGGCGCGGCCACGCGCCCGGCCATCACGCAGGCGGGGCTCGACCAGTTGCGCGCCAACTCCGCGCGGTTCGCCCCGGGCGTCGTGGACTACATCGCGAACACCTACCCCATCGCGAACGACCCGACCGTTCAGGGCTCCATCGTCGTCCGCGACGTGAGCAGCACGGCCGGCACATGCCAGACCAGCGTCACCACCTGCCCCACGCTGTTCACGCTCCCGTTCCAGACCTACAACCGCTTCCTCGGGCAGGGCGGCATCCCCTACGGCACCGACTTCCAGCGCTACATCCCCAAGATCAACACGAAGATTAACGACAAGGATCAGCTCTCCTTCCGCTACATCTTCGACGACTCGGTCGACCCGGGTTCTCCGGCCAACCTCGACGGGCAGGAGTTGGGACAGATCGGCCGCAACCACACGTTCACCATCAACGACGTGTACGCCATCACGCCGGTCTGGATCAACGAGGCGCGTTTCACCTACAGCCTCAAGAAGCTGGCCTTCCCCGAGAACTTCGGCATGGCCTTCGACGTGAGCGGCGCCCCCGCGGCCAACGCCTTCACGCTCGGCAGCGTCAACTTCCCGCAGGGTCGTGACGACAAGGTGATGGAGTTCACCGAGAACATGTCCTACACGACGGGTAACCATAACCTGAAGTGGGGCGTCAACATCCTGCGCTACAAGCTCAACAACTTCTTCGCCCCCAACCTGCGCGGCTCGGTCTCCTACCCGGACTTCAACTCGTTCCTCGGCGACCGCAACGCCAACATCTCGAAGTTCAACGGCGCGGGCGAGATCACCCCGCTCACATGGGAGCAGAGCTACTTCGTTCAGGACGACTGGCGCTACAACGCCGATTTGACCTTCAACCTCGGCCTGCGCTACGAGTACGTCACGACCCCGTTCGGGTTCTTCTCGAACGCCAGCTCCGACGTCAACAACTTCGGCCCGCGCGCGGGCTTCGCCTGGAACCCGAAGGGCTTCCTCGGCGGCAGGTTCGTCGGCCGCGCCGGCTTCGGCATCAGCTACGACCAGATTTTCCAGAACATCCTGCTCAACGTCTCGCGCAACTTCCCGCTCGGCTACACGTTCGGCGCGCAGATTTCGGGCGCGCGCCCCTACACCGGGCTGCCGGCCATCGCCAACCAGACGCCCGAGCAGGCGGTCGCCGCCGGTCTCGACCCGAACAAGCTGGAGTACCGCCTCTTCTCGCCGAACAAGCGCGTCAGCCAGCCGATGTCTTACCAGTGGACGGTGAGCGGCCAGTATCAGCTCGGCCGCGACTACGTCCTCAAGGTCGAGTACATCGGCACGAAGGGCAAGAACCTCGTCGGCGAGTACGAGTCGAACCCCGGCTTCTTCGCGCCCATCGGCCAGTTCGCGCCCTGCACCACGGCGCAGCTCGCCGCCGACTCGTTCTGCAACAACCGCGGCCGGCTCGACCCGACGCGCGGCTCGACCATCATCGGCGATGGCATCTTCGAGTCGATCTACCACTCGGGGCAGGTCACCTTCGAGAAGCGCTTCAGTGACGTGAACATCGCGGGGGTCAACTTCGGCGGGCTCCAGTTCAACACGAACTTCACCTACTCGGCGTTCCTCTCGACGGGCGACGACGTGCTCGGCGGCGGCAGCGGCCTGAACCGCACCGTCCCGTCCGACCCGCGCTGCATCGGCGACTGCGACTACGCCCGCTCGGGCTTCGACCAGCCGAAGCGCTTCGTCGCCAGCTACGTCTGGAACTCGCCCGAGGTCTTCAGGGGCAACTGGTTCCTGAACCGCGCGCTCAGCGGGTATCAGCTCTCGGGCGTGACCACGCTGGCCGACGGCACCCCGTTCTCGGTCATCAGCTCGGCGAACACGTTGGGCATCATCCCGTCGGCGGTGCTCACGACCGTGCAGTCTACGCACCGCGTCGGCGTCAACCCGTCGGGCACGCCCGGCACGTTCACGACCGCCAACGCGCAGGGCGTGCTCGTCAACCCGAACGCCTTCTACATCGTCTACCCGACGAACTCGGGGCTCGGCAACACGCTCGGCGCCAACACGCTCCGCACGGGCGGGACGATCAACACGAACGTCGCGGCCGTGAAGAACATCCGCACCTACGGCGAGAGCCAGCGGCTGCAACTCCGCGCGGAGATTTTCAATCTCTTCAACCGGAGGAATTTCACCACCATCCCGAGCCGCGTGCTGGCCGCCTCGACCGACCCGACGCTCTTCCTGAACTTCGGCAGGACGAACGTGGCCGGCCGCGGCTTCATCTTCGGCGCCCGCTACTACTTCTAAAGCGGGCACGGGCGGAGGGCTCCCGCCGCCGACCATTTGGCCGGCGTCGCCACCACGGCGGCGCC
>JBEVKV010000272.1:0-3953 GCA_040509515.1 Pyrinomonadaceae bacterium | reverse complement strand
CGGAAGTTGTGCTTCAATGAGCTTCCACTGCTTATCCGTCACTGCTCGCCAAGTCATAGACTTGGTAAGCTACGGAACTTAAATCAGTTGTCAACCGGTTTAGGGATAGCTTCTAGTCTCATCTCTGGCTCGGGAAAGTTATATAACATAATCGCGCTTTACGTTATATAAAGCAGTGTTGCCACAGATGAGTTGCTACTTCTCCAGGCACCCCGCTTGATGTCGCTGTAAACAAATAGCCGTTCTAAGAGAATGTTACCGGCG
Source organism: Pyrinomonadaceae bacterium (assembly GCA_040509515.1). GTDB lineage: Bacteria > Acidobacteriota > Blastocatellia > Pyrinomonadales > Pyrinomonadaceae > QHXN01. The sequence continues at coordinate 3,689 of JBEVKV010000272.1, read as the reverse complement.
TGGTCGTACTACTTCATGAATACAGAATGATTATTTTAGGATGCAAGCGGTCTTAATCCCCCTCCGCTCTATCCGAACCGGAGCGGCTATTGTATACGGCCGGGACAGCCCCAGCTTGATTGAGATGTGAAACGTCCGCGATGAGGCAGGGCATCTCTAATCGCGTCTGTTCAATGGCCTGGACGGCAGACTAAAATAGCGCCTCCGCGTAACGACTCCCCAACCTGACGGGGCCACGGCCCATGTTTAGCCGCTCCGAAATATCTTGACTGATTTTCCGCAGGGCCATAGTATCTCGCCATCGCAAATTCTCACGGGATGATTCGAGGCACTCACACCCCGCCGCGCGAAGAAGCACGCGAGCCTCATTCCTCCCTTAACATCGGCGCTCACACATCCGCCTCCGCGATGCCTGAAAGAAAATCATGTCATATCAAAATCGAGTGGTGTTCGTTGCCCGGCAGGCCGCCGCGGCTCTGACGCTTATATTCCTGACGCTCTGGGGAGCCTCGACGGCCTCCGCCTCCGCGAACTGTTCCGAGGCGAGTTTCAGACTCCCGCAGAGTTTCGACATGGTCAGCACGCCCTTCTCCTTCGTCGCCGCCGACCTCAACGGCGACGGCAGGCCGGACCTCGCCGCGACCGGCGCGAACGGTGTCGAGGTGCGTCTGAATGACGGGACGGGCTGGTTCGATGTGCCCACACGCTTCGACACGGGGAGGTTCCCCGCCGGCCTCGACGCCGGAGACTTCAACGGCGATGGCCGGACAGACCTGATGGTGGCGAACAGCGAGAGGGGCGCAGTCTCGCTGCTACTCGGGAACGGGGCCGGCGGTTTCGGCGCCCCCGTCAACATCGCGATAGGCACCCGAACGATCTCGGTGCACGCCGCCGACTTTAACAACGACGGCAAAACGGATGTGGCGGTGGGGGACATCGGGTCGGGGAACCCCGACTTCGTCTACGTACTTCTGGGCGACGGCGCGGGCAATTTCACCCGCGCGGGCGAGGTCACGGTCGACGGCTTCCCCGACTCGTTCGCCTCCGCCGACTTCAACAAAGACGGCAAGCTCGACCTCGCCTTGCGCAGCGGTCAGAGGCCGCTCGTACTTTTCGGCGACGGGGCCGGCGGCTTCGCGCCGCCGCTCAACGTCCTGACGGACGGCGTCCTTGCCCTCGACGCGGCCGACCTCAACGGCGACGGGAACCCCGACTTGGCCGCGGCCCTCAGGAACGACGGCATCAGCCTCCTGTTCGGCAACGGGGCGGGCGGCTTCTCCGCCCCGGCCCTCGTACCCACCGGCCCGTCATCCGTCCCCGTCCAAGTCACCGCGGCCGACTTCGACGGCGACGGAAAGACAGACCTTGCCGCCATCCTCTCCGGCTCGTCGAGCGCGGCCGTCCTGCTCGGCGATGGCGCGGGCGGCTTCGGCGCGCCGCGGGCCTTCAGCGCAAGCGTTGTCCCCCGCCACCTCGCGGCCGCTGATTTTAACGGGGACGGCGCGAACGACCTCGCCGTGAGCAAAGACCACGGCGTATTCTTCGGGAGTTCCCCCGGATTCATAATCATGCTCGGCGTGGGGGATGGCGACTTCCACGCCGCGCCGGCGCTGCCCGCCAACACCTCGGGTAGCGCCATCTTTCCGCAGAAGGGAACGGGCCTATTCGGGGCGCCGACTACCTATGCGGTCGGCGAGCGGTCTACGTCGGCCGTCTCCGCCGACTTCAACGGCGACGGCATAGCCGATATGGCCATCCCCAACGAGTTCTCTGAAGGCGTCTCCGTCCTCACCGGGAACGCAGACGGGACTTTCCGCCCGCGCGTCGTCTTCCTGACCGACGGGCCGGTCTCGCAGATAGTCGCCGACGACTTCAACGCGGACGGCAAGACCGACCTCGCCGTCACGCACACGACCGCCCACAGGGTCGCACTCCTCCTGAACAACTTGACGACGCCGCTGCCCTGCCTGTCGGTCGGCGACGCGACCTTCGCCGAAGGCGACGCGGGCGAGGACGCGGCCGAGTTCACCGTGACCCTCTCCGAGCCGAGCGTCAAGACGGTCAAGGTGAGCTACTTCCCCCTCGCCCTCCTTGCTGACTTCAATCAGGACTTCAGGGCCACGCCCGGCTCCCTAACGTTCGCGCCCGGCACGACGAGCCAGAAGATCAGGGTCGCCGTCATCGGCGACGTCATCGACGAAGACAGCGAGACCCTCCGCATCACCCTGCGCTCGCCCGCCAACGCCTTAATCAGCGACGGCGTGGCGGTCGGCAACATCCTCGACAACGACCCCGGGCCGACCATCTCCGTCGCCGACGCCGCGGCCGCCGAGGGCACCTTCTCGACCAACCTGTCCTTTAACGTTACGCTCTCGACCCCGAGCACCAGGACAATCACGGTGAAATACGTGACGAGCCCCGGCATCGCGACCGAGACGCCGGACGGAGACTACCTGCCCGCGAGCGGCACCCTGACGTTCGGCGCGGGCCAGACCTCCCAGATCGTGAACGTCAACGTCAGGGGCGACAACGTGCGCGAGTCCGACGAGACGTTCACGCTGAGTCTGAGCGAGCCGACGAACGCCTTCATCGGCGACGGCACGGCGCAGGGCGTCATCCTCAACGATGACCCCGTGCCCGCGCTGAGGATCGAAACCGGCTCGACCACCGAGTCGCCCGCCGGCAGCGCCATCACGGTGCGCGTCAGGATGTCGAACCCGACCGACCAGACGGTGACGGTCGCCTACGCAACCGCCGACGTGACGGCCGCGGCCGGGAGCGACTACGTCGCCGCCTCGGGCACGCTGACTTTCGGCCCCGGCGAAGTCGAAAAGTCGTTCGCCGTCGCCGCCATCGACGACACAGAGGATGAGCCGTTCGAGACGTTCAACGTCAGCCTCTCGAACCCGACCAACGCCACCGTCGCCGCCGGGCTCGGCGTTTATAGGATATTCGACAACGACGGGCCGGCCATCTCCATCAACGACATGACCATCGCCGAGGGCCAGAGCGGTCGGACGCTCGCGAGCTTCACCCTCAGCCTGTCGGCACCGAGCCCGGAGGCGGTGGCGGTGCGCGTCGCGACGGCCAACGGGACGGCAACCGGGGGCGGCTTCCCATCCGACTACGTGCCCATCGGCCTCAACGGGCTCGTGATCTTCCCCGCGGGCTCGACCACTGCGACGCTGGCCGTGCTCGTCAACGGCGACCAGATCATCGAGCCGGACGAGACCTTCTTCGTCAACCTCTCGCAGCCTTCGGGCGGCACCATCGCGGACGCACAGGGCCTCGGCACGATCACGAACGACGACACGACCTCCGTGCAGTTCAGCACCGACGCGCTGACGGCGAACGAGGCGGACGGGAGCGTGCAGGTGACGGTGCAGCGCGTCGGCGACCTGTCCGGCGTCTTCGACGCCTTCTACATCACGTTCGACGGCACGGCCTCCCAGCGGTCGGACTACAACGCTTCGCTCGGCACGCTGCGTTTCGAGCCCGGCGAGACGACGAAGACCATCACCGTCTTCGTCACCAACGACGCACTGATCGAGAGCGCCGAGAACTTTTTCATTACCCTGAGCGGCGCGGGCGGGGGCGAGACCAACTCGCCCTCGGCCATGACCATCACCCTCAACAGCGACGACGCCGCGCCGGGCCAGAACCCGATTGACGACTCGGCCTTCTTCGTC